>NZ_NVPT01000006.1 GCF_002802985.1 Geodermatophilus chilensis | reverse complement strand
GGCGGGCAGCGGCGGCAGGCTGGGCGCGGGGGTGGCCGAGCGGGCGGCAACCCCGGGCTGCGCCGGGCGACCCGCACCCCGCGCGCCCCGCCCGGCCCGCGCCGCGCTGGCGGGACGACGACCTCCCCGGCTTCCTCGACGCCCCTCCCGGCACACCCGGCGCGCCGCCGGCGCCCGCCGCGCTCCCGGAGGAGGACCCGGGCCCCTCGCAGCCGGACGGCAGCGGCCGCGCCGTGGCCGGGATGGCCGCCGCGGCCCTGGTGCTGGTGGCGGCTCTCGCCGGGGTCGCCGGGGCGACCCGCGACGGCGGCGGCCTCGCGATCGCGAGGCCCGCGCCCGGCACGGTGACGCCGTCCCCGCAGGACACCCCGACGCCCACCCCCGTACCGCCGTCGCTGCCCACGGTGCCGGCGGACCCGCTGCCGGGCGAGGGCGGCGCCGGGGTGCTGGCCGACCGCTCGGTGCCGCTCGGCGAGGACGGCGTCGTGGCCCGGCTCGCCTTCGGCGGCCTCGTCGTCGAACGGCAGGCGGTGGGGACGACGGTGGGCTACCCGATGGTGAGCGTCACCGCGGCCGGGGACGGCGGGACGGCGCTCGCGCACCTGCGGCTGCCGACCTGGAACTGCCTGACCGCCGAACCGCCCGAGGACCCCGCGGCCGCGGGCTGCGTGCGCTCGCGCACCGAGTACGCCGACCTGCCCTCCCCCGCCCTCACCGTCACGCGGGACGGCGCGGACCTGCGGCTGACCGGCCGCTTTCCCACCTACACCCAGCCGATCGGGACCGCCCCGGCCTACACCGGTCGGGTGTACGACCTCGCGGTCACCGTCTCCCCCGCCGGGCCGGTGCGCGACGGCACCGCGCCGGCTGAGGGCACCGTCTTCCTCGGCACCGACCGCGCCGAGAGCCTCGACGAGCCCGCGCTCAACGTGGTCAGCTACTCCGGCTGAGCAGGACGGCGGCGATCTCCGCGGGGACCGCCGGGAACGACGCGGCGATTTCCGCGGAAATGGCCGCGAGCGACGGGGCGATTTCCGCGGAAATCGCCCAGAGGGGCCGCGGCGCGGGAGCCGGCCGGCGTCACAGCCGGCTGAGCAGGGCCGCCGGGCCGCCGCCGCGCAGCGTCAGCGAGACCAGCGGCGCACCCATCTCGGTGCGCCGGCCCACATCCGGAGTGCTCCACCACGGCCGCCGGTCGGCGCCGTCGACGAGGGTCAGCAGCGCCCGCTCGCCGTCGGCCGCCGTGGCCACCTCCACCTGACCGATGGCGGCGTGCAGCCGGGCGGTGACGCGCAGGGCGGTGCGGGTGCGGCGGTCGGGCTCGCGGGCGAGCAGCGCGGACAGCCGGCGGTCCAGCTCGGCGGGGTCCCGGGTGCGGTGCACCGGGCCGGCGTCGTCGAGGTCGTCGACCAGGCGGGCGCTGCGGGCGTTGGCGAACGCCGCCTCGGGCCGCCGGCGGCCGATCGCGCGCAGCGTCGGGTCACCCAGCGGCAGGCCGGCCAACCGCAGCGTCCAGGCGCGGCGCACCCGGTCGAACAGGCCCAGGACGCCGGCGGCCAGTTCGTCGGCGGCGGCGTCGTCCCGGGCCGGGAGGCGGGCGGGCGCCGCCCCGGCGGGCACCGGGAGACCGTCGCCGAGCAGCGTGGCCGTGAGCCGCGGGCCGCCGCGCAGGGCGAGGGTCGCCAGCGCCCGCGGTGCGCCCGTACCGCCGGGCGGGTCGACCACGACGGCGACCGGCCGCGGGCCGCCCGGCCGGGCGTCGTCCAGGGCCAGCGCGGCGGTGAACCAGGGGGCCCGGGCGGTCACCGGCGCGCGCAGCGCCGCGAGCAGCGGACCGGCCGCGCGGAGCTCCCGCACCACGGCCGCCCGGCCGGCCACCACGCGCGTCGTCATGCCCTGAACGACATCACAGCCGCCGACGGGATCCGTCGGCGGCTGTGAGGACAGCTCGGAGCTGGTGTCACACGGCGCTGTGCGCGGCCCCGTCCAGGGGCCCGCCCCGAGCTTGCGAGGGGTGGGGAGGACGGGGTCCTTCTACCTTTTTCAGCCGGCGCGGCGGCGCAGCCGGCGGCGCTCACGCTCGGACAGCCCGCCCCAGATGCCGAAGCGCTCGTCGTTGGCCAGCGCGTACTCCAGGCACTCGGCCTTGACCTCGCAGCCGGTGCAGATCTTCTTGGCCTCGCGGGTGGAGCCGCCCTTCTCCGGGAAGAACGCCTCCGGGTCGGTCTCGGCGCACAGCGCGCGCTCCTGCCACGACTGCACCTCGGCCTCCAGGCCCGTGCTCCACAGGCCGGAGAAGCCCTGGGCCGGGCCCGTGGCACTGCGGTCGCGCTCGGAGGCGTTCACGTAGTCGCTCAACCACGAGACCTCTGCCATGACGATGCGTCCCCTCTCGCTGTCGTCCCGATGTGCGTTCCACGGGACGTTCCCGGGCCGCTCGGCACTCGTTGACACCGCCGGAATTACACGCGTGTCGTTGTGGGGCCGTCAACTCCGCCCGGTGTAAGCGCCTCGTCCCACCGGCCCCACCCGTCACAGGGTGTTCGTCACTTCTCGCTGCACACCTCGACACGCCCGGCGAACAGTGGACAAGTGCCCATCGGGCACGATGACTTTCGTGCACATCGTCGTCCTCGCCGGAGGGGTCGGCGGGGCCCGGTTCCTGGCCGGACTCCGCGCGACCGTGCCCGACGCGCGGCTCACCGCCGTCGTCAACACGGGGGACGACGTGACGATGCACGGGCTGCGGATCTGCCCCGACCTCGACACCGTCATGTACACCCTCGGCGGCGGCATCGACCCCGAACGCGGGTGGGGCCGGGCCGGCGAGAGCTGGACGGTCAAGGAGGAGCTGGCCGCCTACGGGGCCGAGCCGACGTGGTTCGGCCTGGGCGACCGCGACCTGGCCACCCACCTCCTCCGCACCCGCATGCTGGACGCCGGCTACCCACTGTCCCAGGTGACCGCCGCGCTGGCCGACCGCTGGCAGCCCGGCGTCGAGCTGCTGCCGATGAGCGACCAGCGGGTGGAGACCCACGTGGTGGTCGCCGACCCGGGCACCGGGCGGCAGCAGGCGCTGCACTTCCAGGAGTGGTGGGTGCGGCACCGCGCCGAGCCCGAGCCGCGCGCCTTCGTGCAGGTCGGGGTGGACGCCGCGAAGCCGGCGCCGGGCGTGGCCGAGGCGTTCGCCGCCGCCGACGCGGTGCTGCTGGCGCCCTCGAACCCCGTCGTGTCGGTCGGCACGATCCTCGGTGTGCCCGGCCTGCGGGAGGCGCTGCTGGCGACGCCGGGCAGCGTCGTCGGGGTCTCGCCGATCGTCGGCGGCAGCGTCGTGCGCGGGATGGCCGACCGCTGCCTGCCGGTCCTCGGCGTGGAGGTCAGCGCCGAGGGGGTGGCTCGGCACTACGGCGCCCGGTCCTCCGGCGGGCTGCTCGACGCCTGGCTGGTGCACACCGGCGACCCGGCCGACGTCCCCGGTGTCGAGGTCCGCGCCGTCCCCCTGCTGATGTCCTCACCCGAGGCGACCGCGGCGCTGGCGCGGGCCGCGCTCGACGCCGCCGGTGTCTGAACAAGGACCCGCCTGCCCCCCACCGGGGAAGGACCCCGCCCTTCGCGAGCTCAGGGCGGGACCCGGGACGGGGCCGCGACGGGGTCCTGCAGGGGGGCTGCCGTCCCCGGGGCCTTCGCCGGCTCAGGGCGAGGCGCGGGACGGGGCCACGGTCCCGGGTGGGATCTCGGTCCACCCGGTCACCGACCTGCCGGAGTTCTCCCCCGGCGACGACCTCGCCGCGGCGATCGCGGGTGCGGCGCCCTGGCTGGCCGACGGCGACGTCGTCGTCGTGACCTCCAAGGTGGTGTCCAAGGTCGAGGGCCGGCTGGTGCCCGTCGCGCCCGGCGAGGACCGCGAGGCCGCCCGGCAGCGGGCCATCGACGCCCAGACGGTGCGCGTGGTCGCCCGCCGCGGCCCGCTGAAGATCGTCGAGACGCCGCAGGGCTGGGTGGTCGCCGCCGCCGGGATCGACGCCTCCAACGTCCCCGGTGACGCGCTGGTGCTGCTGCCCGAGGACGCCGACGCCTCGGCCCGGGCCCTGCGCGACCGGCTGCGCGAGCTGCTCGGGGTCGAGGTCGCCGTCATCGTCAGTGACACCTTCGGCCGCACCTGGCGGGACGGGCTGACCGACGTCGCCGTCGGCTCGGCGGGGATTCCCGCACTGATCGACCACCGCGGCGCCGTGGACGCCCACGGCAACCGGCTGGAGACCACCCAGGTCGCCCTCGTCGACGAGCTGGCGGGCGCCGCGGACCTGGTGAAGGGCAAGCTGGCCGGCATCCCGGTGGCCGTCGTCCGCGGGTTGCCGTTCGACCCGCCGAAGGACGACGCCGGCACGCGGCCGCTGGTCCGCCTGGGCCCCGGCGACCTGTTCCCCTACGGCAGCCGCGACCTGGTGGCGACCCGGGTGCCCGGCGCGGACCTGGTCCCCCGCCCCGGCGAGCTGGACGCGGTGGCGGCGGCGTTCCGGGTGGCGACGGCGGCGCTGCCGGAGTTCCCGGTGGTGCTGCGCTACGGCGGCGAGGGCGACGGGGTGGTCGACGTGCACCTGCCGGAGCGGGCCACCACGACGGCGGCGCTCAACCTCGGGGCGCTGGTGGGCGCGGTCGTCATCCAGCTGCACGCCGAGGGCTGGACGACCCGCTGGGAGCCGGTGGGCACCCCGGGCGGCAGCTCACTCGTCGGGAGGCTGTGGCTCGGATCGCCCGCGTCCTGAGCCGGAACGCGCCGGTAGCGTCGCCGGACATGCGGGGGATCATCCTGGCCGGGGGCACCGGCAGCCGCCTGTTCCCGATTACGCAGGCGGTCAGCAAGCAGCTGATGCCGGTCTACGACAAGCCGATGGTCTACTACCCGCTCTCCACGCTGATGATGGCCGGCGTCCGCGAGGTGCTGGTGATCACCACGCCCGGCGACCAGGAGGCGTTCCGCGCGCTGCTGGGCGACGGCACCCGGCTGGGCATGCGGATCGAGTACGCCGTCCAGCCGCAGCCCGAGGGGCTGGCCCAGGCCTTCCTGATCGGCGCCGAGTTCGTCGGCGACTCCTCGGTGGCCCTGGTGCTCGGCGACAACATCTTCTACGGCGCGGGCCTCGGCACGGCCCTGGGCCGGCTGCCCGACCCCGACGGCGGGCACGTCTTCGCCTACCACGTGGCCAACCCGCAGGACTACGGCGTTGTCGAGTTCGACGCCGACCGACGCGTGCTGTCCATCGAGGAGAAGCCGGCGGTGCCCAAGAGCTCCTACGCCGTCCCCGGGCTGTACTTCTACGAGTCCTCGGTGATCGACGTGGCGCGCGGCATCCGGCCCAGCGCCCGCGGCGAGCTGGAGATCACCGCGGTCAACGAGCACTACCTGCGCCAGGGCCGGCTCACCGTGACCGTCCTCGACCGCGGCACGGCGTGGCTGGACACCGGCACCTTCGCCTCGCTGCGTCAGGCCACCGAGTTCGTGTCGGTGGTCGAGGAGCGACAGGGCCTGAAGATCGGCTGCATCGAGGAGGTCGCCTGGCGGCAGGGCTGGCTGGACGACGACGGCCTGCGCCGCGCCGCCGAGCCGCTGGGCAAGAGCGGCTACGGCGACTACCTGCTCCGCCTGCTCGACGACCCGGTGATGTAGTTCGGGCAGGCTGCGGCCCAGAGGGCGGCCCCCTTGCAGGGCCCCGCCGCGAGCCTGCGAGCGGTGGGGGGCAAGGGGGTCCTCTCAGAGGCGGCGGTAGTCGGTCGGGGCGTTGCGCGGGCCGCGCTTGGGCGGGCGGCTGCCGCCGATGCCCAGCAGCCGGACGACGCGCTGCCGCTGCCCGCGCCAGGGCTCGAGCAGCTCCATCATCCCGTCGTCGTCGGTCTTGCGGCCGGCCAGCGACCAGCCCACCAGGTTCTTCAGGTGGTAGTCGCCGTAGCTGACCGTGTCCGGGCAGCCGAACACCCGCTGCACCACCTCGGCCGCCGTCCAGACGCCGATGCCCGGCACCGTCTGCAGCCGGCGCTGCAGGTCGGCGCAGTCCACGGCCTCCTCCGGCTCCAGCCGCGCGGCGACGCTCGCCACGGCCCGCAGCGCCCGGCGACGGGCGCCGTCCAGGCCGCAGCGGTGCCACTCCCAGTCGGTCACCGCCAGCACCCGCTGGGGGGTCGGCGGCACGCGCATCCCCTCGGGGGCCGGGCCCGGCGCGGGCTCGCCGGCCAGCCGC
Source organism: Geodermatophilus chilensis (assembly GCF_002802985.1). Classification (GTDB taxonomy): domain Bacteria; phylum Actinomycetota; class Actinomycetes; order Mycobacteriales; family Geodermatophilaceae; genus Geodermatophilus; species Geodermatophilus chilensis. The sequence goes on along the minus strand of NZ_NVPT01000006.1, from coordinate 55,810 downwards.
AGCAGCGCGCGCCACACGCGGTGCGCCTCGATGACGGTCACCTTCTGCTCGAGCACGGCGGGCACCAGGGCGTCCCAGGTGCGCCCCGTCCGGCTCAGCCGCAGCCACGGGGAGACGCGGTGCACGCGGGAGAGCAGCGGGTGCCCGCGCGGCTCGAACTCCTCGGGCCGGTCCTCGGCGCCCAGCCATGCGGGCACCGCCGCCCCGGCCCGCTCGGCGCCGGGCCCCCACGCCGTCACCCGCACCTCGCCGCCGCGGACGGTCAGGTGCACCGTCGCCGGGCCGTCGGGCGTGCTGACCGCCCGCCAGCAGCCGTCGTCGACGTGGCGCAGCGCCGGGTCGCCGGTGCTGCGCTGGTGCGGGAAGAGGGTGCGCCGGACGTCGAGCGGCCAGGCCGGCCGCCAGACGTCCTGGAACGCCGGGGCCTCGAGGGTGGTGCTGGTCAGGACGTGCTCCCTGGGGAAGAGGGCCGTGCAGGCGCCGCCGGCGCCGGGGCGAGCGTAGGCCCGGCGCCGGCCCCGGCCCAGGCCGCGGGAGTGCGGGGCGGGGACGCCGGCTCGCCGGCCGGGCCCAGGTCCATCGGCGCGGTCGCGTCGTGCACCGGCGGCTCGTCCTCGACCGCCGGACCGGGGCCCGTCCCCGCCGTCCGCCGGTCCAGCAGCAGGAGCACCGCCGCCACACTGACGGCGACGGCCGGCCAGTAGACGAACCGGTAGTCGTAGCCGATGACCATCGGCAGGTAGGTCACGACATAGACGACCGAGGACGCCCCCAGGGCGACCACGACGCCGGCGTGCTCCGCCGACTCCCGCCTGCGCCAGCCGAGCCCCAGCACGAGCACCGCGGCGAGCAGCCAAGCCCAGGGCATGAAGACGAACCCGAAGTCCCGCGTCGTCGCGCCCACGTAGGACTCCAGCGTCCGCGATGCCGGGTTGGGCCCGAACGCGAGGCCGTACGGGTTGGCACCGATCGTGAACCAGGAGACGAACACCTCGTCGGGCGGCGTGTGCAGGAACTCGCCGAAGACGCGGAGCCGGAAGGTGGCGTAGTCCAGCGGGTGCTCGGCGATGCCGCTGAGGTAGAGGTCCCGCAGCTCGTCGGCGTGCGTCAGGAAGACCGACGGGATGGTCCCCGTCGTGTTCGCGCACCGCCACGTGTAGTTGACGTCGCGGGTCTCCGGTGGGCAGGTGGTCGCCAACGTGACCAGGTAGTCGCGCAGCGGCGGGCTGACGTCGGCCGACCGGAGCTCGTCGAGCGAGTAGAGGTGCAGGACGTCGTCCAGCATGACGCTGGCGGCCGGGTGGGTCTCCTGGACCGGGCGGACGGCGTCGATGACCGGCGTCGCCACCAGCGCGCCGACGACGGCGGCGCCGGCGAGCGCGAGCCGGTACCGCCGGGCCGGCCGCGGCGCGGGCCAGGTCAGGAGGAACAGCAGCGGGATGATCGCCGGGAGCGCGTTGTAGCGGACGGCGCCGGCGTAGGCGCACAGCAGGACGGCCACGGCCACCGCCGTCCAGCGCAGCCAGGTGTGCTCGACCCCACGGCGGACGAACAGCAGGAGGACGACCGCGCCGAGCAGCGCGAAGGCGAGCTGGCCGTCCTTCCAGATCACCGCGGACATGCTGGCGACGTGCGGCAGCACCCCCAGGAGCAGCGGCAGCAGGGAGAGCAGTCGGCGACCGCTGCGCCGGAAGACGTACACCGCCAGCAGGGTCAGGGCCGCCCAGAGCAGGCCGAGCTGCGCGACGAGCATGCTGCCGACGCTGCCGCCGGTCAGCACCATGAGCAGCCACCACGACGCCGTCATGACCGGTGGGTGCCAGTCGGCCAGGGTCGACGGGTCCAGCGCCTGCCCCAGCTGCACGACCGAGTCGAAGGACATGAAGCCCGGGTAGAAGGGCAGCACGTTGCCGACCAGGAGCACCGCGCCGAGGACCACCAGGGTCGACGTCCAGTGCCTCGCCGGCCAGGAGCGCTCGACCCGGGCCCGGACCCGCGACGGCACCCCGCGGCGCCGGTCGGGCGCCTGCCCCGGTGCGGAGTCGGTCGCCGTGGTGGTGTGCGCCATGGGTCTGGACCGCTCCCTGTGTGGACGGCTCCGCCGGCCGTCACCCCCGGGCGCCGCCCCTCAGCGGCCCCGCGGAGCGACTGTAGGCGGGCCGGACGGCGCCGGGCCGGGTCCTCCCCCGTGTCCGCACCACCCGCCCCACCAGGCCCGCGCGTGCCCCGGCGGGCAGGTCAGCGCGGCGCCATCCGCAGGGCGCCGTCCATCCGGATGACCTCGCCGTTGAGGTAGCCGTGCGCCACGATGTCGAGCGCCAGCTGCGCGAAGTCCTCGGGGCGGCCGAGGCGCTTGGGGAACGGGATCCCGGCCGCCAGCGCCTGCCGCGCCTCCTCCGGCAGGCTGCCCAGCAGCGGGGTGTCCACCAGCCCGGGGGCGATGGTGCAGACCCGGACGCCGACGCTGGACAGGTCGCGCGCCGCCGGCAGGGTCAGGCCGACGATGCCGCCCTTCGAGGCCGAGTAGGCCACCTGCCCGATCTGCCCGTCGTAGGCGGCGATCGAGGCGGTGTTCACGACCACCCCTCGCTCGCCGTCCTCCTCCGGCTCGGTCGCGGCCATCGCGGCGGCGGCCAGCCGCAGCACGTTGAAGGTGCCGACCAGGTTGACCATGACGGTGCGGACGAACGGGTCGAGGTCGTGCGGCACGTTGCCCTTGCCCACGGTGCGCTGGGCCCAGCCGATGCCGGCGCAGTTGACCGCGATGCGCAGCGGCCGGTCCTTGCCCGTGGCGTCGGCGACCGCGGCCTGCACGGAGTCGGCGTCGGTGACGTCGGTGCGGACAAAGGTGGTGTGCCCGCCCAGCTCGGCGGCGAGCTCCTTCCCCTTCTCCTCCTGCAGGTCGAGGATGGTCACGGCCGCGCCCCGCGCGGCCAGGGCCCGGACGGTGGCCTCCCCGAGGCCGGAGGCCCCACCGGAGACGACCGCGGCGACGTCGAAGCTCTTCACGTCCCGGAGGCTATCGGCGCGCTCAGCTGAAGCGTGACCCGTGTCTCTCCTCGACGGCGGCGAGCAGCTGCTTGACCCGCTCGGCGTCGGACACCGGGCAGACCATCGTCACGTCGGCGGTGTGGACGACGACGCTGCCGCGGACGCCGACGAGGGCCACCAGGTGGTCGGGGTCGTCGCTGAAGACGATGTTGCCGGCGCTGTCGACGGTCACCGCGAGCCCGGAGACGGCGTCCTCCCCCGCCCGCTCGAGCGTCTGCGCCAGCGCGGGCCAGGAGCCGACGTCGAGCCAGTCGACGTCGAGGTCGGCGACCAGCACCCGGCCCGGCTCGGTCGCCGCGGGCTCGAGGACGGCGTAGTCGACGCTGATCCTCGGCAGCGTCGGGAAGACCTCGGCCAGGACGGCGTCGCGCTGCGGCCCGGCCGGGACGGCGACCACGCGGGCCAGGCCCTCGGCGCTGGCGGGCAGGTGCTCGGCGAGCGCCTCGAGGACCGTGGCCGCCCGCCAGACGAACATGCCTGAGTTCCACAGGTACTCCCCCGAGGCCAGGTAGGCCTCGGCGGTGGCGCGGTCGGGCTTCTCGCGGAACGACGCCGCCTCCGCGACGCCGGGCACCCCGGTCGGCGCGCCGCGCTGCACGTACCCGAAGCCGGTGGCCGGCGCGGTGGGCCGGATGCCCAGGGTCACCAGGGAGCGGGGCCGTGCGGCGAGGGCGTCGTAGGCGGTGGTCAGCGCCGCGGCGAAGCGCTCGACCGGGCGGATGACGTGGTCGGCGCTGACGACCGCCAGCTCGGCGTCGGGGTCGACGTCGGCGACGAGGGCCGCGGTCAGGCCGACGGCGTTGGCGGTGTCGCGGGCCACCGGCTCGAGCACCAGCCGGTCGGGGCGCAGCCGCGGCAGCGCGGCCTGCACCTGCGCGCCGTACCGGGCGGCGGTGCAGACCCAGATCCGGTCGGCCGGCAGCACCGTCTCCAGCCGGGCGAAGGCCTCGGCGAGCAGGCTGTGCGGCGGGCCGTCCCCGCTCGCGACGACACCGCCCACGCCGCCGCTGAGGATGTCGAGCAGCTGCTTGGGCCGCCCGCTGCGCGACAGCGGCCACAGCCGCGTCCCCGAGCCGCCGGCCATGACGACCGCGTGCCGCACGTCAGCTCCTCCTGCGCCGCCGCGCGGTGCGGCCGACACCCTCGGCACGGCGCTGGAAGCGGGCGCCGGCGGCCACCCGGCCGCTCACGTAGGACACGAGCATCCGGCCGCCCAGCCCGGCGCGCAGGGCCAGCCGCAGCGGGGCGTGCCGGCGCAGCGGGTACTGCCCGGAGAGGTAGCGCAGCGCGCTGGTGTGGTGCACCCGCTGCATGCGGTGCGGCTGGCGGCGGGTGGCGTGCCCGCCCTCGTGCTCCACCACCGCCGACGGGGCGTAGACGTGCAGCCAGCCGCGCCGCGACAGCCGCTCGGCGAGGTCGACGTCCTCGAAGTACATGAAGTAGCCGGGGTCGAAGCCGCCGACCGACCAGAAGGCCGCGACGTCCACCAGCAGGCACGAGCCCGACAGCCACCCGGCCGGACGCTCCCGCGGTGCCTCGCGCTCGCGGCGGTAGCGCGCCGTCCAGGGGTTGCCCGGCCAGGCCCAGCCGAGCAGCGCGTGCCCGGCACCCGTGGACAGCCGCGGCAGGTCGCGGGCCGAGGGGTAGAGCTCGCCCTCCGGCGTGCGGATGGCCGGGCCGACGGTGGCCGCGCGGGGCCAGCGGGCGGCCACGGCCAGCAGCTCGTCGACCGAGCCCGGGTCGAAGCGGACGTCGGGGTTGGCGACGACGGCGTAGCCCTCGGTCAGCCCGGCCATCCCGGCGTTCACCGCGGCGCCGTAGCCGATGTTGCCGCCGGTGCGCAGCAGCCGCACGTGGGGGTGGCGGGCCACGGCGCGCTCCGGCGCGCCGTCGGTCGAGCCGTTGTCGGCCAGGACCACCTCGACCGGTCGCGTCGTGGCCTCGGCCAGCGACTCGACGAACCCCTCCAGGGCCTCGCCCGGGGAGTAGGTCACCGCGACCACGCGGAGGGGGACGTCCGGCGGTGGTGCGCTCACGCCGGGAACCCTACGAGGCCCGCCCGAGCACCGCCGGGCGCACCCGGGGACCGGGGTCGTCGGGCCTCGTGGGGCTCGAGGGAACCGGTGTGACGAGGGGGACGGTCCCGTCACACCACTCCCCGTTTCGGCCCGGCGGGGCCGTTCTGCGCCGGTACAGTCGCCAAGCGTGACTCAAGCCAGTCCTGATCTCGTCGTCGTCGGCTCCGGGTTCTTCGGCCTCACGGTCGCCGAGCGGGTCGCCACCCAGCTGGACAAGCGCGTGCTGGTCATCGACCGCCGCAGCCACATCGGGGGCAACGCCTACTCCGAGCCCGAGCCCGAGACGGGCATCGAGGTGCACGTCTACGGCGCGCACCTGTTCCACACGTCCAACGAGCGGGTCTGGCAGTACGTCAACCAGTTCACCGAGTTCACGAACTACCAGCACCGGGTCTTCAGCATCTACCAGGACAAGACCTACTCGCTGCCGATCAATCTGGCCACCATCTGCCAGTACTTCGGCAAGAGCTTCTCCCCCGAGCAGGCCCGCGCCCTCGTCGCCGAGCAGTCCGGCGAGATCGACACCGCCGAGGCCACCAACCTCGAGGAGAAGGCGATCTCGCTGATCGGCCGCCCGTTGTACGAGGCCTTCATCCGCGGCTACACGAAGAAGCAGTGGCAGACCGACCCCACCGAGCTGCCCGCCGCGGTCATCGCCCGCCTCCCGGTGCGGTACACGTTCGACAACCGGTACTTCAACGACACCTACGAGGGTCTGCCGAAGGACGGCTACACCGCCTGGCTGCAGCGGATGGCCGACCACCCGAACATCGAGGTGCGGCTGGACACCGACTACTTCGACGTCCGCGACCAGCTGCCGACGGACGTGCCGACGGTCTTCACCGGCCCGATCGACAAGTACTTCGACTACGAGGCCGGCGAGCTCGGCTGGCGCACGCTGGACTTCGAGACCGAGGTCCTGCCGATCGGCGACTTCCAGGGCACCTCGGTCATGAACTACGCCGACGAGGACGTGCCCTTCACCCGGATCCACGAGTTCCGGCACTTCCACCCCGAGCGCGACTACCCGACGGACAAGACGGTCGTCGTCCGCGAGTACTCCCGCTCCGCCCAGACCGGCGACGAGCCGTACTACCCGATCAACACCCCCGAGGACCGCGCCAAGCTGGAGCGCTACCGCGAGCTGGCCGCGAAGGAGGCCGCCGAGAAGCGCGTCCTCTTCGGTGGGCGCCTCGGCACCTACAAGTACCTCGACATGCACATGGCGATCGGCTCGGCGCTGACGATGTACGAGAACCGCATCCGCCCGTTCTTCGTCGAGGGCGGCTCCCTCGACGGCCGCCTGGAGGACTGAACCAGCCATGACCATGACAACCAACGAGCCAGTGTCACCGGAGCTGGTGAGCGAGCCCAGTCTCGCGGAGCTGGCGTCAGGCAAGGCAGTCACCCAGCTGCAGCGCGTCATCCTCCCGCGCACCGGTGACCCGCTGAAGGTCCGGTCCCTCTACGTCGACGAGGCCCGGGACAAGCGGGCCAAGGTCGCGGACCGCTCCTCGGCGACGATCACCGCCGGGAGCGAGGTCTCCTTCGGCACCTACTTCAACGCCTTCCCCGCCAGTTACTGGCGGCGCTGGACCGTCCTGGACCGCGTGGTACTCGGCATGCGGGTCTCCGGCGCCGGCCGCATCGACGTCTACCGCTCGAAGGCCGACGGCAGCATCATCCACGTCACCGGGACGACCACGGCCGGCGACGACCGCTCGCTGGAGCTCGAGCTGGACCTCGCGCCCTTCGAGGACGGCGGCTGGTACTGGTTCGACCTCACGGCTGACGAGGACGACCTCGTGCTCCACGACGCCGCCTGGTGTGCCGCCGAGCCCCCGGCCCAGGACGCGCGGCTGTCCATCGGGATCTGCACCTTCAACCGGCCGACCGACTGCGTCGCCGCGCTGGCAGCCCTGACCGACGACCCCGTCGTCGACAAGCTGGTCTCCGCGGTCATCGTGGCCGACCAGGGCACGAAGAAGGTCCGCGACGCCGCAGGGTTCGCCGAGGCCGAGGCCGCCCTCGGCGACCGGCTGTCCCTTGTCGAGCAGGCCAACCTCGGCGGCAGCGGCGGCTTCGCGCGGACGATGCACGAGATGCGCATCCACACCGACGCGACGCACCACCTGCTACTCGACGACGATATCCAACTGGAGCCGGATTGCGTCGCCCGCGCTTTCGCGTTCGCCCGGTTCGCGAAGAAGCCCATGGTGGTCGGCGGGCAGATGCTGACGCTGCAGGACCGCTCGGTGCTGCACGCGATGGGTGAGGTCGTCGACCGCGAGCAGTTCTCTTGGCGCCCCGCCCCACACACCCACTACGGGCACGACTTCGCGCACCGCAATCTGCGCTGGGCGGGGATGATGCACCGCCGGATCGACGTGGACTATGCCGGCTGGTGGATGTGCCTGATCCCGCGCGAGGCGATCGAGGAGATCGGCTACGCGCTCCCGTTGTTCATCAAGTGGGACGACGCGGAGTTTTCTATTCGAGCCGGCAAGGCCGGGTTTCCCACGGTGAGCCTCCCGGGTGTAGCCGTCTGGCACCTTTCCTGGACGGACAAGGACGACACGGCCGGCTGGCAGGGGTACTTCCACGCCCGTAATCGGCTGGTGGCCGCGGCGCTGCACAGCCCGTACAAGCGGGGCAGGAGGCTGGTGCGCCACCTGCTCCGGCAGGACCTGCGAACGCTGGTGATGTTGCAGTACGGCACCTCGGCACTGCACCACCGAGCCTACGAGGACTTCCTCGCTGGCCCGGACGAGCTGTTCCGCTCGCTTCCTACGGCGCTGCCGGAGGCGCGCAAGCGCCAGGGGGACTACCCGGACGGCGTGGTTCTCGCCTCCTCGTCCGACCTGCCCCGCCCCGCCATGGGCGCCATCCAGGCCGAGCGCTTCAGCCGGCCGCCGACGACCCCGCTGGCCATCGGTCGGACCTTCGGCGCGGCGCTGCTGCACAACCTGCTGCCGCTGCGGGCCGGGTCCCACGTGCGGCCGCAGATGAACGTCAGCGCGCAGGACGCGCAGTGGTTCCTGCTGTCACGCCTCGACAGCGCGACCGTCGGCACGGCTGACGGTCGCGGGGTGACGTTCCGCCGTCGCAAGCCGAAGGCGTTCTGGCGGCTGCTGCGGGAATCGATGGTCACCCACGCCCGTCTGTACCGGGAGTTCCCGCGCATGCGGAAGCTGTACCGGACGCACGCCGAGCAGCTGACCGGGCCCGAGGCCTGGGAGCAGGCGTTCCAGGCCGGCTCGAGGGACCCCGCGCCCACGGCCTGACCGCCCTTCGTCCACGAACGGCTCGGCCCCCACCTCGAGAGGTGGGGGCCGAGCCGTTCTCGTGAGGTGTGTTGTGGTCGTTCGCCGTGCATGCGGGCCGGCCGGGCTCAGCTGGGGAGCCGGAACCGTTCCTGCCGGCCGCTCCATATCAGGCCCAGCCACTCGCGATACCCGGGCACGTCGCGCCGGGTGACGAGGAAGAACCAGGAGAAGCGGACCAGCTCCAGCGGGAAGAGCCAGCGCATCCCCGGCTGGCGCATCAGGTACCCGCGGTTGCGGTAGGTGTAGAAGCGCTTCCAGGCGGTCTCGGGGTACTGGGCGGACAGCCGCCCCCCGAGGATCGGCTTGAACTCGTCGCGGCCGTTGGGGTGCAGGTAGGTCGCGTTCAGCGCGGTGCCGAAGGGCAGCCCCGCGCGCACCAGCCGGCGGTGGATCTCGGTCTCGTCGCCGCGGGCGAACAGCCGCAGGTCCGGCACACCGGTCCGGGCCAGGGTGCCGGCGGCGAACAGCGCGCCGTTGAAGAGGGAGGCGTAGCCGGGCAGGAAGTCCTCGCCGCCCAGGCGGTCGCGCTCGCCCTTCCAGCGCAGCCCCGTGCGCACCGGGAAGGCGAAGGCCTCCGGGCGGTCGATGTCGGCGACGGCGGGCGAGACCTCGGCCAGCCCGCGCTCGCGCGCCACCGACAGCAGCGTGGCCAGCACGTGCTCGTCGGCGGGCCGGCCGTCGTCGTCGGCGCACCACACCCAGTCCGCGCCCTCGGCCAGGGCCGTGAGCATGCCCAGGGCGAAGCCACCGGCCCCGCCGAGGTTGGCCTGCGAGAGCAGGTAGGTGTGCGGCAGCCCGCTGGCCCGCACGACCTCCTCGGCCGGCTCCTCGGGCCCGTTGTCGACCACGACGACGGAGTCGACGGGCCGGGTCTGCACCGCCAGCGCCTTGAGCGCCTGGCCGAGGGACTCCGGCCGGTGCCGGGTCACGATGACCGCGATGACGCGCTCGTCGTCCGGGCGGGCGGGGGTCCGGGGCGCCGCCTCGGACACTCAGCCCCCCGAGGCCGCGCGCTCGCGGCCCTTGTACGCGTCGAGGACCTCCTCGAGCGGGCCCTGCTGCTTGATGCTGCCGTGCTCCATCCAGAGCGCCGAGGTGCACAGCTGCTTGAGCAGGTCGTTGGAGTGCGAGGCGAAGACCAGCAGGCCGGCGCGGTCCACGAGGTCCTTCAGCCGCCCCTTGGCCCGCTCGAGGAACGCCGCGTCGACCGCGCCGATGCCCTCGTCCAGCAGCAGGATCTCGGGGTCGATGCTGGTGACGACCCCCAGGGCGAGGCGCACCCGCATACCGGTGGAGTAGGTGCGCAGCGGCATGTGCAGGAAGTTGCCGAGCTCGGTGAACTCGGCGATGTCGTCGACCCGCGCCTCCATCTGCTTGCGGCTCATCCCGAGGAACAGGCCGCGCACGAGGATGTTCTCCAGGCCGGAGATCTCCGGGTCCATGCCTACGCCGAGGTCGAAGACCGGCGCCACGCGCCCGTTGACCAGGGCCTGCCCACTGGTGGGCTCGTAGATGCCCGACAGCAGCCGCAGCAGGGTGGACTTGCCGGCCCCGTTGTGGCCGACCAGCGCCAGCCGGTCGCCCTCGGAGACGTGCAGGTTGATGTTGTGCAGCGCCTCGATGACGACGACCTTGCGCTCGTTGGCCGCGACGTTGCCGCCCACCACGCCCAGCACGGTGTGCTTCAGGGACCGCGACTTGGCGTCGAAGATGGGGAAGTCCACGCTCGCGTCGCGGACGTCGATGCTGACCATGGTGGCGTCCTCCTCAGACCCAGTACGCGACGCGGCCGCGGTAGCGACGCATGACCAGCAACGTCAGGGCCCAGCCGACCACGGCGATCCCGATGACGATGAACCAGGTGCGCCACTGCTGGTCCTGGCCCAGCATCGGCCGGCGGATGAGCTCCACGAAGTGGAACAGCGGGTTGATCTCGACCCACCGTGCCCGCTCGGCGACGGCCGGGTTCTCCAGCAGGACGTCGTACATCCACACGATCGGGGTCAGGAAGAACAGCAGCTGCACGATGCTCTGGGTCACCGGCGGCAGGTCGCGGAACCGGGTGCTCACGATGCCGATCAGCAGGGCCACCCAGATGCCGTTGGCGATCAGCAGGGCCATGGCCGGGAACACCGACAGATCGGTCCACCGCAGCGGCTGCGGGAAGACGATGAGCATGACGGCGTAGACGATGAGGTTGTGGGCGAAGAACAGGGTCTGGCGCCACACCAGCCGGTACACGTGGATGCTGATCGGCGCCGGGAGGTGGGTGATCAGTCCGGAGTTGGAGACGAACACCTCCGAGCCCTCGGCGATGCAGCCGGAGATGAAGCCCCACACGATCATCCCGACGAGGACGTGCGGCAGCAGCTCCGCGAGCTCGATGCCGAACAGCCCCGAGTAGAGGATCCCCAGCGCGATGGCGGTGACCGCCATGCTGATGGTGATCCAGATCGGGCCGAGGACCGAGCGCCGGTAGCGCTGGCGGATGTCCTGCCAGCCCAGCTGCAGCCACAGCTCCCGCTGTTCCCAGCCCCGGCGCAGGTCGGCGAAGGCCGACCGGAAGTCGCGGCCGGGCGGCCTCGGCGCCGCCGGCGTGTTCGCGGCACCGGCCGCGGTGGAACCCGGCACGGTCGTGCTCCTGGTGGGCATCCCGACTACTCAGCCCCGCCGTCGAACAGCCGACGCCAGTTGTCCCGGCTGGTCAGCTCGGGCAGCGCCTGCCGGTAGGCCGCGGCGACGGCCCGGCCCTCCTTGGCCAGGCGCAGGCAGGCGGCCGCTCCCTCGCGGACCAGGCGCACGGCCGTCTGCCGGTCGAACTCGCGGATCCGCACGCCCTCCTGCGAGGCGTCGGTGACCACGACCTTGCGGAACCGGGAGACGTGCCACCACTGCGCGTCCTCGAGCGTGACGTTGGCCGACCCGGCGTTGCGGTCGGTCAGCTGCCAGATCAGCCGCTTGGCCAGCACCGCCTTGAGCATCGACGGGTCCGGGGCGGCCCGCTCGGTGGGCTCGCCGCGCAGCGACACACCCGGGACGTCGGAGGCGCTGTGCTTGACGGTCTCGGGGTAGGCCCGGCGCAGCTCGCGCACCTCCGCCAGGGCCCGCTGGCCGCCGTCCTCCAGCATCCCGGGGCCGCCGAGGAAGTCGAGGATGCCCTTCGTCGCCGTGGCGGCCAGGCCGTACTGCATCGAGGTGACGTACGCCAGCATGCGACTGAACAGCACCCGCGCCAGGCCCCGGCTGTCAAACTCCGAGTGCAGCGCGGCGGTGATCAGGCTGTTGCGGACGCTGAAGTACCGCGCCCAGTCGTCCTGGTCCTTCCACGTGAAGTCGGCGTGCCAGACACCGGCGCCGGGCAGCGTGACCGTGGTGAAGCCGTTCTCGCGGGCCCGGTAGCCGTACTCGATGTCGTCCCACTGGAAGAAGACCGGCAACGGGTAGCCGGTGGCCGAGACGATCTCCGACGGCAGGATGGCGCTCCACCAGGCGTTGTAGACCGCGTCGACCCGGACCTCCTGGTTCTCCTCCGTCATGTCGGCGTTCCACATCGCCCGCGGGACGACCTTGCCCGCCTCCAGGGTGCCCAGGTCGGCGTACTCCGCGCTGGTGTGCAGCCGCTTCGGGTGCAGGGCGTAGAGCATCTGCGCGCCGACGATGATCGGCTGGCGCGCCGAGTTGGCGAAGGCGGTCAGCCGGGTGATCGACTCCGGCTCCAGCACGATGTCGTCGTCCATGAACAGGACGTTGGCGTGGTGCTCGGCCTGGACCTCGGTGATCTCGTACATGCCGCGCGTGAAGCCGCCGGCACCGCCGAGGTTGGCCTGGGTGATGTAGCGGAGCCGGCCGGCGAGGTCGGCCTGGATCTGCTCGAACTCCGGCTGCGCCGAGACGCGCTTGTCGCCCTGGTCGATGACGTACACCATGTCCAGCGCGTCCAGCGCCGGGAGGTCCGCGGCCAGCGCCTGCAGCGTCTTGACGCAGTCCGTGGGGCGGTTGTGGGTGCAGATGACGACGGCGGTCTTCCGCGGGCGGGGCGGGTGCGGGATCGTCCAGCGGGCGCCGGAGACGCTCAGGCTGCCCTCGGCGGCGCGGAAGTCGGCCCAGATCGCACCGCCGTCGACGAACTTGTCGATGGCCACGGCGAGGGAGACCCGCCCCTCGCCGCGCAGTTCCTGCCCACCCACGGTCCGCGGCTCGCCCTGGAAGTCGCTGGCGAAGAGCTCGACGACGCCCTCACCGGAGAACTCGGCCTCGAAGGTCATCTCCGTGACACCGGTCCAGCGCTGCCAGTACGAGGCCGGGACCCGGCCGAAGTAGGTGTTGGTGGTCAGCGCCGAGTGCGGGTCGAGTGTGAAGGAGGTGCGCCCGAGGTGCACGCGGCCCTGCACCCGCTTGGCGTACAGCTCTGCAGGCAGCCCGAGGGCCGGCGGCAGGGTCAGCACCCGCTGGGCCAGGCTGGCGGAATCCGGCGTCGGTCCGACTTCGGCGACGGTGGACTCTGCGGAGGTGGTGGTCATGGAGATCTGCAGTCCTCGGGACGGTGGCAGGGCGGGTCCGGCTCGCGGCTCTCGGCCGGGGCGGACCGTCCAGCGGCCACGGCGGCGACGTGCGTCCCCCAGCCCGCTTGGATAACGGCAGCATAACCGTGTCGCTGCCCCGCGGCCCGGGCGCGCGCGGGGGACCGGTCCCCTCCCGTCACACGGTCCCCACGGGGCGCTCCACGGCGCCTCCGCCCCAGCCGAACCGGTCCGTCCCGGGCGCCTTGCTAGCGTCGCCCGGTGGCACCAGGACAGACCGCAGCGGGGCTCCCCGGCTCCATGCTGTCCGGCCTCGACGTCGTCGCCGGCCTGGTCGGGGCCCACGCCGCTCGCAGGCCCGTCGAGACGGTCGCGGTCGTCGGGAACGCAGCCGTCGAGCCGGATCCCGCGCGCGCGAAGGCGATCGACGCCGCCGACCTGGTCATCCGGGTCAACGGCTTCGCCCTCGACGGTCCGCAGCACCCCCGGGGGCTGGGCACCCGCGCGGACGTCGTCGTCGTGCAGTGGGCCCTGCAGGCCACGCCGTGGGTCTTCGCCGGTTACCGCTCCCGGCTCTACCTCTACAACGAGCCCGGGATGATGTACGCCGACGTGGAGCGGCTGCCGGCCTGGTGGCCCCCGGACCTCGGCCTGGTGCCGATCCCCAACCGCGAGGTCCACCAGCCGCTGTCCCGCGCGCTCGGCTTCGACCCGACCCAGCCACGGTGGGCGACGACGGGCACGGCGGCGGCCTGGCTGGTCCGCCTGCTCCACCCGGACGCGCGGCTGCTGCTCGCCGGGTTCTCCTTCATCTGGACCCCGGTGCAGTCGTCCTGGGACCACGCCTACGGCGGGGCCTCGGTCCTGACCGGGGACCACGAGCTCATCGCGGAGGCCACCATGCTGCGCAGCTGGATCGAGGACGGCAGCGCGGAGTACCTGTCGTGAGCGGCGGCCCGGTGCGTCGGCTCGCGCTGGCGGTGCGGGTCAACCCGGTGTGGGCGCGCGTGCAGCGCAAGCTCGACGCCGTCGTCGCCGTCCGGACCGACCCGGCCCTGCAGGGTGTGCACGAGCGGGTGGCGCACCTGGATGCCGACGTCCGCGCGCAGCTGCGGGCCGAGCTCGACGGTCTGCGCCACCACGTCGACGAGCGCTGCGACGCCCTCGCCGGCGACGTGCGGCGTCTCGAGGACGAGCTGCGCCGCGTGGCCGACGAGCTGGCCCAGCTGCGGGAGCAGCACGGCCGGGTCTCCTTCGACGTCGACCGGCTGGGGCCGCACGTCGCCGCCCTCGAGGTCCGGATCGCCGACCGGGAGCGGTCGGAGGGTCCGGTCGAGGTCGGCTCACCCGAGGACGCCTCCGAGGCGCGCCGCCTGCTCGACGAGGTCGTGCGCGAGCACGAGCGGATCCGGGTGCGGTTCAGTGGCATCGCGCTCTACGAGGAGCGGCTGCGCAAGCTGGAGGCCGCCCGCTGGCCCGCCCCCGCGAACGGCTCCGACGGCGCCGGCACCGCCTGACCGACCGCACACACGACGGCGGCCGCCGGTCCCCTCGGCAGGGGTCCGGCGGCCGCCGTCGTCGTCGTACCGGTCAGTGCCAGCGGGCGCTGGCCACCCGGTTCTCCACCACGATCTCGCCGTTCTCGAACTCGGTGCGGGTCCCCGACGGCGTCTCGACCGTGTCCGCGATCGGGTAGCCGAGCGCCGACCTCGTCTCGCCCACCTCGACGTAGTGCCTGGCGGCCTCGCCCTCGACCACGTGGGCGCCGGTCGTGGGTGACCAGTAGACGGCCCCGCCCTCCAGCGCGGCCTTGGCGCCGCGGTCGCCGGGCGCGGGCCCGTCGTCGGTCGTCGGGTAGCCCAGCTCCGCCGGGCCGCCGGCGGCCACGTAGCGCTCGAGGATCGCGCCGCGCATCACCCGCGCCCCGGTGGCCGGCGACCAGTACACGGTGCCGCCGCGGAAGGTGGTCAGGTACCCGCCGTTCGGCGCGGCCGCGTCGTCCCCGGTCGGGTAGCCCAGGGCGCCGGACTCCGCACCCCACTGCCGCCACTTCGCGAGGATGTTCCCGCGCACGACGCGCGCCCCGGTCGCGGACGACCAGTAGATGGCCCCGTTCTGCAGCTCGACCTTGGCGCCACCGTTCGCCGCCGCGACGTCGTCGGTGCTCGGGTAGCCCAGCGCCGCCGGGCCGCCGGCGGCCACGTAGCGCTGCAGGATGGCGCCGCGCACCACCTTCGCGCCGGTGACCGGAGACCAGTACACGGTGCCGCCGCGGAAGGTGGTCAGGTACCCGCCGTTCGGCGCGGCCGCGTCGTCCCCGGTCGGGTAGCCCAGGGCGCCGGACTCCGCACCCCACTGCCGCCACTTCGCGAGGATGTCGCCGCGCACGACGTGGGCGCCGGTGGCCGACGACCAGTAGATCGCCCCGCCCTGCACCTCCGCCTTGGCGCCGCCGCCCGCCGCCGCGACGTCGTCCGTCGTCGGGAAGCCGAGCACCGGCGCGCCGCCGTGGGCGAGGTAGCGGTCGAGGACGGCCCCGCGCAGCACCCTCGCGCCGGTCGGCTTCGACCAGTAGACGTGCCCACCCTGGAAGGTGGTCCGGGAGCCGGAGGCGTACGCCTGGTCGTCGCCGGTCGGGTAGCCGAGGGCGCCGGACTCCGCACCCCACTGCCGCCACTTCGCGAGGATGTCGCCACGGACGACGCGGGCCCCGGTCGCCGAGCTCCAGTAGACCGCCCCGCCGGTGAGGTCGACGGCCGCGCCGCTGCGCGCCGTGGGGCGCTCGTCGGCCGTCGGGAAGCCGAGCACCCGGGGACCGCCCGCGGCCTCGTACCGCTCGAGCAGCGCGCCGCGGACCATCCGGGCGCCGGTGGCCTGCGACCAGTAGAGGGTCCCGCCCTGGAAGCGGCTGCGGAAGCCGCCGGGGACGGCCTCGTCGCCGCCCACCGGGTAGCCGAGCACGCCGGCCTGGGCGCCCTTGGCGCGCCACGCGTCGAGCAGGTTGCCGCGCACCTCCCGGGCCCCGGTCGCTTCCGACCAGTAGATCGACCCGCTCTGGAAGTCGGTGAAGTACCCGGGGTTCACCGGCGCCGCGGTGTCGTCACCGGTCGGGTAGCCGAGGAAGGGCACCCCGCCGAGGGCGAGGAAGTGCTCGAGGATCGCGCCGCGGACGACTTTCGCACCGGTGTACTGCGACCAGAAGATGGTGCCGTGCTGCCAGCTGCGCCGGCAGCCGTCGCCGGGCAGGTCGCAGACCACCTCGGAGGTGGGCGCGCCCAGGTCCACGCCGGAGGCCTTGAGCGCGGAGTACTTGTCGTCGACCGACGACGGGCCCGACTGGGGGCTGCCGAACCAGTCGGTGTAGTAGAGGAAGAAGTTCCGGTTGCCGTACGTGGAGCAGCGGTCGCCGGCGCGGTAGCCGGCGTCCAGCGCGGCCTGGTTCGGCATGTAGGGCGTGTAGTTGTACAGCCCGGCGGTGGCCTGGTTGCGGATGTAGACCGAGACCTTGCCGCAGTCCCGGCTCTGGTAGTTGAAGTCGTTCGCCGTCGGACCCTCCGGGAAGTACCGGATGTCCACGGTCATCCCCGGGCGGTGCGCGAACCTCGTCGGGTTGCCCGCGTAGTACTGGAACCGGCGGGCGGAGCTGTAGACCTGGTTGGCGAACCCGTTGTAGGCCGGGTTGCAGGTGCCGTTGTCGGGGCAGGCGTAGCCCATCGCCTCGCGGTAGCGCCGGGCGTAGAGGGCGTCGCCACCGCTGGTGGTGACCAGGGACTGCTCCTTCTGCAGGATCACCAGCAGCACCTCCTGGCTGATCCCGCAGGCCTGGCCGACCTTGGCGATGATCTCGGCCGCGGTCTCCTGGGGGCGGCCGGCGTACGGGCCGCAGTACTGGTCCGCCGGCTTGTCGACCGTGTCCTGCCGGTAGTTCTTCAGGCACGGGGTCCCGTCGCTCCCCGTCCGGCAGTTCACGCCCTTCGCGTCGATGAACGCCTGCACCTCGCCGACGTCCATCGCCGACCCGGCGAAGAACAGGTCGTCGCTGATGATGTTGCCCGGGTCGTACAGGCGCGCGTCGGCCGACTCGTGCAGGTCCGCCGGTTGCGGCGAGGACCCGGCGACGAAGGCGAGCGCCAGCCCGAGGGCGATCAGGCAGGGGGCGACCAGGCGGAGGCGGGACCTCACGGGACCACGACCTCACTGACCGCGGACTCCCCGACCGAGGTGTCCGACGTGTAGCTGAGCACGGCCTCCCACGTCCCCGAGGTCAGCGCGTCGCCGCCCACCCGCACCTCGCCGCAGTCGGTCGTGGTCACGTTGGCCGTGCCGAGCGACTCGCCGCGCAGCTCCACGCCGTCGCGGCGCAGCACGAGGGTGCAGGTGGCGTCCTCCTCCACGACGCCGTCGGCGTACCCGCCGGCGACGACGGCCGCGGCGGCGGCGTCGTAGCCGGTGTAGCTCAGCGAGACGGCGACCGCCGCGAGCCCGCCGGCGACCTCGTCCTCCTCGGGCTCCGGCGCGGTGGTGGTCGCGGTCGGCCGCGACGACGGCTCCGCGTCGGCATCCCCCTCGTCGGCGGCGGCGTCCGCGGACGGTGCGCTCGACGACGGCCCGGACGTCGACGGTGCAGCCGCCGACGTGGCGGGCGTGGGGACCTCGGCCGCGGCCGGGGCGGGGTCCTCGGACCGGGTCCAGAGCACGAACGCCCCGGCGGCCAGGAGCAGGGTCACGAGGACCAGCAGGGGACGACGGCGGCTACGGCGGGTCTTGCGGGACATGGGCACTCCCAGGTCGACCCACGGCGGGGTCGGTCATCGGCGTCCGGGCGGGGGACGGCGCTGTCCGCTCGCGCGGTGGTCGCGGCCACAGGTGCGTAGCCGTGTTCGAGAGGCTACTGCCAGTGAAGACCCGCAGCGTGGAGCGACGCGGGGACGGCGCCGTCCGGGGTCACTGCGACACGGCGACGGCCCCGCTCGTGGCGTTCCACGTCATCGAGCCGCGCTCGAAGTCGGTGCGCAGCCCGCCGGCGATGGCATAGCTCGACCGGGTCGGGAAGCCCAGCGCCGAGGAGCTGCCCCCCCGCTGCCAGTAGGTCTTCGCCATCGCGCCGGACACCACCTGGGCGCCGGTCGCCGGCGACCAGTACACGTCCCCGCCGGTGAAGCGGACGACGTAGCCGCGGCCGTCGGCGGTCTTCGCGTCGCTGATGGTCGGGAAGCCCAGCGACCCGGTCGCGCCCCCGGCGGCCAGCCAGGTGGACAGGATCGACCCGCGGACGACCTGCGTCCCGGTCGTGGGCGACCAGTAGACGTCGCCGCTCTGGAACCGGACGTAGGCGCCCTTGCCGGGGACGGGGGTGTCGCTGGTCATCGGGAAGCCCAGCGGCCCGGTTGCCCCACCCGTGGCGAGCCAGGTGGTCAGGATCGAGCCGCGCACGATGCGGGGGCCGGTCGCGGCCGACCAGTAGATGTCCCCGCCCTGGAAGCGGACGAAGTAGCCCCGCCCGTCCTTCGTCGCCGCGTCACTGGTGGTCGGGTAACCCAGGAAACCGGTCGGCCCACCGGCGGACCGGTAGGCGTCGAGGATGTTGCCCCGCACGATGCGGGTCCCGGTCGTCGGCGACCACAGCACCTCGCCGCCCTGGAAGCGGACGAACGCGCCCTTGCCGGCCGGGGTGTCGCTGGTCGTCGGGAAGCCGAGGTAGCCCCCGGAGCCACCGGTGGCCAGCCAGGTGTCCCGGATCGAACCCATGACGATGCGGGCGCCGGTCGTCGGCGACCAGTAGATGTCCCCGCCCTGGAACCGCACGAAGTAACCGCGCCCGTCCGGCGTGGGCGCGTCGCTGGTGGTCGGGAAGCCCAGTCCCCCGGTCGGCCCGCCGGCAGTCCGGTAGGCGTCGAGGATGTTGCCGCGGACGATGTGGGTCCCGGTCGTCGGCGACCACAGCACCTCGCCGCCCTGGAACCGGACGTAGGCGCCCTTGCCGGCGGGCGTGTCGCTCGTCGTCGGGAAGCCGAGGAAGCCCGTCGGCCCGCCGGCGGCCAGCCAGGTGTCCCGGATGGAGCCGAGGACGGTGCGGGCACCGGTGGCCTGCGACCAGTAGATGTCGCCGCCCTGGAAGCGCACGACGTAGCCGCCGCCCCCCGGCGTGAGCGCGTCGCTCGTCGTCGGGAACCCCAGGCCCCCGGTCGCGCCGCCGGCGGCGAGCCAGGCGGCGAGGATGTTGCCACGGACCAGCTGCGAGCCGGTCTCGGGCGACCAGTAGACGTCGCCGTGCTGGAAGCGGACGAAGGCACCGCGGCCGCCGGGCGTGGGCGCGTCGTCGGTGATCGGCGGCCCGAGCACCGCCGGCCCACCCGCCGCGAGGTAGCGGTCGAGGATGCCGCCGAGCACCAGCCGGACCCCACCGGTCGGCGAGGAGTACAGCCGCGCGCCGTTGGTATAGACCTGCCAGGTGACGCCGGCTTCGGACTGCTCGTCGCCCACCGGTGCACCGAGCCAGGCGCGCAGGCCGGCGTCGGAGTCGTAGCGGGTGGCGATCGGGGACTTGGTGTCCGCCATCCGGGCGGCGACCTTGTCGCGGATCTCGCCCATCCGCGCGTAGCCGTACTTTCCGGGACACGCCGTGTACTTGGTGTCGCGGTGCGCGAAGACCGTGGGCAGCGTCGCCCGGGCACCCGCCGCGAACTTGTCCGTGCCGCCCGAGGTGAGCGTCGTCGTCCCGCGCGGGTCGACGCCGTACAGCGAGAACTTCCACGCGATGATCGCCGCGACCGAGTCGACCATGGCCTGCGGGGTGTCGACCACGTCGTAGTTGCCCATCATCGACACCCCGAAGGTGCTGGTGTTGAACCCGCCGGCGTGGGCCCCGACCACCGTGCTGGACAGCCCGCCGGCACGGCCCTCCCAGAGCCGGCCGAACTTGTCGACGAGGACGTTGTAGCCGATGTCGCCCCAGCCCAGGCTCTTGGCGTGGTACGCGTACGTCGAGCGCAGGATCGCCGGCACCTGGTCGGCGGTGTAGTCGTTCGACCCGGCGGTGTGGTGCAGCGTCGCGGCCTTGATGGTGCTGGCGTACTGCGGGGTCCAGCTCATCATCTTCTCGTCGGCGCCCCACTGGGCCCGCGAGAACACCGGCGGCATCGCCACGGCCGCGTCGGCGGTCTCGGTGATGTCCGGGGTGCCGAGGGAGCCGTCGGCCGCGCTGTCCCCCGGGTCGACCAGGTCCAGCTGGACGTCGGTGGGCTGGGCGCCCGCGCGGGTCACCAGCTCGGCCTCGACCGCGGTGGCCGGGCCGGTCCACAGCGGCGCCGTGCCGCCCCGGACGGGGCTGCCGGTCTCGGCGTCGGCGGCCTGCTCGACGCCTTCCGCCTCGACCTCGGTCCACGTCCCCCAGTTCCCGGCGAGGTCGCGCACCCGCACCTGCACGATCGTGTCGGTGACCGCCGGGTCCAGCGCCCAGGTGACGCCGACCAGCGAGAACTCCGCCACCTCGGTGGCGCGCACCGACAGCGTGGGGACGGTGTCGGGCACGCCGGCGACCGGGGCGGTGGTGCCCTCCTGCACCTGCGCCTCGGGCGCGGGGGCGGTGAACGACCCCATCGCGACCGCTGCCACCGACGTCTCGACGGGCACGGCCTCGGGGGCCGGCTCGGAGTAGACGGGCAGCACCAGGACGACGCCGGTGAGGGCGACGAAGGCGGTGGTTCCGGCGAGCAGTCGACGACGCACGGGCGTTGGTCCTCCGGTGGAGCGTGGCGGCTGCGCCCGGCACGCGGGCGCATCTGTCCACGGAGAGCATCGGCTCGAATCCGCACGGTCTTGAGCCGACGCGGCCGACGATCCAGGAGAACCGGTCCGTCCCGACCCGCTGACCACTGCGGTCCCACGGGATCCGCGGTCAGCGGGGCGGCCACTCCCGCAGCGCGAGGTGCAGCGCCGTCCGCCACGGCCGGGGCGCCGGCAGCCCGGCCGCCAGCCACGCGCTGCCGTCGAGCACCGACCACGCCGGGCGGGGCGCCGGGCGCGGGAACGCCGCGGTCGTCGTCGGGGTCACCAGGGCCGCGTCGGCGCCGACCTCCTCGTAGACGGCGCGGGCCAGGCCGTACCAGCTGACCGCCCCGGCGTCGGTGCGGTGCAGCACCGGCGGCACCGGCCCGGGCCGGGCCCCGAGCGCGACCAGGCCAGACGCCAGGTCGGCCGCCCACGTCGGCGAGCCGACCTGGTCGTCGACCACCGAGACCGGGGCGCCGTCGAGGGCGCGGCCGGCCATGGTGCGCACGAAGTTGCCGCCGTGCGCGCCGTACACCCACGCGGTGCGGACGACGGTGGCGTCGCCCCCCGCGGCCGCGACCGCCCGCTCCCCCGCCGCCTTGGTGCGGCCGTAGGCCGAGCGCGGCGCGACCGGGGCGTCGACCGGATAGGGCGCGGTGGCCGCCCCGTCGAAGACGTAGTCGGTGGAGACATGCACCAGCCGCCCGCGTCCGGCCAGCTCCTCGGCCAGCCACCCGGGGGCGCGGCCGTTGACCAGCAGCGCGGTCTCCTCGTCGGTCTCCGCGGCGTCGACGGCGGTGTAGGCGGCGGCGTTGAGGACGACGGGACGGGCCCCGCGGACGCCGTCCAGCCAGTGCCGGACGACGTCGCGGACCTGCCGCTCGTCGGTCAGGTCGAGCTCGGCGCGCCCGAGCGCGGTCACGGTGTCCCCGGGCCGGCCGGCCAGGACGGCGAGCAGGTCGCCGCCGAGCTGCCCGCGGGCGCCGGTGACCAGCCAGGCGGTCGGCGGGACGGCCCCGCTCATGCCCGGGCGGTGGCCGCGGTGTCCACGAGTCGGACCTTGAGCGGCTCCCACCAGGCCCGGTTGTCCCGGTACCACTGCACGGTCAGTGCGAGCCCGTCCTCGAAGGTCGTCCGCGGCGCGTAGCCGAGCGCGGCGGTCTTCGAGTAGTCCACCGAGTAGCGCAGGTCGTGCCCCCCGCCGCGGGGGTCGACGATGTGCTCGACGTAGCTCCAGTCGCGGCCGGTGGCCTCGAGCAGCTTCTCGGTCAGCTCCCGGTTGGACAGCTCGCGGCCGCCGCCGATGTTGTAGAACTCGCCGGCCTGCCCCTTCTCCAGCACCAGCTGGATGCCACGGCAGTGGTCGTCGACGAACAGCCAGTCGCGCACGTTGGCGCCCTCGCCGTACAGCGGCACCCGGTGCCCGTCGAGCAGGTTGGTGACGAACAGCGGGATGACCTTCTCGGGAAAGTGGTAGGGCCCGTAGTTGTTGCTGCAGCGGGTGACCGAGATGTCCAGGCCGTAGGTCCTTGCGTAGGCCCGGGCGATCAGGTCGCCGCCGGCCTTGGCCGCCGAGTACGGCGAGTTGGGCTCCAGGAGGTGGTCCTCGGTCCACGACCCCTCGTTGATCGAGCCGTACACCTCGTCGGTGGAGACGTGCACGACCCGGCGGACGCCGTGCCGCAGGGCGGCCTCGAACACCTGCTGGGCGCCGAGCACGTTGGTGAGCACGAACTCCGACGCCCCGGTGATCGAGCGGTCGACGTGCGACTCGGCGGCGAAGTTGACGACGACGTCGTGGCCGGGCAGCGCGGCGTCGAGGTCGGCGGCGTCGCAGATGTCCCCCCGCACGAAGCGGTAGCGCGGCGAGTCCGCCACCGCCGCCAGGTTGGCCGGGTTGCCGGCGTAGGTGAGCTTGTCGAAGACGGTGACCTCGCCGTCCTCGAAGCCGGGGTAGCCGCCGGTCAGCATGGTCCGGACGTAGTGCGAGCCGATGAAGCCCGCTCCCCCGGTGACGAGCACGCGCATGCGTCGATCCTCCCGCGCCGCGGTGCGGGCTTCACCCTCCGGCGGGATGAGGCGTGTCGTGGCGCGCTGTTAGCGTCGCCGCATGCCGGCTCCGGGGGACGCACCGCGGGTGGTCGCCGTCGTCCCGGCGCGGGCCGGCTCGCAGGGCCTGCCCGGCAAGAACCTCGCCCGGATCGGCGGGCTCTCCCTCGTCGGCCACGCCGTCCGCGCCGCACGGGACGCCGGCGTGTCCGAGGTCGTCGTCACCACCGACGGCGCCGACATCGCGGCCGAGGCCCGTGAGCTCGGGTGCACCGTCGTCGACCGGCCGGCCGAGCTGGCCACCGGCGACAGCCGCACGGTGGACGCCGTCCTGCACGCCGTCCGCACGCTGGCGCTGCCCGACGACGCGCTCGTGCTGCTGCTGCAGCCCACCTCGCCGCTGCGCACGGGGGACGACGTGCGCGCCGTCCTGGACCGGCACGCCGCCGGCGACGTGGGCAGCACGCTCACCGGGTGCGCGGTCGCCCACCATCCGCTCAAGCAGCTGCTCGTCGACGACGCGGGGACGGCGTCCCCGGTGCGCACCTGGGCCGACCTCGAGGCGCCGCGCCAGCAGCTGCCCCGCGCGTTGCGCCCGAACGGCGCGGTCTACGTGACCGCCGGCGGCGCCATGGCCGCGGCCGGCGCCGTCCTGGTGCCCCCGCTCGCAGTGGTCGAGATGCCCGAGGAGCGCAGCCTCGACGTCGACACCGCCGAGGACCTGGCCGCCGCCCGCGCACGCGTCGAGGGTTAGACGCCCTCGGCCAGCGGCCGGTCGACGAAGCGCTTCTGCAGCCCGAGGGCCCACACCTCGTCCCCGCAGACCGCCTCGACGATCCGGCCGGCGGCGCCGACGGAGCCGAAGTGCTCCTCGGGCCGGCTGCGCCCCGCGGCCCGGGCGGCGCGGATCGCGCCGGCCACCTCCTCGGCGACCGCCTGCACGTGCCGGACCGAGGCCGCCGGGGAGCGGTCGGTCTGCCGCGAGCCGACGTCGACCGAGGGCGTGCCCAGCACCGGCGCCTCCCGGACGCCGCTGCTGGAGTTGCCGACGACGACCTCCGCGTGCCGGACCAGCGTCAGGTAGGCGCGGAAGCGCATCGACGGCAGGCGGACGACGTCCGGGCGGCCGTCGAGCCGCTCGAGCGCTGCCCGCACGTCGTGGGTGCCCTCGTCGTTGTTGGGGTCGATGACCACCCACGAGCCGCCGGCCGCGAGCACACCGTCCACGACCGCCTCGGCGTGCCGCCGGTTGAGCTCCGGCTCGGTGGTCACCGGGTGCAGCGCGAGGACGCCGTAGGGCGGGGCCGGGGTGCCGTAGTGGGCGCGCACCGGCGCCAGGTCCGACTCCGCCGCGACCGCGAGCGCGTCGGCCTCGGGGCTGCCGACGACGAGCACCCGGTCGCCCTCCTCCCCCAGCTGCAGCAGCCGGGCGCGCGCGTGCTCGTTGGCCACGAAGTGCACGTGCGCGTGCTTGCTCAGCGAGTGCCGGATGGTGTCGTCGATGGTCCCCGAGACCTCGCCACCCTCGACGTGCGCGACGCGGGTGTTGGTGAGGCTGCCGGCCAGCGCCCCGGCCAGGGCCTCGACCCGGTCGCCGTGCACCAGCACCATGTCCGCCGACTCGGCCAGCAGCAGCCGGGTGATCGAGTTGATGCTGTTGGCCAGCACGAGCGCCATCGGCTCGTCCTCGACCTGGTTGGGCACGTGGTGCAGGGCCCGCAGGCCGGCCCGCTCGATCTCCCGCAGCGTGTACCCGTACCGGTGCAGCAGGTGCATGCCGGTGACGACCAGGGAGAAGTCGATGCCCGGGGCCTCCTGCAGCCCCAGGTAGACGTCACGCATCTTGCCGAAGTCCGCGCGCGTGCCGGTGAGGCCGACGACGCGGCGGGGCCGTGCCGCGTCCGTCACGCCGGGGTCAGGTCGGCCCACGCCACCTGCACGTCGGCGGGCAGGTCGCGGCTCGCCCGCCGGCCGAGGAGCTCGTCGTAGTGCTTGGCCACGACCTCGCCGGTGCCGGGCCGCTTGACCCACAGGTTGTCGACGGTGAACTCCGCACCCGCAGCGACCGGCTTCGTCGTCACGACGCAGGCGTAGGCGAAGTCGATGGTGGGCTGCTCCTCCGGGAGGATCTCCTTGCGCCCGCCGCGGGCCAGGCCGAGCAGGTCGGCGCCCTCGATGAGCCGGGCGAACTCCTCCGGGGTGCTGGAGATCGGGATGTCCGGACCGCTCCAGCTCAGGTCCGAGGTGAAGTGCCGCTCGAGCACCGCGGCGCCGACGGCGACCGCGCCGAGGCAGGCGTAGATCGACGTGGTGTGGTCCGACAGGCCCAGGACGGCGTCGGGGAAGGCCTCGCCCAGCTCGGTGATCCCGCCGAGGCGGACCTTCTCCGGCGGGGTCGGGTACATGCTCGTGCAGTGCATCAGCGCGAACGGCACCCCGCTGGCGCGCAGCAGCTCCACCGACGGGCGGATGGTGCTGACGTCGTTCATCCCCGTGCTCAGCAGCACCGGCTTGCCGAACGAGGCGATGTGCCGGACCAGCGGGTAGTTGTTGCACTCCCCCGAGCCGATCTTGAACGCCGGGACGTCGAGCCCGGCCAGCCGGTCGGCCGCGGCCCGGCTGAACGGCGTGGACAGCGCCAGCATGCCGCGCTCGTGCGCGTGGGCGAACACCTCGCGCTCCTCGCTCGCCGAGAGCGCGCAGCGCTGCATCATCCCGTAGATCGACTCGTCGGCGTTCCCGGGGACGACGTCGTTGGGGATCATCTCGTCCTCGACGACGTGCGACTGGAACTTGACGCACTCCACCCCGGCGTCGGCGGCGTCGTCGATCATGCGGTGCATCCGGTCGAGGTCGCCGTCGTGGTTGATGCCCAGCTCGGCGACCACCAGGGGTCGCTCGCCGGGACCGACCCGGCGGGTGCCGATGGACAGGGTCCCCGGGGTGTTCGTCATGCCGCCACGGTACGAGCCGGACCCCCGCCGTCCGCGACCGCTGCGTCGCCCCAGCACCGCTCGTCACACCTGTCCCGTTTCGCCACGTGACGCGAGCCGGGCGCGGGTCCCGGCACCTAGCATCGCCCTCAGCCTCCGGGTCGACGCCCGCCGCTCCTGACGGCGGCCGCACCCAGGCCGGCCCCGGTCACGACGGATCGGCGTCGTGTCCGCGTGGACGAGCGAGGAAGGACCCCCGTGAGACGAGAGAACCCCGGATCTGGTGGTGACCGGCAGGTGCCGGCGCGCCTGGACCCGCGGGCCGGCCGCACCGGCTCGAGCCGTACCCGCTCGCAGGCGGCCGACGCATCGGCCGAGGAGGGCGCCGCGCCGGCGCACCGGCGCACCGGCCGCGCCGCCACCGCCGCCACCGCAGCCCGCGCCGTCGCCGGGGTGCTCTCGGTCGTGCTGCTCGCCGGGTCCGGCTGGGGCTGGTACCTCGGTCAGGTCGCCGAGGCGACGGTCAACCGCACCGACGCCATCCCGACCGACGGCAACGACGGCACCGGGGACGCGCCGGAGGCGGTGAACCTGCTGCTGGTCGGCAACGACAGCCGCGCCAACCTCACCGACGAGCAGCTGGCGAGCCTCAACGCCGGCACCGATGCGGGCATCAACACCGACACGATGATCCTGGTGCACATCCCGGCCGACGGGTCGCGCGCCTCCTTCGTCTCCTTCCCCCGCGACTCCTACGTGGCGATCCCCGGCTACGGGATGGACAAGCTCAACGCCGCCTACGCCTACGGCTACGCGGAGACCCCGGAGACCGCCTCCGCCGAGGCCCGCCAGGCCGGTGGCGCCCAGCTGCTGGTGCAGACGATCAGCGGGCTGACCGGCCTGCAGATCGACCACTACGCCGAGGTCGACCTGCTCGGCTTCTTCAACCTCAGCTCCGTCGTCGGCGGCGTCGAGGTCAACCTGTGCAAGGCCGTCGACGACTCCAAGTGGTCCGGCGCGGTGTTCCCCGCCGGCGTCCAGACGATCAGCGGCGCCGAGGCGCTGGAGTTCGTCCGCCAGCGGCACGGTCTGCCGCGCGGCGACTTCGACCGGATCGTCCGCCAGCAGGTCTTCATCGCCGGCGTGCTGCGCAAGATGCTCTCCGACGAGGTCATGCTCGACCTGGGCCGGCAGCGCCAGCTGGTCGAGGCGGCGTCCCAGTCGCTGACCATCGACCAGGGCCTGGACCTGTTCCAGCTGGCCGAGCAGATGCAGTCGGTGACCGCCGGCAGCATCGAGTTCCAGACCATCCCGTTCGTCGGGACCGACCGCGACGAGCGGGACCGCTCGATCATCCGGCTCGAGGACGAGGACACCCTCCACCAGTTCTTCGCCGAGCTGTCGGCCGAGCCCGAGGCGCCGGCCGCGGCGACGCCTGCCGCGCCGAAGACGGTCGCGCCGTCCGCGGTCACCGTCGACGTCTACAACGGCTCCGGCACCTCCGGGCTGGCCGCCCAGGCCGCCGGCGCGCTGGAGACCGCCGGGTTCGCCGTCGGCACGACCGGCAACGCCGACTCCTCCGACTACGACGCGACGCTCATCCGGTTCGCCGCGGGTGACGAGGCGCTGGCGCAGACGCTGGCCGCCGCCATCCCCGGGGCCAAGACGCAGAAGAGCCAGGACGCCGACTCCGGCACCGTGCAGCTCGTCCTGGGCTCGGACTTCAACGCCGTCGGCCAGGCCGTCGACCCGGCCGCCCCGGCGGCCCCGGCCGAGGGCGAGGACGCCCGCACCGCGGCGGACACCGGCTGCATCAACTGACGACCGCGCCGGGCACGATGGGGGCATGACCCCCGCCGACCTGCTCGCCGCCACGCTGCGCCGCGCACCGGCGGCGCCGCTGCTGACCTCCTACGACGACCTCGGCGGGGGGCGGGTCGAGCTGTCGGCGGCCACCCTGGCCAACTGGGTGGCCAAGACGGCGAACCTCCTCCAGGACGAGTTCGACGTCACCCGCGGCAGCACGGTCGCCGTCGCGCTGCCGGTGCACTGGCAGACCGCGGCGGTGCTGCTGGGGGTGTGGAGCTGCGGGGCCACGGTCCTCGACACCGCGGCCGAGGACGACGGCCGGCTCGACGACGCCGACGTCGTCCTGGCCGCGCAGGACCGGCTCCCACCGCTCGAGGAGCAGGACCTGCCCGAGCTGCTGGGCCTGTCCCTGCACCCGCTGGGGATGGGCATGACCGGGTACACCGGCCCGGCCCGCGACTTCGCCCTCGAGGTGCGCGGGCACGGCGACGCCTTCACCCCGTGGCAGCGGCCGGACCCGGCCGCGCCCGGCCTGCTGCTGGGCGGCCTGGAGCTGACCCTCGGCGGCCTGGTGGACACCGCCCGCGAGCTGGCCGGGCGGCTGGGCCTGGTCGAGGGCGACCGGGTGCTGGCCGACGACCGCACCGCCGCCGAGACCGGCCCCGTCACGTGGCTGCTCGCCCCGCTGGCCGCCGGTGCGTCCATCGTGCTGGCCCGCTCCCCCGACCCCTCGCTGCTGCCGGGGCGCGCCGCGGCGGAGCGGGTCACCGCTACGCTCGGCCGGACGATCGACGGCATCCGCGAGCTGGGCCGTCCTGCCTGACGCAGCTACCCAGCCGCCCGGACGGACGGACGGTGTTCCTGCATGGACAAGGTGGTGGGCAGCGCCGCTGAGGCGGTCGCGGACATCGGGGACGGCGCGGTGCTCGCCGTCGGCGGTTTCGGGTTGTGCGGTGTGCCGGTGGCCCTGATCGACGCGCTGCTGGAGCAGGGCGCCTCGCGGCTGACGACGATCAGCAACAACTGCGGCGTGGACGACAAGGCGCTCGGCGTGCTGCTCTACGCGGGGCGCATCAGCCGCACGATCAGCTCGTTCGTCGGGGGCAACAAGGAGCTGGCCCGGCTGTACCTGAGCGGGGAGCTCTCGGTGGAGCTGACCCCGCAGGGCACGCTGGCCGAGCGGCTGCGCGCCGGCGGCACCGGCATCCCCGCCTTCTACACCCCCACCGGCGTGGGCACGATGGTGGCCGACGGCGGGATCCCGGTCCGCTACGACAGCGACGGCAACGTCGCCGAGACCTCCGCGCCCAAGGAGATCCGCGAGTTCGGCGGCCGCCAGTACGTGCTGGAGACCGCGCTGACCGCCGACTTCGGGCTGGTCCGCGCCGCGGTCGGCGACCGGCACGGCAACCTGGTGTTCCACGAGTCCGCGCGCAACTTCAACCCGCTGGCCGGCATGGCCGGGCGGGTGACCATCGCCGAGGTCGAGACCCTCGTGGAGCCCGGCGAGATCACGCCCGAGGACGTGCACCTGCCCGGGGTCTTCGTCGACCGGGTGGTCGTCGTCGGACCTGCGGGCAAGGCCATCGAGAAGCGCACCACCCGCCCCCGCCCGTCGGACGCGCCGCTCGCGGCCGCCGGCGAGGAGGCCACCGTCGAGGGAGAGCAGTGACCATGGCCCTGACCCGCGACCAGCTCGCCGCGCGCGTCGCCCTCGAGCTCGAGGACGGCCAGTACGTCAACCTCGGCATCGGCATGCCGACCCTGGTGCCCAACTTCGTGCCCGACGGCGTCCACGTCGTCCTGCACTCGGAGAACGGCATCCTCGGGGTGGGCCCCTACCCGTTCGAGGGCGAGGAGGACCCGGACCTGATCAACGCCGGCAAGGAGACCGTCACGATCCTGCCCGGGGCCTCCTTCTTCGACTCCTCGCTGTCCTTCGGCATGATCCGCGGCCAGCACCTCGACGTCGCCGTCCTCGGGGCGATGCAGGTCAACCCCCGCGGGGACCTCGCCAACTGGCTGATCCCCGGGAAGATGGTCAACGGCATGGGCGGCGCGATGGACCTCGTCCACGGCGCCCGCAAGGTGATCATCATGATGGAGCACGTCGCCCGCGACGGGTCCCCGAAGCTGGTCCAGGAGTGCACCCTGCCGCTGACCGGCAAGAGCTGCGTCGACCGGGTGGTCACCGACCTCGCCGTCGTCGACGTCACCGACGCCGGCTTCCTGCTCCGCGAGACCGCCCCCGGCGTCAGCGTCGAGGACGTGCAGGCGGCCACCGGCGCCCCGCTCACCGTGGCCGACGACGTCCGTGAGATGCCGCTCCCGGCGACTGTGTGACCGCACCGGCGGGGTCACCGGGAGACACAGCAGCTCAGCTCACGGGGTCGACGAGCGCCGGCGGGGCGGTGCGGTGACCTTCTCCGTCGTCGCGCGCGACCCGGCGACCGGTGAGCTGGGCATCGCGGTGTCGTCGTGCATCCTCGCCGTCGGCCGGGCGGTGCCCAGCGCCCGGCCGGGGGTCGGGGTGGTCGCGGTCCAGGCGCGCAGCCGGCGCGGGCTCGGCCCGGCGCTGCTGGCCGGCCTCGCCGACGGCGCCGACCCGGCCGACCTGGTCCGGGCGGCGGCGCACGCGGCCGAGGACGTCGACCGGCAGATCGCCGTCCTGGACGCCACCGGCCGGGTCGCCGCCGACACCGGTCGCGGCTCGTTCCCGGTCAGCGGCCATCTGGTCGGCGACCAGGTGAGCGTGCAGGGCAACATGCTGGCCTCGCCGGAGGTGCTGCCGGCGATGGTCCAGGCCTACGCCGCCGCCCGCGGCGACCTGCCCGACCGGCTGCTGGCGGCGCTGACCGCCGGGCAGGACGCCGGTGGCGACGTCCGCGGCCGGCAGTCCGCGTCGCTGCTGGTGGTCAGCGGGACGCCGGCCAGCGACGAGGACGACGGCGTGCGGATGGACCTGCGGGTCGACGACTCCGGCGACCCGGTGGCGCAGTTGCGGATGCTGCGCAACCTGCAGCGCGCCTACGACGAGCGCGACTACGAGATCCTCGCCCTGTTCGCCCCCGAGGGCGCTCGCGACCTCTACGCCGCGCTGGCCGCCTCCCAGCGCGGGGACCGAGACGCGGCCCGCGCGGCGCTGGAGGCGATGCGGGCCCGGCCGGGCTGGGCGGCGTGGCTGGCCGCGATGGCCGGCGACGCCCGGCTGGCCGGGGTGTCGCGGCTGCTGGAGTGAGCGCGGGGGGCCGGGCCGGTCCCCCGCCCTCCCCGGCCGCCCCCGGCGCGCTCAGGCGGGCTCGACGCCGAAGGTCTGCGCCAGCCGCTCGATCTTGCGGGCCCGGCCGAGCCGGGGCTTGTCGCTGCCGTCGCGGATGACCCGGCCGCGGGCCTCGAAGTCGGCCAGGAAGTCCCGCGCCCACGCGACGTCCGACGGCGTCGGGCTGATGACCTCGTTGATCACCGGCGTCTGCTCCGGGTCGAGGCAGAGCTTGCCGGTGAGCCCGAGGGAGACCGTGACGGCGGTCTGCTCGCGCAGCACCGGGTGGCTGCTGCTGACCGTCGGGCCGTCGATCGGCCCGGGCAGGCCGCCGATCCGGCTGGCCAGGACCAGCCGGGAGCGCGGGTAGGCCATGGCCAGGTCGTCGGCGCTGGTACCGGTGTCGCGGCGGTAGTCGCCGCTGCCGAAGGCCAGCCGGAAGGCGCCGCGGGCGCGGGCGATGGAGACGGCCTCCTCGATGCCCAGCGCCGACTCGACCAGCGCGAGGACGGGGGTGGAGCCGCCGAGCCGGTCGGCGGTCTCGGTGACCTGCTCCGCGGCCTCGGTCTTGGCCAGCATGACGCCGAGCAGGCCCGGGGCTCCGGACAGCTTGGCGACGTCGTCGTCCCAGAACTCCGTGGAGCGGTCGTTGATGCGCACCCAGGCCGAGCGGTCGCCGCGCGAGAGCCACTCGATGACGCCGGCGCGGGCGTCGTCCTTGTGCGCAGGATCCACCGCGTCCTCGATGTCGAGCACGATCTGGTCGGCCCGCGAGTCGGCGGCCCGGTCGAACAGGTCGGTACGGGCGCCGTTGACCAGCAGCCAGGAGCGCGCGTCCTCGGGGCCCACCTTGCGTTGTCTCACCACGCGCCCATCCTCGTACCGTGTCCCGGGCCACTCTCGACCGGGCCGGGTCGCGGTCGGCTCGAGTCGAACGCCACCGGCGGAATCCCGCGGAGCAGTCCACGCCGTAGGCTGCCGTCGCCGCACCGCACGACGGGGCGGGCATGACCGAGCCCGGCAGCTGCGCGTCCGTCGGCGTCTGCGACCAGCATCCGATCGGCGGGGTCAGCGGCGCTCGCAGTACTCCTTGAGCCCGCGGACGCCATCCTCGAGGGCCGGGCCCATCGTGCCGGCCAGGTCGTCTGGCGTGATCTCGGTGCCGTACACGACCAGGCTGCGGCCGTCGTCGAGAGCGTGCACGTCGACGGTGCCCAGGTGGGTGTCCGCCGGCACCCCGCCGCCGACGATGCGGTACTGGAACCGGCGCAGTCCGGGGTCGTTGGTGACGATCTCCTCCTCCAGCGGGACGCCGCCCTCCAGTTCGCAGCTACGGACGTTCCCGTTCGCCGTCGAGGTCAGGACGGCCGGCATCCACTCCGAGATGCGGCCGGCGTCACTGACGACGGCCCACACCTCGTCGGCGGGGCGGTCGATCGTGATGTCGCTGCGCAGCGTGGCCATGAGCGCTCCTGTTCGTCGTCGGGTCCGATGCGGTGAGCCTCACCCGGAGGCGGCTCCCGCGCGCAGCGGACTGTCAGCGGCGTGACAGTCCGCCGTCGCCGCGGGGCAGGTCTGTCATCAGGCTGACAGTGCGCCCTCGGTCAACCGCGGCGAGGTGTTCCCCGTCCGACGCGGTGTCCGGCCGGCCGAGGCGGACCCCGGGAGGAGGGAGTTGCAGATGGACGACGTGCGCGACTACGACGTGATCGTGCTCGGAGGCGGGTCCACGGGTGAGAACGCCGCGTGGTATGCCTCGGTCAACGGGCTGCGCGCGGTCGTGGTGGAGTCCGAGCTCGTCGGTGGCGAGTGCTCGTACTGGGCCTGCATGCCCAGCAAGGCACTGCTCCGTCCCGGTGAGGTGCTGGCCGCGGCCCGCCGCGTACCGGCTGCGCGGGCAGGCGTCGGACAGCTCGACGTCGACCGCGCGCTCGTCACCCGGGACTCCTTCGCGAGCGGTTGGGACGACGCCGCGCAGGCCGGCTGGCTCGCCGGGATCGACGTCGACCTCGTACGCGGGCGCGGCCGGCTCGCCGGCGAGCGCACCGTCGTGGTGGACACACCGGGCGGGGAACGGGTCACGTTGACGGCCCGCCGAGCCGTCGTGGTCGCCACCGGGTCCTCGGCCGCCGTCCCACCCATCGAGGGGCTGCGTGACGTCGACGGCTGGGACAACCGGGCTGTCACCTCGGCGAAGGAGATCCCGCGGCGGCTGCTGGTGCTCGGCGGCGGCGTGGTCGGCGTCGAGATGGCGCAGGCCTTCCGCTGGCTCGGTGCCGAGGAGGTGACCGTCGTCGAACGGTCCGAGCGGCTGCTCTCCACCGAGGAGCCGTTCGCCGGCGAAGAACTGGCGAAGGCGCTGTCCGCCATCGGTGTCCGGGTGCTCACCGGGGCGGAGGCCACCTCCGCGGACCGGCCCGGTCCGGACGGGCCGGTCACCCTCACCCTCGCCGACGGCACCGAGCTCACCGGCGACGAGCTGCTCGTCGCCACCGGTCGCCGGGCGAATACCGACGACATCGGGCTGGACACCATCGGGCTGACTCCGGGCGGCTACCTGGACGTCGACGACGAACTCCGGGTGCGTGGTGTGGACGGCGGCTGGTTGTACGCCGCCGGCGACGTCAACGGGCGGGCGCTCCTGACCCACCAGGGCAAGTACCAAGCCCGCCTCGTCGGAGACATCGTCGCGGGCCGCCGCCGGCAGGCCTGGGCAGATCACGTGGCGGTGCCCCGGGTCACCTTCACCGATCCGCAGGTGGCCGCCGTCGGGATGACCGAGGCGCGGGCTCGCTCGGAGGGGATCGACGTGCGGACCGTCGCGTACGACATCGGCGCGACCGCGGCGGGCGCCCTGGCGGGCAAGGACGTCCACGGCACCGCGCAGCTGGTCATCGACGCCGACCGCCGGCTGGTGGTCGGCGCGACCTTCGTCGGACCCGGGGTCGGCGAGCTGCTGCACGCGGCCACCGTCGCGATCGTCGGCCGAGTGCCGATCGACACCCTCTGGCACGCGGTACCGGCGTTCCCCACCCTCAGCGAGGTGTGGCTGCGCCTGCTGGAACAGGAGCGCGGCGTGTCCTGACGCATCATGGTCCGGCCGGCGACGTCCCACCGGCCGGACCACTCGCTCGTCGTCGGCGGCGCCAGGCCAGCGCCAGCTCCCGCGGCGGCGACCACCGGCAGGGACACGCCGAGGGCACCGCGCAGGGGAGCTGACGAGGCCGGGAGACATCCGGGGTCCCCACTCCCGAGCCGTGCGCACGGGAACGTCAGCACGGGAACGCGGCCGGCCGGGACCCGGCCGGAGTCCGCGCTCGAGATCCCGGAGCCCGAGAAGACGCTGATGCGCCATCTGCACCGGACAGCAGATCCCGCAGCCCGGCGTCGTCGGCGAGCGCCGAGACGTAGGCGGTGATCAGCTCCGGCTGTGCCACCGACAGGGGGACGGTCCGCGCAGCAGGACCCGGTCGGACCCGAGGATCGGCCGCGCCGTCTCGTGAGGCGGCGAGAGACGCCGACGAGGACGGCGTCGTGGCCGCACGGAGCAGGTGGGTCACCGGTCGTCTGTTCAGTGGTGGGAGCGGGTCCGGTGGGACTGCTCGGGTCGTCCGGCCGCTGGTCCCCTCCGGGGGTCTGCCCGGCGGAGAGTGCCGGTGCCGGCCACGGTGGCTCGATGATCGGACCACGGGATCTCAGGCGTCGCGCACCCGTTGCAGGCGGTCCTCGTCCAGCAGCCGGATGGCTCCGTAGCCGAGTGCGACCAGGCCGCGCCGTTCGAGGTCCTTGAGCACCTTGTTGAGCGAGGGCCGGGCCACGCCGAGCATCGCTGCCAGGGTGCGCTGCGGCAGCTGGACCGTCCCGTCCTCGGCCTCGTCGAGGAGGAGCCCCGCCAGCTGTGCCACCAGGGGGCGGCCGAGCAGGGAGACCAGTCGGCCGTGGCTGGTGGCCAGCCGCTGGGCCACGCTGGAAAGCCAGCGCCGGGACACCGCTGGATGTCGGATCAGCAGCGAATCGAAGTCGGCCGGTGACAGCACCAGGCAGACGGTCTCGTCCACCGCGTGTGCGGCGTACGGCACGGGGATGCCGAGCAGGAGCGGTACGTCCCCGTCCACGTCCCCCGGACGCAGGACCCCGACGACCACCCGCCCCCGTGGGGTCGCGACGCTGAGTTCCACGTGCCCCGTGCGGACGATGCAGACGCCAGGCCGCCCTCCGCCGCCGTCGCCGAAGATCCGTTCTCCCCGCTGGAACCCCACGGGCGAGATCCGGCTGGCGAGGGCGGCCACGTCCTCGGGCCCGAGGGGGGCCGTCGCCCCGCGGCCGACGCACCGGGCGATCCACGCGGCGTCCCGGATCTGCACCTCGCGGGGGGTCAGGCGCGTCGCGTCGGCGCGGGGCAGCGCCGTCCACCGCGCCAGATCCATGCTGCGGATCATCTCAGCCGGGAAGCGCCGTCAGGTCCTCGCATCGACCGAGGCGACGTCCGCGCAGATGACCGTGACGTCGTCCCACCGGCGTCGCCGCGCCCGCAGGCCGTCAGACGCAGCATCGACCGGCCGGCGTCCGGCGCGACGACCCGGCCGGTCCGGTCCACCGCGGCAGGTGGCGCCGGTGCGGTGCCGCAACCGTGGTCGGACACCGGGTCACCAGGTCGAGGTCCCGGGGCGTCGATGGCGGCCACGCGCACGACCGGTGGACCGGCCACTCCAGCGACAGCAGGTCGTACGGGAAGGGGAACCTGGCGTCCGGCTCGGGACGGCCCGGCAGGAGGGACCGGATCGGGCGCATGCCTGGCATCCCCGGCGCGGGAACACCACGTCGTCGTCACGGGGTTCCCGGGGCATGTCGACTCCGCCGGCCGAAGCCGCCGAGCACCGAGCCGACCTCTTCCGCCGGCACGTCGAGCCAGAGCTGGAGGTCCTGCTCCGGGTCGCCCGCACGCTGACCGGGTCGTGGGCGGAGGCGGAGGACCTGACCCAGGAGACGCTGGTGCGGGCCTGGCGGGCCCTGGACCGTTTCGACGGTGCGCACCCGCGTGCGTGGCTGCTGACGATCCTCCGACACACCCAGGTGAACATGAACCGCAGACGCAGACCGGACCCGGTCGAGGACATCGGCATCCTGCCCGGAGCTCGCCCGGCGTTCGGGGCGGCAGCCGACCCCAGCCCCGAGGAGCAGATCGTGCTGCAGATCCTTCCGGACGACTTGGAGCGGGCCATCCACAGCCTGGACCCGAAGTTCCAGACCGTCCTGGTCCTCGTGGACGTCAACGGCCTCACCTACGCGGAGGTCTCCGAGCTGCTCGGTGTGCCGCTCGGCACGGTGATGTCGCGGCTGAGCCGGGCCCGCCAGCGTGTGCGCGCCCACCTGCACGCCGCTGCCTCGCACGAGGGGAGCCTGCGGTGACCTCCGGCATCCGCAGGGTGCTGTCCTGCCACTTCACCGCCAAGCGCCTCCAGCGCTACCTCGACGCCGACCCCTCCGCGCCCCTGGACCCCGCCGAGATCCGCCGCCTGGAGGCCCACCTGGCCGAGTGCGCCCGCTGCGCGGCGGCGGTCGAGGACTTCCGGTCGATGCGTTGGGCCATGCTGCGCCTGTCCCGGCTCGTCGGCCCCGACCCGGCGGCGGTCGCGCGCCTGCACCGTTCCGTCGACGAGTTGCTCGAGGAGGACCGCGGATGACTGCAGCACCCGTCGTGTCGGCCCTGGCGACCTGCATGTCGGCGGCGGCACGGCCGGCCTCGTCGACGCCGCGACGACCGCGGGCCTGAGAGCCCGCGTCCTGCTCATCGAGCGGGACCGCATCCGCACCGGCGACCTCTGTCCGGGCGGCTGGTCGCCCGCCCCAGGCGGCTTCCCGGTGACCAGACCCCGCGGCTACCCGACCGGCTCCGTCGTCCGCCGGGATGAACCGGCACCCCCTACCGGGTTCCCGTCCCGTCCTGGCCCCCAGCACCGAGGAGACCGCATGGCCCGCATCCCCGTCCACAGCGTCGACAGCGCCCCGGAGCCCAGCCGCGACGCACTCAAGGCCCTGCAGGCGAAGTTCGGCAAGGTGCTCAACATCCACGGCGAGATGGCCCACTCCCCCGTCGTGCTCAACGCGTACGCAGCGCTCCAGCAGGTGATCGCCGAGCACGGCACCTTCGACGCAGCGACCCGGGAGGCCATCGCCCTCGTCGTGGGCAACGTCGACCGGTGCTCCTACTGCCAGTCCGCGCACACCCTGGGCGCGAAGGCGGCCGGCCTGGCGACCGAGCAGACCGTGGCCATCAGGGACGGCTCCTACCAGGACGACCCCAGGCTCGCCGCGCTCCTGGCGCTGGTCCGGGAGTCCGCGGGCGCCGTGGGGTCGGTCGAGGACAGCACCTGGCAGGCCGCGGTGGACGCCGGTTGGAGCGACACCGAGCTCACCGAGGTGTCGGTGCACATCGCGCTCAACCTGTTCACCAACCACTTCAACCACCTGGTGGAGACAGACCTGGACATCCCCGCCGCTCCCGGCCTCTGACCGGCCGCCCGGTCTGCCGTCGGGAGCGCACGATCCGTGGATTGCTCCGGCGGCAGACCGGGCACGGCCTCAGGAAAGGCCTCAGGAGGACAGCGGAATGCGAACGACAGCGTCACGACAGCGCCCCGCCGGGCCGCCGGCGGCATCCGTACGGCCTCGGAGCGGCGGGGTGGGCCGATCGGGCTCCGCGGCGGCGGAGCGAGTCAGCGACGACCTTCGACGGGGCACCGGCAGCTTCCTGGAGCAGCGTCGCTGGGTCGCGGGGCTGACCTCGCTCGCCTCGGCGGCACTCGGAGTCGTCGGTCTCTACCAGTTCGGCCTGCTGCGCCAGGTGCCCGAGCCGTCGCTGCCCTTCCTCGACGCCGATGCGGTCGACGCATCCGGCGAGGCCTACCAGGAGCTGAAGACCCCCGATGCCGCATTGGGGCTGCTCAGCGCCGGCGTCACCCTCGTCCTGGCCGGGATGGGTGACCGCGACCGGGCCCGGACCCAGCCGTGGGTTCCGCTCGCGCTGGCCGCGAAGACCGCGGCCGACGCCGGCGGCGGCCTGTACCTGCTGGCCGAGCAGATCACCAAGCACCGCAAGGTCTGCTCCTGGTGCACCGTCGCCGCGCTGGCCCAGCTCGCCACCCTGCCGATCGCGCTGCCCGAGGCCCGGGCCGCCGTGCGCCGCCTGGGTGGCCGCTCGTGACCGGCCTGGGCGTGCACCTGCACGAGGACCTGCTCGACGGCGAGCCGATCCGCTGGCTGGAGCACGGCGAGGGCTCCCCCGTCGTCCTCGTGCACGGCATCCCCACCTCGCCACGGCTGTGGCGCCACGTGCTGCCTCTGGTGCGCGGCCGCAGCCTGGCGCTGGAGATGGTCGGCTACGGCAGCTCCATCCCCGACGGGGAGGGCCGCGACCTCGGCCTGGCCGCCCAGGCCGACCGGCTGCTCCGCTGGCTGGACACCGTCGGCGTCGAGGCGCCGGTGCTCGTGGGGCACGACCTCGGCGGCGGGGTCGCGCAGATCGCCGCGGTCCGGGCACCCGACCGGTTCTCCGGGATCGTGCTGACCAACGCTGTCTGCTACGACTCCTGGCCGATCCCGAGCGTCAAGGCGATGCAGCGCGCGGCTCCGGTGCTACGCCACCTGCCGGAGACCGCGCTCTACCCGTCGTTCGTCCAGCTGATCCACCGGGGGCACGACGACCGGGCCCGCGCCCTTGAATCCATCGGCGTCCACTGGCAGCACTACGTCGCCCACGGCGCCGCCCGGAGCTTGATGCGCCAGGTCAGCGCGCTCCGCGTCGAGGACACGATCGCGGTCGCCGACCGGCTGCCCTCGCTCGGCCTGCCGGCTCGGGTGGTCTGGGGCGAGGCCGACCAGTTCCAGAAGGTGCAGTACGGCCGCCGCCTCGCCGCGGACCTGGGGACGGCGCTGCAACCCATCCCGGGCGGGAAGCACTTCACCCCCGAGGACCATCCCGAGGTCGTCGCCGCAGCCGTCAACGAACTGCTCGTGCCACGTCGCGCAGAGCCCGGGTCGACCGCCGGTGCACCCGAACGAGGAGGTTCCGGTGGGCGATGACGTCGGCGGGTTCGTGGGCTACCCGATGGTGGAGGAGGCCGAAGCGACCGGTGGCGTCGCCGCCGTCTACGCCGACCTTCTGGAGTCCATGCCGTTCGTCCCCAGCCTGTTCAAGTCGCTGGCCCTCTGTCCGGGCTATCTCGTGCTCGCCCACGAGCAGGCCGCTGGAGTGCTGTCGCACCCCTCCTTCGCCGGGGCAGCGCAGCAACTGGTCTCCTCGGTGCGGGACGCGGCGAGGCCACCCGCCGACGCCGAGGTCCGCGGCACACTCGCGGAGTTCGCCGGGCCCCTGAGCCGCATGCTCCTGCTGGCCGCCGGCCTGCAGATCGCGCTCGGCGGCGAACTGGACGCACCGCCCGCGGCCGGGCAGGCACCCGAGCCGCGCCCGGTCCAGCCGCGCGACCCGGCACCATCACCACAGGACGTCCCGGCCCCGAGGCTCTACGGCCGGATCCGCGCCGAACTCGAGACGCCCATCGTCAACAGCATCTGGCGCAGCCTGGCCGGGCGCGGTCTGCTGGAGGCCGCCTGGAACCACCTGGGTCCCCAGGTCCCCGTCACCCGGCCGGCCGCCGACGACCTGCAGCGCCGGGCGTCCGAGGCCGCCCGGCTGCTGCCCTGGCACGTCGCGGCCGGCCCCGCCGCGCTGGAGCAGGCCGGGCTCGGCGACGCCCGCCCCGGCATGGCCGCCGTCCTCGGGGCCTATTCCACGACCCTTCCGCGGGTCCTCGTGCTGGTCGCCTCCAGCACCGAACTGCGATGACCGTGCCCTCCACCGCCGACCTCCCAGGAGTCCCGATGGCCCCCTCGCCGTCCGTGATCGTCTTCGACGTCAACGAGACCCTGTCCGACATGAGCCCGATGGCCCAGCGCTTCGAGGACATCGGCGCCCCGGCGCAGCTGGCCAAGCTGTGGTTCGCCACCCTGCTGCGCGACGGGTTCGCCCTGACCGCCGCCGGCGCATCGCGCCCCTTCGCCGAGCTCGGGGCCGACGCGTTGCGCACCGTGCTGCACGGCGTGGACCTCGACCGCGACGTCGACGCGGCGGTCGACCACGTCATGAGCGGCTTCGCCGAGCTGGCGGTCCACCCCGATGTGCCCGACGGGATTCGCGCGCTACGGGCTTCGGGACGGCGCCTGGTCACCCTCACCAACGGGTCGACGCGGGTCTCGGAGAAGCTGCTGGGCGACGCCGGCATCCGGGACGAGTTCGAGGCCCTGCTGTCGGTCGAGGACGCCGGGGCCTGGAAGCCGGCCCGCACCGCCTACGAGTACGCCGCCCGGACCTGCGGAACCGAGCCGGGCGACATGCTGCTGGTCGCCGTGCACCCGTGGGACATCGACGGCGCCGCCCGCGCCGGCCTGGCCACCGCGTGGATCGACCGCGCCGGCACCCCCTACCCCGACTCCTTCACCGCACCGACGCTGCGCGGCACCGGGATCACCGGCCTCGCCGATCAGTTGCCCTGACCGTCAGGCGCCGACCTGCACCTCGACGTCCTCGCCGTCGAAGGACCGGTGGCCCGCCGCGGGCAGAGCCTCCAGCAGCGGCTCCCGGTAGCACCAGGCCGCGTCCTCGTACCGCCGTCCGGCGACGACCACGTGCTCGTAGGTGGCCACGCCCTTGTACGGGCAGACCGACGTCGTCGGGCTCGGCTCCAGGACGCCGTCGCGGATGTCGGTCTCGGGCACGTACCACCGCACCGGCATCCCGGTCTCGGCCACCGCGACCGGCGACCGGGTCTCGGCGACCACCTCGCCGCTGACACGGACCACCACGTGCCGGGACGAGCGGCGGGCGTCGACCCGGTGGAACGGGTCGCGCGGATGGCCGATCTGCTTCTCGTCCTCGACCAACCAGGTGTCCACCTTCTCGAAGTAGAAGGACACCAGTCCGGCCAGGGGCGGACAGCCGTCCACCGGGTCGGGGTAGGACCAGGCCGCGTCCTCCATCCGGTGGCTGTCCACCTCCAGATCCCAGTAGTGCGCCTCCCCCTTGAACGGGCAGTCGGTGCGCGTGTTGCTGGGCCGGAGCAGCCCCGGGGCCACGTCGGTCTCCGGCAGGTACCAGCGCGGCAATAGCCCGGTCTCGTGCAGCATCACCGCGCCCGTCGTGTCCACCACCGTCCGCCCGCCCAGGATGCCCCGGATCCGCTCCTGCAGCGGATGGAGGTACAGCGCGTGTGCGGGCGCGACCGACCACAGATCGGCGTTCAGCTGGCCTGTTGAGGGCCGGGCGAGGGGTCCGGTGCCGAGGGTCAGCGACATGGCCGACCGTAGGCGTGCTCCCGGGCCTGCGCTCGGCCGTCGTGGGCGGTGGGGTGGACGGGCGACGGCGGGCCGCGGGGCCGGGCAGGCTCACCGCCGGGATGCCAGCGCCACGGCTGCGCCGGCGATGCCCAGACCGGCGACGAGCGATCGGCGGTGCAGGCTGAGCGGCAGCTGGAGGCTGCGGCTGTGGGACTGGTCGTCGAACGGGCCGTGGGTCCCGTGGTCACCGGGCACCGGGGAGAACAGGTAGTCGGGCGCATCCGGGTCGGCCGACTCGTCAGTCTGCTGCGAGGAGTAGCCGGTGCGGCCCAGGTAGTGGTCGAGCAGCCCACCGGCCAGGCGGCTGCCGAGGATCGTGCCGACCGTGGAGGCCCCCACCCAGATCTCCCGGCGCCGGTGCTGGCTGGCCCAGACGACGGCCCTCGCGGCGACCTCCGGCTGGTAGATCGGCGGCACCGGCTGTGCCTTGCGGGGCATCTTGGCCAGGCCCAGCCGGAACTGGGGGGTGTTCATGGCGGGCATGTGCACCGACGTGATCTGCACCCGGCTGCCGTCGTGCAGCAGCTCGGCACGCAACGAGTCGTAGAGGCCGTTGAGTGCGTGCTTGGAGGCGCAGTACACCGACTGCAGCGGGATGCCGCGGAAGGCCAGCGAGGAGCCGATCTGGATGAGGTGGCCGGCGTCGCGCTCGGTCATCCGGCGGAGCGCGGCGCGCGCGCCGTTGACCGAACCGAGGAAGGTGACCTCCACACCGCGCCGGTACTCCTCGGGCGTGACCTCGAGGAACGGCGCGAACACGGCGGCCATCGCGTTGTTCACCCAGACGTCGATCGGGCCCAGCTCGCGCTCCACCCGCTCGGCGGCCGCCTCGACCTGGCTGTCATCGGCGACATCCACCTCCACGGCCAGCGGCTGTCCGCCACGGGCACGGACCTCCTGCGCGGCCGCCTCCAGCCCCGTCCCGTTGCGGGCGAGCAGCGCCACCCGATCGCCGCGGTCGGCGAAGGCGTGGGCGATGGCCCGCCCGAGTCCGGCGCTGGCGCCGGTCACCACGACCACCTTCGGCTGACGATCTCCTCGGACCATGCTGTCTCCTTCTCTCGGGGAGCGAGGTGGGGCCCGCTCCGGTGGGGTGACCCCTGGAGGGGCATCACTGGACGTCGTCGAGGTCCCGCCCGGAGGTGCACTCCGTCAGCCGCCAGGCGGCGTTGACCAGGCCGACGTGGGAGAAGGCCTGCGGGTAGTTGCCCAGCTGCTCGCCGGTGCCCGGGTCGATCTCCTCGGCGAAGAGCCCGAGGTCGTTGCCGCACTGGAGAAGATGGGTGAACCAGTCGTCGGCCTCGTCGACCTTGCCGGCCAGCGCCAGGCACTCGACCAGCCAGAAGCTGCAGATCACGAACCCGCCGGTGTCCCCGGCCCAGCGGCGCACGAGCCGGCCCTCGGTGAGCCGGTCGCGGATCGCCTCGATCGTGGCGAGCATCCGGGGGTCGTCGGCCGGCAGGAACCCGACGAGTGGCATCAGCAACACCAAGGCATCCAGGTCGTCCGAGCCGAAGGCCCCGGCGTAGGCACCGGCCCGGTCGCTCCAGGCCTGCTTCAGCACGGCCTCGCGGATCTCGTCGCGGGCCCGCGCCCAGTCCTCGGGGCGAGCCCCGTACCCGAGGTCGTCGGCCAGCGCGATCGCCCGATCGAGCGCCACCCAGCACATGACCTTCCCCGACGTGTAGTGGCGGGGTTCGTCGCGTGCCTCCCACATCCCTGCGCCGGGCAGCCGCCAGTCCCGGACCGCCTGGTCCGCCAGGGTGACCAGCAGGTCACGTGTCGGCTCGTCGAAGGGACGGAGCTGGTCGCGCAGCAGGTGGGCGGCGAAGAGGATCTCGCCGAGCACGTCGAGCTGGCGCTGCTTCCAGGCGTCGTTCCCTACTCGTACCGGTCGGCTGCCGCGGTAGCCGGTGAGGTGGCCGAGGGTGTGTTCGGTGAGGTCGCGTTCGCCCTCGACGCCGTACATGATCTGCAGCGGCGCCTCACCCACGTGCCCGACCGCGGCGGCCAGCCAGTCGAAGAACCGGTCGGCCTCGTGCGGGCAGGCGGCCACCCACAGCGCCTGCAGGGTGAGGCTGACGTCTCGCAGCCAAGCGAAGCGGTAGTCCCAGTTCAGCTCGCCGCCGAGCTCCTCGGGAAGGGACGTGGTGGCGGCGGCGGCGACCGCGCCGGTCTTCTGGTAGGTCAGCCCCTGCAGGACCAGGGCGCTGCGGCGCACCGCCGCCAGGTGCCGGCCCTCGTAGCCCCGGTGCTCGGCGGCCCACGACCGCCAGGCTGCGACCGTGTCCTGCAGGCCCTCCCCCGCGTCGATGTCCAGGCCGTCGTCGTCCTCGTAGGGTGGTGCGTACGCCAGGCAGAACCCGACCCGCTCCCCCGCCCGGACGGCGAAGGCACCACTGAGATCTCCCGCCTCCGCGGTCAGCTCAACGTCGCCGGTCAACCGGAGGCCCACCGGCCCGACGTGTACCGACCAGGACCCAGGATCCCGCCGCCAGCGCGGGACGGTCA
The DNA here is from genome assembly GCF_002802985.1 of Geodermatophilus chilensis. Lineage (GTDB taxonomy): Bacteria > Actinomycetota > Actinomycetes > Mycobacteriales > Geodermatophilaceae > Geodermatophilus > Geodermatophilus chilensis. The sequence continues at coordinate 12,112 of NZ_NVPT01000006.1, read as the reverse complement.
GCCCGTACTCGAAGCGCGGAGCGACCGTCGTCCGCAGGTCGGCCGTGCCCTCGAGCCCCTCGACGAGGCGCAGCAGGACGTGGGGTGAGCGGAGGCCGATGTCGTGGCCCCGGGCCCCCGGCTGCAAGGCCAGCGCATCGGTCACGGCGACGGCCCCCGACTCCGTCCGGAACACCGTCCGCAGGGCCAGGGAGTCCTCGACGTAGTCGCGTTCCGCGGAGAACGCACTCTCTGGTGCCACCTCCCAGTACCCGGCGTCGGGGTCGAGCAGCCGGCCGAACACCGACGGCGAGTCGAAGCGGGGCAGGCACCACCAGTCGACCGACCCGCCGGTGCTGACCAGCGCAGCGGACGAGCAGTCGGACAGGAAGCCGTAGGCACTGATGGCAGGCGCGCGTCCGTCCGGCACGTGGGCGGTCATGGAATCTGCCTCTCCGTTCTGTCGATCACGGTGCGCCGACCTCGGGGCGGCCCGTGTCCGGGTGCCCGGGAAAGGCCGCCCGGACACTCAGGCGACGACGAGGCCGTGCACCAACCCCCCGCGACGGGGCCGTACAGGACGTGGCCCATCACCAGCCCGGGCGGAGTGGCACCGACGTCGTTCTCCTGAGCAACACGGGCCGGAGCTCGACGACACCTCCGGATCCGGAGCCGGGTACTTCCCTCGCTTCCTCGCTGCGGCCCCACCGCCACGACGGAATGTCCCAGCAGGGATGCGGGGAACGCAGATGGTCAGCGGGGCGACAGTCCGAGTCGACCAGGGGCACCTCAGTGCGCGGGTGGAGGCGCGTCAGGGAGCCTCGTAGACCTCGATCTCGGCCGCGCCGGTGTTGCCGCCGGTGGTCTGGACGGCGTCGATGCGCAGCACCCGGCCGATGAGGTCGACCTCCGTGACCGGCCCGCCGGTGCCCGCGTCGAACGGCCCGTGGACCAGGCCGCCGTCGGTGGTGACGGTGAAGGTCTGCACGACCGAGGAGCCGTCTCCCATCGACCGGCTGCGCAACGCCAGGCCGGCCACCCGGACCTGCCGGCCCAGGTCGATGGTCATCCACGCGTCGTCCCCGTCGCCCGCGCTGGACCACTCGGTCGACAGGTCGCCGTCCACCGCGCGGGACGCGGCGAACGCATCGGAGAACTCCGAGCTGACCCCGACCACGTCCGCGCCCTCGGCCACGTTCTCCCCCGCAGGCGCCGCGGTGTCCGCCGCGGGAGTCCGGAAGCTCATGAGCTCGCTCCGGTACAGAGCGCCGTCGGCACCCGAGCCCTGCACGCGGTACCAGTACTCGGTGTCCGGCTCCAGCCCGCTCATCACCGCGCGGTGCTGGGTGTGCGGCCCACCGCCCATGTCGGTGTCGGTGGCGATCCCCTCGCCCAGCGACTCGTCCCGGCCGAAGACCACCGCGCAGGCCATGTCGATGTCGGTGGACACCTGCACCGTGGCGGAGGTACCGGAGGGGTCGGGCACCACCACCGGGGCCTCGTCGAACACCTGCTCCGCCGCCCGGACCTCCTGATCGGCGGTGGGGCCGGCGGAGGAGCCGCCGCAGCCCGCCAGGACGACGAGGGCAGCGGCGGTGACCGGCAGGCGGAACAGCAGCGGGGACCTCACGGTCGCCCAACGGTGCCGCACCACCCGGGGTTCCTCCGGACCGCCACCCGTGGCCATCAGCGGGCCGCTGGCACCGCTGCCGAGGCGTCGTGCGCCGTCGGGGCAGCATGTCCACCGTGACCGCGACCGACCCGGGCCCCGGCCTGCGCGCACTGCTGCGCCGTCCTGCGTACCGGCGGCTGTGGCTGGCCCGCACGATCAGTCAGGTCGGCGACGTCGCGCAGTTCACGACGCTCGGGCTGCTGCTCATCGCGCTGACCGACTCGGGGCTGGGAGTGGCCGGGGCGGTGCTGGCCGAGATTGCGCCGGTGCTGCTGCTGGCGCCGCTGGCCGGCAGCCTCGTCGACCGGCTCCCCCGGGTCCGGGTCATGGTCGCCGCCGACCTGGTCCGCGTGGCCCTGGCCGCGACGCTCGCGCTCTGGCACGACGGCCCGGGCATGGCCTACGCCGTCGCGTTCGGCCTGTCCGCCGGACAGGTGTTCTTCTCCCCGGCCGCGCAGTCGCTGCTGCCGACCGTGGTCGACGACGAGGAGCTGGTCGCGGCCAACAGCGGCATCTGGACCGCGGCGGTCGTCGCGCAGATCGCCACCGCCCCGGTCGCGGCTCTGCTGGCGGTCGACGTCGGGTTCGGACCGGCGTTCGCGGTCAACGCGGTGTCCTTCGCCCTGTCCGCAGTCGTGCTCCGCAGCCTGCCCGAACCCGACCGCCCCCGGCCGGTCTCGGTCAGCAGCCCCTTCGCCCACGCCCGCGAGGCGCTGGCCGCCCTCACCCGGATCCCGTTGCTCAAGGCGCTGGCCGCCGGTCAGTTCCTGGCCGCGCTGTCGGCCGGGGCGACCAGCGCGCTGCTGGTCGTGCTCGCGCAGGAGCGCCTCGGCGGTGGCGAGGGCTTCGGGGTGCTCATCGCCTGCATCGGCATCGGTGCGGCGCTCGGCCCGCTGCTGCTGCTCCGTCGCATCCGGGATCCGCGGCGGCCGCTGTTCGTGTTCGGGCCCTACGCGGTGCGGGGCGTGGTCGACCTGGTGCTGGCGGCGGTGACCGGGCTGCCGCTGGCCGCTGCGGCCCTGGTCGTGTACGGGCTGTCGACCTCGACCGGCGCCGTCACCTTCAGCAGCCTGGTGCAGTCCCGCGTCCCCGATGAGCTGCGCGGCCGCGCGTTCGCCGGCTTCGACGTGCTGTGGCAGACCGGACGGCTGCTGAGCCTGCTCGGCGGCGGGCTGCTCGCCGACGCCGTCGGCATCCAGGCCGTGTACCTGCTGGGGGGACTGCTGCTGGTGGCCGCGGCGGCGGTCGGCGCAGTGGGAGCACGAGCCGGCTGACCGGCGGCGGACGACGTCGTCCCGGCCGAGCCGCGGGACGCCGGCGGCGCCGGACCTGCAGCCCGACGCCGCCCCGCCGTGCTCAGTGGTGCACGTGCCCGTCGCCGCGGTCGTCGGTCGTCGGCTCGTCGGAGGCCTCGTGCCCACGGCACCTGGACGCCGGTGTCCCGGCAGGGGCACCAGGGACTCCTGCGCTCGGCCGACGGCGGGCGCAGGTCCACCGACGTGCTCAGCGACTGACGGCAGCCGGCGGGGCTCCGTCACGTCGCCCCGGGGCGCGCGGATACCACCGCAGGCCCCGCCTGGCAGGAGCCGACGACGTGTCGAGGCCGCGCCGCGAACACGGCGCGAGCCCGTTCGGGGCCAGGACCCCGATGAGCACCGAGGTCGCGACGACGCGTGCTACCGACAGCACGTCAGTCAGCGCCGGACGCCACGCTGAGCCACACACCGGCGCCCACGCCGAGGAGGACCGACCCCACCGCTGCAGCGTGGAGGATCACCGCCGGCGTGCCCCGGACCTCCTGCGCCGTCCCCGCCGCGGTGCGGGGACCGGTGCGCACCGGCCCCTCCGCCGTGACCGGTGCGGCGGGCACCCCGGCGAATGCGGGGGCGATCCACCGCAGGTAGTAGAAGAGGCTGGCGACGGTGTTCACGGCCGCCACGACGACGAGCCACGCCAGCGCGCCGTCCCAGGCGGCGACGAACACGGCGAGCTTGCCGACGAAGACCGCCGTCGGTGGGGTCCCCACCAGGCCGAGCAGGCAGACCACGAGGCTCATCACCAGCCAGCGGTGTCGCGCCACCGCGGTCGCCCAATCGGTGATGGTGCGCGCAGCGGGGGTGGCGGCGACGGCGGCGAAGGCGCCGATGTTGGTGATGGCGTAGCCAGCGAGGTAGACGGCCAGGGCGGAGACGGCGAGGTCGCTGCGGCTCGCCACTGCGACCACCATGAGGAGGTAGCCGACCTGGCTGATCGTGGAGTAGGCCAACAGCCGGAGCACGTCGGTCTGAGCGAAGGCGGCCAGGTTGCCGAGGGTCATGCTGACCGCGGCGATGACAGCGACGAGCATCGGGACGTCGAGCGGCAGCCCGGCGAAGGGCTCGGCGAGCAGCCGGAACGCAGCTGCGACGGCGCCGATCTTGGGGATCGTGGTGATGTACGCCGCCATCGGTGGAGTGGTCCCGGCAGTCACGTCGGGCACCCAGAAGTGCACCGGGACGGCGCCGGCCTTGAAGGCCACGCCGGCGAGCACGCCGAGGACCCCGACGGCCAGCAGAGCCGGGGATGCACCCGGCAGCAGCGCGGCGAGGTCGACGTAGCCGGTGGTGCCGGAGGCGAGCACCAGGGCGGCGACGCCGACCAGCAGGAGGACGCCGACGAAGGCGCCCATGAGGTAGTACTTCATCGTGGCCTCGGTCCCGCGAGGGTCCTTCGCGAAGCCCGCGAGGGCGTAGAGCGGGACGCTGGTCAGCAGGTAGGCGGCGACGAGCAGCAGCAGGTCGCCGCTGGCGGCCAGTGCGACCGTGCCGAGCCCGCCGAGCAGCATCAGGACGTAGGCCTCGGTCTCCCGCGGATGGCCGGCCACGGAGGGTGCGGCCATCCAGACGAGGACGGCCACCCCGAGCGCGACGACGATCCGCACCACGCCGGTTGTGGGGTCCACGACCCAGGTGCCCTCGAAGACGCGCTCCGCCGGTCCCGGCAGCGCCAGCGCGGCGGCCGCCGCGCTGGCGAGGCAGGCAGCGGTGACCAGGAGCCGGACCCGCCACTGGCGGCGCTGCGGTGTCCACAGGCCGAGCAGTAGCCCACCGACAGCGCCGAGCAGGAGCAGCGCCTCCGGCAGCAGGGCCGGCCACGCCTCCGCGCCGCCGGACATGCCCGTCACCGGGCCACCAGCTCGACCACCGCCGCCGCGGCCGGCTCGAGGACGTCGAGGAGGACCCGCGGCAGGAGCCCGAGGACCAGGGCCAGGGCGAGCAGCGGCACGATCGAGGCCGTCTCGTGGCCGCGCAGGTCCCGGATCCGTGTCGCCGTCGGCGGCCGGACGGTGGTCGCAACGGCCCTACCCGCACGCGCCGGCTCCTCCTCCGGGCGCACCGACTCGCCGCCGTCCTCCGGCTCGGCGGACGGGACGGTGGTGTCACCGGTGAGCAGCCGCTGCAGCGCCAGCAGGAACAGTCCGGCGGTCACGAGGATGCCGACGACGGCGATCACCGTAGCGACCGGTGTGGCCTGCAGGGCACCGGTGAAGACCTGGAACTCGGCGATGAACCCGGAGAACCCGGGCAGCCCGAGGGAGCCGAAGGCGGCGACCGCGAGGCAGGCGGCGAACACCGGAGCCGGGCGGGCCAGCCCGCCCCACCGGTCGAAGGCGTAGGTGTGCCCGTGCGACCAGAACCAGCCGCTGAGCAGGAACAGCGCCCCCGTGAGCAGGCCGTGGCTGACCATCTGGTACATCGCGCCCACGGTGGCCACGGTCCGGGCCCCCTCGTCGGCGGAGGCCACCAGGCCGGCTGCGCCGAGGCCGAGCAGGACGTAGCCCATGTGGTTCACCGAGGTGTAGGCGATCATCCGCTTGACGTCGGTCTGCGCCAGCGCGACGAACGCTCCCCACAGCACGCTGATCACGCCGACGATGACGGCGACCATCGCCCAGCGCTGCCACGCGTCAGGCAGGATCGGCATCGCGATCCGCACGAAGCCGTACGTGCCGAGCTTCAGCAGGATGCCGGCCAGCACCGCCGACCCGGCAGCAGGCGCGTCGGTGTGCGCGTCGGGCAGCCAGGTGTGGAAGGGGAACAGCGGGGTCTTCACCGCCAACCCCAGCCCGATGGCCAGCAGCACGAGACCGCCGGCCAGTGGGGAGTCGGCCAGGGGCGGGTCAGCCGCCAGCGCCACCATGTCGAAGGTGCGTTCCTCGCTGCCGAGGAAGAGCCCGATGAAGCCGACCAGCAGGGCCAGCGATCCGATGAAGGTGTAGAGGAAGAACTTCAGCGCGCTGCGCCGGGCATCGCCGTGCCCCCACCCGGCGATGACGAAGTACATCCCGACGATCGTCAGGTCGAAGAAGACGAAGAACAGGATGAGGTCCAGCGACGCGAACGTGCCCAGGCACGCGCTCTGCAGGAAGAGGAACAGCGCCGCGTAGGTGCGCGGCCGGTCGGGTTCGCGCAGCGAGTAGACGGCGCAGGCGAGGAACAGCACGCCGGTGAGGGCCAGCAGCGGCAGGGACAGGCCGTCGACGCCGATGTGGTAGCCGGCGTCCACGGTGGGGATCCACTGCAGGTCGACCTCGTAGGCGAGGCCGTCCACGACGCCGGAGGCGCCCGTCCCGGGCTCGAAGCGCCACCACATCCAGCCGACCAGCAGGAGGTCCACGGCCGAGGCGGCGACCCAGAGCCCGATCGCCGCCCGCCCGGCCAGCCCCGGGGCGGCCACCAGCACACCCGCCGCCAGGAGCGGCAGGAAGACCACGACGGTCAGCAGCACGGTCTCGTCCCCTCCTCGCTGACGCTCGTCGGAGTCGAGTCCGACGGTGCCGTATCCCTGCAGGACCTCGCACGCTCGGTCACTGGCGCACCACGAGCAGCAGGACGAGCAGGACGCCGAGGCCGGCGGCGGCCTGGGCGTAGTACTGGTGCAGCAGCCCCGTCTGCGGTCGGCGGGCCGCGGCACCGGCCCGGCGGACGGCTCGCGCGATCCCCCGGACGGCGCCGTCCACCAGGCCGGCGTCGGTACGGGCCGAGACCGCCGCGGCCCGCCGGGTCCCGGAGGCCACAGCGGTGACCGCCCGGTCGATCCCGCGGTCGTCCACGGCGGCCAGCAGTCGGGCCACGGCGAGGGCAGGCCGGGGTGACAGCAGGTGTCCGAGCCCGGCCCAGGAGGACAGCGGGCTCCGCTCGACGGCCCGGACGAAGGCCGGCCGGGCCCGGCTCACGGCGACGGTCAGCGCCAGCGCCGCCACGGCGAGCCCTCCGGAGAGCAGCAGATCTCCGAGACCTGGGGACGGCTCCCCCTGCGCGCCCAGCAGGTCCTCCAAGGGATCCGCCACGGCGGGCAGGGCGAAGACACCGAGCCCCGCGGCGAACACCGCGAGGACGCCGGCCGCCGTCCGGGTGAGCACCGGCACCCGGCGGGTTCCCGGCTCCTCCTCGTCGAGGGCCTCCTCCTCCGTGGGCCGGGCCAGGACGACGGCGAGGATCCGCCCGGCGTAGACCGCCGAGATCACCGCGGCTGCGAGCCCCACCACGGTCAGCGCCGTCCCCTGCACGCCCGCGAGCACCTCGTCCTTCGTCGCCCACAGCGACAGCGGTGGCACACCGGCCAGGGCGAGGGCGGCGACGGTCGCCGCGGCCCCGACCCCCGGGTACCGACGGGCGGCGCCGCGCAGCCCGGCCAACTGCTTCGTGCCCAGGGCGGTCAGCCACGCGCCGGCCGCGACGAACAGCCCGGCCTTCACCGCGGCGTGGGCCACCAGCTGCGCGGTCCCTCCGGCGGTGGCCCCGACCCCCGCGGCCAGCACGACGAAGCCGATCTGCGCAGCGGTGCTCGCGGCCAGCAGCTGCTTGAGGTCGGACTGCGCGACGGCGACCGCCCCCAGGACCAGCGCCGTGAGCGCCCCGGCCCACGCGGCCGCGGTCGCTGCCCAGCCGGTCGTCGCCAGCAGCGGCTGCACCCGGAGCAACAGGTACCCGCCGGCGGCGACCATCGTCGCCGAGTGCAGCAGGGCACTGACCGGGCTGGGGCCCTGCATGGCCGCCGAGAGCCAGGCCGAGAACGGGAGCTGTGCCGACTTGCCGAGCGCGGCGACGAGCACGCCGGCGGCGGCGAGGTCCGCCCAGCCCCCCTCGGCCGTGTCCAGGTCGGCGAGCACGAGGCTGCCGGTGGCCGCCAGCGCGGCCCCCGCCGCCACGTACAACCCGAGGTCGCCGGCTCGGGTGGTGACGAACGCCCGCGTGCCGGCCGCCAGCTTCCCGCGCTCCTCCCACCGGAAGCCGATGAGCGCGTAGGAGGTCGCGCCCATGACCTCCCAGGCAAGCAGCAACGCGGGAACCGTGGCCGCGGTGACGGTGGCGAGCATGGCCGCGACGAACAGCAGCAGGTATCCGAAGAACCGACCGCGTGCGGCGTCGTCCGGGAGGTCGGCGACCGCGAAGCCGGTGACCAGCAGCGCGATCCCCGCGACGAGCAGCACCAGGACGGCCGACAACCCGTCGACCGCCAGCCGGAGGTCACCGCCCTCGACGACGCCGAGGAAGGGCAGCGACAGCCGCGGTCGCGCGATCGCCACGGTGGCGGCGAGCAGCAGGGCGACCGCGGTGACGGCGACTGCGAGGAGTCCGGCGACGCGGTCGGCTCGGCGTCCGGAGAGCAGCAGCCCCACCCCGCTGACCGCGGGTACCAGCACGAGCGCGGCGAGAGCGGCGCTCATCCGTTCAGGTCCGTGGCCATGTCGACCATGTCCACCTGGCGGGCCCGGTAGATGGCGATGGTCACCGCGAAGCCCATCGCCATCTCCACGGCCATGACCACCAGCGCGACGACGGCCAACATCTGCGCGTCGGGCAGCTCCGGAGCCAGGGAGAACCAGGCCGCTCCCCCGGCCAGCAGCACCCCGTTGAGGACGAGCTCCAGGCCCATCATCACCATGACGATCGACTGCTGGGACAGCGCGCCGAACAGGCCGACGCCGATCAGGCCGGCGGCGACGGTCAGCACGATCTGCAGGACCAGCTCCGCGGTCATCGGGGCAGCCCCCCGGGGACCGGGTCGTCGGGTCGCCGTGCGGCGAGGTCTGCGCCGAACCGGTCGTAGCGACCGCGCGCGGTCGCCAGCACGGTCCCGGCCAGGATCGTGGCGAACAGCCCGATGCCGACGATCAGCATGACCAGCATGTGACTGCCCATGACTGCCTCGCCGAGCTGACGGGTGCTGTCCGTGGGCAGCTGCCCGCGGCGGGCCGGCCAGTCGATCGTCCAGATCCCCACGGTCAGGACGACGAACGCCCCCGCACCGACCACGGCCGAGCCCTTCGGGTTGTGCACCATCGTCATCGGCATGAGCCCGGCCGGGTTCATCATGAACATGACCATGAAGACGGCCATGATCGCCATCTCGATCGTCATCATCAGCGCCGTCACCACGGCCAGGTACACCAGGTCGAACGCCAGCAGGACACCGGCGACGGCCAGGAACGACCCGAGCAACGCGAACGTCGCCCGAGCCATCGAGTCCACGACGAAGACCGCGACCCCCGACGCCACTGACAGCAGGCCCAGCACGGCGACCGTGGCGATCACCCAGCCCGAGAGATCGGTCAGCATCCGGCCCTCCTCACGCGTAGAACCCGCTCAGGACGAGCACGGCGACGACCAGCGCCTGCACCAGCGTCAACGGCACCAGGACCATCCAGCCGACCTCCACGGTCCGGTCGGGGCGCAGCACGGGCAGCCTCCGGCCGACCCACACCAGCGCCGTCACCACAGCCAGCGTCTTGAGCAGCTGCCACAGCGGCCCGGGCAGCCAGGGTCCGGAGTCCCCGCCGAGGAAGAGGGCCGCGGCCATCGCCGCGGTGGCGCCGAGGAAGACGCCCCGCCCGGCCTCGACCAGCAGCCTGTCCACCCCCGACAGCTCGGAGGTCACTCCGCCGGCGATGTCCGCCGAGGTCGGGGCGGCGAAGGGCCCCCAGAACGCGAAGGCGGCCGCGCTGGCGACGAAGACCGCGAAGGCCACCGGCATGGTCACCACGAACCACAGGCCGTCCTGGGCGGCGAGCACGTCGGTGGTGCGCAGGGAGCCGGCGGCCACGCCAACGGTGACCAGGGCGAACATCAGCGGCAGCTCGTAGGCGAGCCCCTGGGCCAGGAACCGGTAGCCGCCGGCCAGCGCGTGGAAGGCGTTGGGTCCCCAACCCACCAGCCAGATCGCGGCCCACAGCAGCGCTTCCATCGCGTTGAACCACACGAGGTCCGCGCTGGTGGACCAGAGCGTGCGGCCGCCCACCGGGACGACGGCGAGGGACAGCAGCGCCAGCACCGGCACCGCCACGCAGCCGAGCCGCCACAGGAGCCTGTCCGGCGCCAGGGTCGTCCGCCGCTGCTCCAGCAGGAGGCGAGCCCCCTCCCGCAGCGGCTCGAGGACCGCCCCGCGGGTCCGGCCGGCGAGGACGGCGCGGTCGACCGAGGCCACCACCAGGCCCAGACCGACGCCGACGAGGGCGACGGCCAGGACGGCCGGCAGCACGCCCCAGGCCTCGGGCAGCGTCGCCGTCGCCGTCTCACGCACCGGCCGACTCCGGGACCCGCTGTGAGGTGACGGGGTCGAGGCCGAGGCTGGCAACGATCAGCCGCGCCGTCCCGATCTCGGTGCCCTCGAGCGAGGCAGCGAGATCCTGCAGCGAGGGTGTGGGCGGGTTGGCGGAGTCCCGACCGACCGCCAGGTCGCACCAGTGGCGCAGGCGGCCCAGCACCGGGTGGGCGGAGGATGTGCCTCGGTCACGCTGCGAACGGCCCGCGCCGGCGATCGCCCAGGCCAGCGTGCGAGAGCCGAGGACCTTGCCGGTCACCTCCTCGGCGAGCCGTTGGGCGGCCGTCCGCCGAGCATGCTCCTCGGAGCGGAGCCCGTCCCGGGCCCTGCGGGCGTCCCGGGCGGCCGTGGGCCAGCCGGCCACGACGAGGAAGCGGGCGAGATGGTCGAGCGCGGACTGTCGAGCGTCGAGGGACGGCCCCACCTCGGACACGGACTCCGCGTCGATCCACGAGAGGTCGGCGCCGGCGAGGACGTCGCCCTGCAGCTCGGCGCGGAGGACGAGGCCGGTCGGCCAACCGGGATGGACGGGCCCCAGGGAGACCTTGAGGACGTCGAGCTCGAGTCCGTCCCGGTCGGGCCCCGTCATCGCCATCGGCAGCCCGGCGACTTCACCGCCGTGGTGCATGTGGTGCCCCTCGTGACCACCACCGTGGTCCATGCCCTCGTGACCACCGTCGTCACTGCCCAGGAACGAAGCCGGAGGCGGCCGCCCGACCTCGCGCGCTGACGACCCTGCCCTCCCGAGCAGGTCCTGCACGCCCCGGTCGAGGGCGACGGCGACATCGACGCCGTCGCGCACGTACATCCGATGCCGGGGCGCCGGAACCTGGCTCCACACCACGTCGACGGCATGCGCGAGTTGCGGTCCCGGCTCGCCCAGGATCACGACGAGGTCGGCTTGCGCCGGGGACACGGCGTGAGTCCACCCGCGACGGTCCAGTTCGGCTTCGAGGGACCAGCGGAGTCCTGTCGTGCCCGGAGCGTCGACGAGCAGAACCCGCGGCCGGGCCAACGCCCAGCTCCGCAGTCGGCCGATCAGGTCCATCGCAGCGCGCCCTCACGCCAGACGTAGGTCACGCCGACGAGCAGGACCGCGAGGAAGCCGAACATCTCGATGACGGCTTGCGCGCCCATCTCCGCGACGACGACGGCCCACGGGTACATGAAGATCATCTCCATGTCGAAGGCGAGGAAGAGGATCGTCACCGCGTACCAACGCACGTGATAGCGCGAGACGGCGTGCTGCAGCGGTGGCAGTCCGGACTCGAACGGCAGGACGGCGGCCTGCTGCTTCGTCGTGCGCATCGCGAACGAAGCGGCGTAGAGCCCTGCGACGCCCGCCATGACGACGATGAACAGGGACAAGACGGCGATCATGGCGAGCCTCCTGCACCTGGGAGCACATGTGCGCGGTGACCGGGAGTGGCCTCACGGAGTCGTCACATCCGGACGACCGTACGGCTGTTGTGACTGTAGGGCTGGCCGCGAGGTCCTGCTGACCGTGAGTGCGACACCACGGTGCCTCGCATCAGCCTGTACGGCGCCCCCGCGAGGCTCTCTGTGCAGCGCCGTGGGGTGTGCACTGAGGAAAGCCCCCGGCTGCTGGAAGCGCACTCGGGGAGGACCACGTCCTCCTCTCCGGTCAGCGGACCGCAGCCGTCTTCCGCGGCACACCACTGACGGCGCCTTCTCCACCTGGGTGGTCGGTGGCCGGCGCGGTCCCTTGGACTGGCGCGGACGACGTGGGCCCTCCTGAGCGCTGACGCTCATACACACCTGACGCCGCCCACCACCCCTCCCGCGTATCTTCAGCCGCTCACCGTATCTCCAGCCCGACGCCTCACCACATCAACTATCTGTCCTCCTGCTCACCTA
>NZ_NVPT01000059.1 GCF_002802985.1 Geodermatophilus chilensis | reverse complement strand
GGCTTCGCAACTCCGAAGGATCCAGCGGTGGCCGCCCCCATGCCAGCCCCAGAATCACAGCTCTGTCATCCCAGTGGCCGAGGGGTTAAACGACAAGCTCAGGGCCCGCGGTGGGGACGGCGAACAGCCCGTCGTTCGTCCCCGCGGCGGTGCCCGACTGCTGGTTGACGCGGGAGAGCACCGTCCCGTCGGTGGAGATCCACAGGTTGCCGGCCGGGTCGAACTCCAGGTTGTCCGGGCAGGAGATCGCGCTGACCTTCGACTTGTCGAAGCCGGCGAAGTAGGTCTCGGGCTTCTGCGGGTCGCCGCAGACGAGGAAGACCCGCCAGGCGAACCGCTGCCCGGCGATGCCGTCGGTCTCCTCCCACTCGATCACGTGGCCGTTGCGGTTGCCCGAGCGCCGCTCGTAGGTGCTGGTGTCCGGGTTGAACGCCCAGGACGCCGTCAGCGGGTTCGCCTCGTCGGCCGTCGTCCGGTTGGAGTTGTTGGTCAGCGCGGCGTAGACCCGGCCGTTGACCGGGTTGACCTGGATGTCCTCGGGGCGGTCCATCCGGGTGGGCGCCAGCGAGGCGTCGGCCCGGCCGACCTCGTCGGCGGCCAGTCGGGTGAAGGTGAGCACCCAGGCGACGTCGCGGCCGGGGACCTTCGACCGCCCGTCCTGCACCAGCGGGATCCAGCGGCCGGTGCCGTCGAACTCCCCGTCGGAGGGCAGCGTGCCGGTGCCGTCGACCTCGGCGGCCGGCGAGTCGCCGGTGAAGCGGGCGACGTAGAGGTCGCCGTCCTCGAGCAGGGTCAGGTTGTGCGCCCGCGCGGCCTCGTCAGTGCCCGCCCGGTACCTCTCCCGCGAGACGAACTTGTAGATGTAGTCGAACCGCTCATCGTCGCCGGAGTAGGCGACGACCCGGCCGTCCTCGGCGATCCGCACGTTCGCGCCCTCGTGCTTGAAGCGGCCCAGCGCGGTGCGCTTCTTCGGCGTCGAGTGCGGGTCGTACGGGTCGACCTCCACGACCCAGCCGAACCGGTTGGCCTCGTTGGGCTCCCGCGCCAGGTCGAAGCGCTCGTCGACGGTCTCCCAGCGGCGGCTGGCCGGCGCGGTCGTGCCGATGCCGTAGCGCTTGTAGCGCCCCTCCGTGTCCACCACCGGCCCCGTGGCGCCGAAGTACTGGTTGAAGTTCTCCTCGCCGTGCAGCGTGGTGCCCCACGGGGTCATGCCGCCGGCGCAGTTGTTCAGCGTGCCGAGCACGCGGCGCCCGGAGGGGTCCCCCGTCGTCCGCAGGTACTCCGAGCCGGCCGCCGGGCCGGTGAACTCCATCGGGGTCGACGCGGTGATCCGGCGGTTGCGCTCGCCGTTGCGCACCGGGCGCCACTCGCCGCCGTTGCCCTTGCGCTGCACCTCCACCACGGAGATGCCGTGGGCGTTCATGGCGATCCGCTTCTGGTCCGGCGTGAGGGCCTCGAGGCTGGTGAAGCCGGGGAACATCAGCTCCTCGTTGGTGTACTCGTGGTTCACCACCATGAGGGCCCGCCGGTCGCCGTCCAGCGGCAGGAAGCCGATGTAGTCGCAGTTGTAGCCGAACTGCGCGGCCTGGGCCTCCGGGGTCTGCCGGTCGATGTCGAAGTCGCGGGCCCCGCGCTCGACCGGGTCGCCCCAGCGCATCACGACCGAGTACCGGTAGCCCGCGGCGGTGACGAGCTCGTCCTCGAGGTTCTGCTCCACGGGGGTGAAGGTCAGCGCCCCGCCGGTGCTGCTCCCCCCGGGCCGGCCCGGGCGCGTCCGGTCGTCTGCGGCGGCCGCGCCGACCGGCCCGGCGACGACGACCAGCGCGCCCACGCCGGCGGCCTTGAGCATGCTGCGGCGGCTGAACGCGGTCTGGACGACGTCGGCGAAGGTGGGGTGGTCGGTCGGGTTGGGGATGGCGGAGTCGCAGGCGTTGCCGCACTTGTAGAAGCAGGTCACGTGGCTGCGGCTGCCGTGGCGCTTGCTGTCCAGGAAGGGCAGCAGCGCACGCCGGGGGGAGTTCGGGGTGTCCAGCATCAGGTCCCTCGGTTCGGGCGACGGTCGGGCGGCCCCGGACGCTAGGCACCTGGATCGACACGGGGGTGGCCGGCGGGGGACGTGGCCGTGAAGCCGCCGGCCACCTGCCGTTCACCTGATCGGGGTAGGTGACCTCACCCCGAGACGGGCAGCACCAGCAGCGCCAGCAGCCGGTCGGCCTCGGCGTCCGGGTCCTCGGTCAGCCCGGTGTGCACCGGCCCGGCCTGGACGACGGTGCTGCGCGGCGCGGTCAGCCAGCGGAACCGCGAGCCCAGCGCCTCCCGCCCGGCGGCGCCGGAGGCCGGGTCGGCGGCGCAGACGTCCGCGGCGGCCTGCAGCGCGCGGCGGATCGCCTCGGGGTCGGCGGTGGGGTCCAGGGCGCGCAGCCGGTCGGTGTCCAGATGCACCCGGGAGCCGAGGTAGTCCCGCTGCCGGCAGTACACGAGGACGCCGGCGTTCAGCGACTCCCCGCGCTCCACCCGCGGCACCACCCGCAGGACGGCGTACTCGAAGGTCTCCCGGCTCACCGCTGACTCATCCCCTCCGGCGGGGGCGGGCCCAGCCACGACGGCCGGTTCTCCCCCCGCGGGGCCCGGCGGCGCGACCCGCCCGCGGCCGCGGTGGCCAGCAGCGGCGGCAGCCAGGCGTCGCGGGCGGCCAGCCGGGCGAGCAGCTGGTCGACGTAGCGGGCGCGCACCTCGTCGGGGGCAGGTGGCCGGTGGGTGGCCCCGGCCAGGGCACCGCCCCGAGCCTGCGAGGGGTGGGGAGGCCGGGGTCCTTCTTCCTCCAGCCAGTCGTCGGGCACCTGGCCGAGCACCTGCTCGAGCAGCGGCCGGGTGACCCGCGGGCGGAGCGCGGCGTCGGCGGCGCGGACGTCGGGGGTGCACTCGACGAGCGCGTGCTGCGCGGCGTCGTAGGGGCGGGACACCGCGGCGGCCGCGCCGGGCCAGTTGTGGTGGAACGTCAGCGCGGCCCCGTGGTCGATGAGCTGCAGCCGGCCGTGCCAGAACAGCATGTTGGGGTTGCGCCAGGAACGGTCGACGTTGCCGACGAGCGCGTCGAACCACAGCACCCGGCCGGCCAGCTCGGCGTCGACCTCGGCGACACCGGCCTCGAAGTCCAGCGCGCCGGGCAGGTAGTCCAGCCCGAGGTTGACCCCCGCCGAGCGCTGCAGCAGCTCCTGCACCTCGACATCGGGCTCCCCCACCGCGAGCGCGGGCGCCACGTCGACGGTCACCAGCGCCGGCACCGGCAGCGACAGCGCCCGGGCCAGCTCGCCGCAGACCACCTCGGCGACCAGCACCCGCACGCCCTGCCCGGCGGCCCGCCACTTCACGACGTAGGTGCCCAGGTCGTCGGCCTCCATGAGGCCCGGGAGCGAGCCGCCCTCGCGCAGCGGGGTGACGTAGCGGGTGGCGGTGACGGCGGGCAGCACAGTGGCCGCGACCCTACCGGCGGGGACGCCCGGCGGACCGGCGGCCAGGACACTGGGGCGATGGGCCTCCTGCGCGTCCTCGACCCCGCCGACCTCGCCGACGTCCCGTTCACCTACCCGGAGGTGGGCGCGACGCGCGACCCGGCGCTGCCGGCCGGCTACGACACCGTCGAGCGCTCGGTCGTCGTCGGCTCGGGGACGGCGGCCTTCGAGCGGGCCGCGGCCGCGGTGCTCGACTGGCGGATGCAGCGCAGCGTCGGACTGCGGGTGCGGGCCACCGGGCCGGCGGGCGAGCCGGGCACCGTCGTCGTCCTGACGGCGGGGCTGCCGCGACCGGGCTACGACATCCCCTGCCGCGTGGTGTGGGCGCGGACGACCGGCGACGAGCGCGGCTTCGCCTACGGCACGCTGCCCGGCCACCCGGAGAGCGGCGAGGAGGCGTTCCTCGTCCGGCTCGAGCCCGGCGGGGACGTCGTCTTCACGCTGCGGGTGTTCGCCCGGCTGGCCTCGCCGCTGGCCCGACTCGGCGGGCCGGTCAGCACGCTGGTCCAGCGGCTGGCCACCGCGCGCTACCTGACCACCATCCGCCGGGCCGCCCGCGGCTGAGGACGCCCGCCGCGGGCCGACGCCGCGGCCACGGTGGCGACGATCCCGAGGGCGACGCGGAGGTGGTGCCAGCGCGCCCAGGTGCCCAACAGGTCCTTGGTCTCGGCATCGGTCAGCGCCCCACCGGTGAACCGGGCGTTGGCCGGCTCGTTCACCGTGACGGTCACGGCCACGACGCCCACGGTCGCAGCGGCGGCCGTGAGCGAGGCCGGGCCGGGACGGCGGGAGACGGACGCCTCCGAGACCGCCGAGGCGACGCTGACCGTCACGGCCCCGGCCCCCAGCGGCACCATGAGCGCGCGGATGCGGGGCGCGTTCGCCGTGAACCAGCGGCGGAACTCCTCCGGCGGGACGCTGCGCCAGAACGGCAGGAGCACCACCTCGATCAGGAGCATCCCCCCGGCGAGGAGACCGACGAGCACCGCCGAGAGGAACGCGAGCGGCCGGGCACGTCCGGCCGGGGTGCGCTGCAGCGATCTCATGGAGGTCCCTCCTCGCGGGTGCCGTCGGTGGAGGCGGCGCGGGTTCGCGTCCGTGGCGACGTGGGGGCCCAGGGCGGATCGCACGAGCTCCCCGCCGCGGGCAGCCAGCCAGCGACGCCGCCTGCGGGCCGGATGCGCACGCGCCTCGGCTCCGTCCTCGGGGCTTGGAGGCGAGAGCTCCCGAGGCCGTCGATCCCGATCACGGGCGACAGCATGGCGAGCGCTCCCGCCGCGCGCGGAGGCTCGACGCGGACGACGTCGTCAGGCGCCGGCGGCGGCCCGCTCGCGCTCGATGAGCTCCTTGCTGCGAACCAGCCGCAGGAACGTCACGACGACCAGCCCGCCGACGACGTTGAGCAGCGTCGTGTACCAGAACCAGGCCAGCCAGTCGCCGTAGCCGTACGGGGCGCCGTGGTGGATCGCCCCGAAGATGATCAGCGAGTCCAGGATCGAGTGGAAGAGCACCAGGCCGGCGAGCAAGAACGCCCCGGCCACCGCCGCGGCGAGCTTGCCCGCCTCGGAGTCGGCGCCGTGCTGCATACGGGTCATGAGGGTGATGAACGCGCCGGCCAGCAACGCCAGGGAGACCGCCTGCAGGTCCAGCGGCGCCTCGACGAAGGTCCGGCCCGACTCCACCGCGGTCGCGCCGAGCTCGGGCAGGCCGTGCACGACCAGCCACATCACCAGCCAGCCCCCGACCAGGTTGGCGGCCAGCGTCCCGGCCCACAGCTTGGCCAGCTGCCCGGCGCTCGCCCGGCCGGCGACCACGGCGGTCACCGGCACGAGGAAGCCCTCGGTGAACAGCTCGCTCTTGGCCAGCATCAGGGCGACGAAGCCGATGCTGAACGCCAACCCGGCCAGCAGGTGGCTGCCGGTCGCGGCGTACACGGCGAGCATGGCGACCACGCCGGTGGCGACCTCGAGGCCGCCCGCCAGGCCGGTGGTGAGCACCTCCCGCCAGCTGCGGTGCAGCCGCTGCGCCCCCTCGTCGACGATCCGGTCGAAGGCCTGCGCCACCTCGTCCTCGACGGGGGCGTCGGTCTCGCCCAGCTCCTCGCGTGCGGACTGCGCCACGGCAGCCTCCTCTCGGGCGGCCCGCCGGCTCCCCGGTCCCTCGAGGCGGCGCGACCGGACGGGAGTTACCCGGCCTCCCCGCGGGCGCACACGTGGCGCCGGCTCAGCCCGGCGCGGCCGCGGGGTGTTGGCCGCCCTGGAGCCGTGGGCCGCGCCCGGGGGCCTGATCGACCTCCTCGGCGACGTCTCGGGGCCGGCCGAGGTGGCGGCCGCCTACCCGCCGGGAGTGCGCGAGCGGCTGCTGGCGCTCGAGGCGGCCGTCGAGCCCGGACGACCACGAGGGCCGAGCCCAGCCACCCCGGTTCCCCTCCCGGGACCTCAGGCCCTGCCCACAGGTGTGGGCAGGGCCTGAGGTCCCGGGAGGAGATGTCGTCCTCCGTGGCTCCCCTGCCCCGCACTGTGGGCAGCGGACGAGACGGCGTCAGGCGGTGCGCCGGCTCGGCGAACGGGACGCCACCGCGACGACGGGCCCGCCGCGGCGCGGCGCGCCCACGACGGGGAGGATCGGACCCGTGACCACACGACGGCTGGCGACCCTGCACGTGTGGGGCGTGCCCGGCCGGGCGGTGCCCGCCGCGCTGCTGCGGATGGCGACCGACCGGCGTCGGCTGCGCCGCGCCCCCGGGCTGCGGTTCGCCAAGCTGCTGGGCACCGGCAGCGGCCGGAGCTTCACCGTGCGCGACGCCGACCCCCGCCGCTGGGCCCTGCTGGCGGTGTGGGATGACGAACGCGCGGCCGCCGCCTTCGAGTCCGGGGACGTCGTCGCCCGGTGGCAGCGGATCGCCGACGAGCAGTGGAACGCCCGGATGCGGCCGCTCGCCGCCCGCGGCCGGTGGTCGCGGCAGGAGCCCTTCGGCAAGCCCTGGCCGCAGCGCTGGGACGGCCCGGTCGCCGCGGTCACCCGCGCCCGGCTGACCCCGCGCAAGGCGGCGACGTTCTGGCGCGCCGTCCCGCCGGTCTCGGCCGACCTGCACGAGAGCCCGGGGCTGCGCCTGGCCCTGGGCATCGGCGAGGCCCCGCTCGGCCTGCAGGGCACCTTCAGCGTCTGGGACTCCGCGTCGGCGCTGAACTCCTTCGCCTACGACCGCGCCCCGCACGCCGCCGTCGTCACGCGCACCGCGCAGGAGGGCTGGTACGCCGAGGAGCTGTTCGCCCGGCTCGCGCTGCTCTCGACGGAGGGGACGCTGGGCGGCCGCGACCCGCTCGCCTGACGACAGCCGGCGGGTGCCGACTCAGAGCCGGCAGGTCAGGTGCAGCTCGTCGCGGTCGTCGCCGGGCGCCACCCGGATCGCCCCGGGCATCCGGCCGAACTCGCGGTAGCCGAAGCCCGCGTAGAAGGCCTCGAGACCGGTACCGCCGCGCACGGTGAGGTGCAGGAACTCCAGGCCGCGCGCGCGGGCGATGTCGTGGACGCCGGCCATCAGGACCCGCCCCAGACCCCGCCCCTGCCGTTCCGGGCGCACCTGCACCCGCAGCACGGTCGCCCAGTGCCGCCGCAGCGGGCTCATCGACAGCGACAGGACGGCGAACCCGGCGACCTCGCCGTCCACCCGCAGCACGGCGAGCAGCCCGTGCCCGCGGTGCACCCGCTCGACCACCGCGTCGAGGTGGGGCGCGACCGACTCCTCGGTCACCGGGGGGACGAAGCCGACCGACCCGCCGGCGTTGCTCACGTCGGTCCAGCAGGTGAGCAGCTGCGCCCGGAGCTCGTCGTCGACGGCGTCGACCGGACAGACCTCGGTGGGCACGCCCCCATCCTCCCGGTCGGGCCGCCCGGCGCTCGGCCGAGGGGGCCCGGCGGTCACCCGCTGGGGCCGAAGCGCTCCACGCGGATGTCGGCGGCGGGGACGCCGAGGTCGACGAGCAACTGGCTGGCCACCTCGGCGAACCCGGCCGACCCGCACACGTAGGCCGTCCGACCCGGCTCCCACAGCGGCACCAGGTCGGCGGCGGTCAGCCGGCCGGCCGCGCGCACGCCGTGCGGCTCCCGGGTGGTGACGACGAGCGCGCCGGCCTCGAGCAGCTCGTCGGCGTAGGGCAGCTCGGCCAGCGTGCGGGCGGAGACCGCGATCCGCAGCAGGTCGGTGCGGCCGAGCCGGCGCGCGGTGCGCAGCATGGCGACCAGCGGGACGACGCCGGTGCCGCCGCCCACCAGCAGCGCCGGCCGCTCGCCGTCCCAGACGAACCAGCCCCCGATCGGGCCCCGCACCTCCAGCTGGTCCCCGGGCTCGACGACGTCGGCGAGGAACGTGGAGACCTCTCCCTCGAACAGGCGCTCGACGAACAGCTCCACCTGCGGGTCGTCCGGCGCGGAGGCCGCCGAGTAGGACCGCTGGGCGCGGTAACCGTCCTCGGCGGTCAACCGGACGACGTAGTGCTGGCCGGCCAGGTGCTCGATCCGGTCGGGGACGTCGAGCCGCAGCTGGACGGCGTCCTCGATGGGGTGCCGCACGTCGGTCACGGTCGCCGTCCGCCAGCCGCCGCTGGGCGCCTGCGGACGGTGCGGCAGCTCAGTCACCCTGGTAGCGCTGCTCGCGCCAGGGGTCGCCGCGGTCGTGGTAGCCGTTCTGCTCCCAGAACCCGGGCTGGTCGCGCTGGAGCAGCGTCAGCCGGGTGACCCACTTGGCGCTCTTCCAGAAGTACAGGTGCGGGACGAGCAGCCGCACCGGGCCGCCGTGCTCGACGGGCAGCGGGCCGCCGTCGTACTCCCACACCACCCACGCCTTCCCCCCGGTGACGTCCTCGAGCGGGAGGTTGGTGGTGTAACCGGTCTTCGACGTCGCGACGACGAAGTGCGCGTCGGCGGTCGGGCGGGCCGCCTCCAGCAGAGTGTCGACGCTGACGCCGGCGAACCAGGTGTCGAACTTCGACCACGTGGTGACGCAGTGGATGTCGCCGCGGTACTCCGAGCGCGGCAGCCGGTGGGCCTCGTCCCAGCTCCACGTCGTCGGGTTCTCCACCCGGCCGTCGACGGTGATGCTCCAGGTCTCGGGCGAGATGCGCGGCGTCGGCTCGGCGGTCAGCACCGGCCAGTCGCGGCCGACGTCGTACTGTCCGGGCGGCAACCGCGGGTCGCGCTCGCGGCGGCGGCCGAGGAATCCTCGCGTGGGTCCAGCCATGTCGTGTCCCTCCCCTGCGGGGGCACCCGCCTAACCCACGGCCGATGTCACGCTGCCCACGCGGCCGGGCACGATAACCCGTCGGCGCCGGTAAGGGCGCCCTTACGAGAGCTGAGTCACCCCGTGTTCACTTGGTCGCAAACCTGGTGGAGGCCTACCTTCGGTGGCTGTGGTGACGGTGACACAACCTGGCCAGCGCAGAACGCCCAAGGCCGCGAAGACGAGCTCGGTCTTCAAGAAGGTCGTGATGGCGGTCAGCGGCATCATCATGGTGCTGTACCTGATCGCGCACATGATCGGGAACCTCAAGGTCTTCGCGGGCCGCGAGTCGTTCAACGGCTACTCCGAGTGGATCCGCACGATCGGCGAGCCGGCCGTCCCCGCGCAGACGACCCTCACGATCATCCGCATCGTGCTGCTGGCCGCGGTGATCGCGCACTTCTGGGCGGCCGTCTCGCTGTGGCGGCAGGCCAAGCGGGCGCGGCCCAACGGCTACGTCACCAAGAAGCCCGTGGCCCAGAGCTACGCCTCGCGGACCATGCGGTGGGGCGGTGTGATCGTCGGCCTGTTCATCGTCTACCACATCCTCGACCTCACGATGGGCGTGGCCAACCCCGAGGGCCCGGCCAGCACGCCCTACGACCGCCTGGTCGCCGGGTTCTCCAACCCGTTGATCACGGCGGTCTACGTGATCGCCCTGGTCCTGCTCGGCATGCACCTGCGGCACGGCATCTGGAGTGCCACGCAGACCCTCGGGCAGAGCAACAAGCGCCGGGAGAAGACGGTCAACCTCTTCGCCCTGGTCTTCTCCGTGGTGCTGATCGGCGGCTTCCTGCTCGTCCCGTTCAGCGTCCTCTTCGGGCTCGTCGGCTAAGGAGCTCAACGCGATGCCTCTCGACCTCTTCACCGTCGGTGATCCGATCGCCGACACCAAGGCGCCGATGGACGTGCCGATCGGCGAGCGCTGGAGCACCCGCCGGTTCCGCGCCCGGCTGGTCAACCCGGCCAACCGCCGCAAGCTGACCGTCATCGTCGTCGGCACCGGCCTGGCCGGCGGCTCGGCCGCCGCGACGCTCGGCGAGGCCGGCTACAAGGTCAAGAACTTCTGGTTCCACGACAGCCCGCGCCGGGCGCACAGCGTCGCCGCGCAGGGCGGCATCAACGCCGCGAAGAACTACCGCAACGACGGCGACAGCGTGCACCGGCTGTTCTACGACACGGTCAAGGGCGGCGACTTCCGCTCGCGGGAGAACAACGTCCACCGCCTGGCCGAGGTCAGCGTCAACATCATCGACCAGTGCGTCGCCCAGGGCGTGCCCTTCGCCCGCGAGTACGGCGGCCTGCTCGACAACCGCTCCTTCGGTGGCGCGCAGGTGTCGCGCACCTTCTACGCCCGCGGCCAGACGGGCCAGCAGCTGCTCTACGGCGCCTACCAGGCGCTGGAGCGGCAGATGGCGGCCGGCACCGTCGAGCAGTTCGCGCGGCACGAGATGCTCGACCTGATCGTCATCGACGGCCGGGCCCGCGGCATCGTGGCGCGCAACCTCATCACCGGCGAGGTCAGCACCCACTTCGCCGACGCCGTCGTCCTGGCCACCGGCGGGTACAGCAACGTCTTCTACCTGTCCACGAACGCCAAGGGCTCCAACGCCACGGCGATCTGGCGGGCGCACAAGCGGGGCGCGTACTTCGCCAACCCCTGCTACACGCAGATCCACCCGACCTGCATCCCGGTCAAGGGCGACTACCAGTCCAAGCTCACGCTGATGAGCGAGTCGCTGCGCAACGACGGCCGCGTGTGGGTGCCCAAGGAGCGCGGCGACACCCGCGACCCGCGGGAGATCCCCGAGGACGAGCGCGACTACTACCTCGAGCGGATCTACCCGGCGTTCGGCAACCTCGTGCCCCGCGACATCGCCTCGCGGCAGGCGAAGAACGTCTGCGACGAGGGCCGCGGCGTCGGCCCCGGCGGTCTGGGCGTCTACCTGGACTTCGGCGACGCCATGCAGCGTCTGGGCCGGCCGGCCATCGAGGCCAAGTACGGCAACCTCTTCGACATGTACGCCCAAATCACGGGCGAGGACCCCTACGAGACGCCGATGCGGATCTACCCGGCGGTCCACTACACGATGGGCGGGCTGTGGGTCGACTACGACCTGCAGTCGACGATCCCCGGCATGTTCGTGATCGGCGAGGCGAACTTCTCCGACCACGGCGCGAACCGCCTGGGCGCCAGCGCGCTGATGCAGGGCCTGGCCGACGGCTACTTCGTGCTGCCGAACACGATGAACGACTACCTGGCCGACGGCCCGTTCGAGAAGGTCGACGACAGCCACCCGGCCGTCGCCGAGGCGCTGCAGGAGGTGCAGGGCCGGGTGCAGAAGCTGCTGTCGATCAACGGGAACCGCACCCCGGCCTCGTTCCACCGCGAGCTCGGCCGGCTGATGTGGGACCTGTGCGGCATGGAGCGCTCGGAGGAGAGCCTGCGCAAGGCCCTGGACCGGATCCCCGAGATCCGCCAGGAGTTCTGGACCAACCTGAAGGTCTCCGGCGACCAGGACACGATCAACCCGACCCTGGAGCACGCCGGCCGGGTCGCCGACTTCATCGAGCTCGCCGAGCTGATGTGCGTCGACGCCCTCCACCGCGCCGAGAGCTGCGGCGGGCACTTTCGGGCCGAGAGCCAGACCCCCGAGGGCGAGGCGCTGCGCGACGACGAGAACTTCGCCTACGTCGCCGCGTGGGAGTGGACGCCGGAGGGCGCTCCCCCCGTCCTGCACCACGAAGTCCTCGAGTACGAGTACGTCCACCTCGCCCAGCGGAGCTACAAGTGACTGCGACACGTGAGGGCGCGAGCTTCGCGTCCGGCACGGCGACCGACCCGGCCATGGCCCCTCACGGCATGACCCTGACGCTGCGGATCTGGCGGCAGAGGGGCCCGGCCGACAAGGGCCGCATGGTGACTTACCAGCTCGAGGACATCTCCCCGGACATGTCCTTCCTGGAGATGCTCGACGTCCTGAACGAGAAGCTGATCCTCGCCGGCGACGACCCGGTCGTCTTCGACCACGACTGCCGCGAGGGCATCTGCGGCAGCTGCGGCCTGATGATCAACGGGACGGCGCACGGGCGCGGCACCTCGGGTGGCCCCACGACCACCTGCCAGCTGCACATGCGCAAGTTCAAGGACGGCGACACGATCGACATCGAGCCGTGGCGGGCCAGCGCCTTCCCGGTGATCAAGGACCTGTCGGTCGACCGCAGCGCCCTGGACCGGATCATCCAGTCCGGCGGCTACATCAGCGCCCCCACCGGCACCGCGCCGGAGGCCCACTCGATCCTGGTGCCCAAGAAGGACTCCGACGCGGCCTTCGACGCGGCCACCTGCATCGGCTGCGGCGCCTGCGTGGCGGCCTGCCCGAACGCCTCGTCGATGCTGTTCACCGCAGCCAAGGTCAGCCACCTGGGCCTCGTGCCGCAGGGCCAGCCCGAGCGCAACGACCGGGTCGTCAACATGGTCGCCCAGCAGGACCGCGAGGGCTTCGGCGGCTGCACCAACATCGGCGAGTGCTCGGCGGCCTGCCCCAAGGGCATCTCGATGGAGAACATCTCCCGGCTCAACCACGACCTGCTCGGCGCGCTGCGCGCCGGCGCCCGGCCGAAGAGCTGAGAAAGGACCCCGGCCTCCTCACCCCTCGCACGCTCGGGGCGAGCCTCCGGCCGGGGCCGACCGCCGGAGGGCGGGGATCCGAGCACCGGGTCCCCGCCCTCCGGCGCGTTGGGGGCCGGGCCGGTCACTCGCCGGCGGCCTCGGCGTCCCGCCGGTCCAGGGCACCGGCCTCGACCAGGACGTCGAGCGCGGGCTCGAGCCCCTGCAGCGCCCGGGCGAGGTCCTCGGGCCGGGCGATCGTCCAGGCCTGGGTCTCCACGTAGCAGCGCACCGCCTCGTCGAAGGCCTGCTCGCCGGCCGCCTCGCGCGCGGCCGCCAGCGCCGCGGCGCCCTTGCCGTACACGAGGTCCTCGTACTCGTCCTGGTCGTCGAAGTCGGCCATCGAACCCCCGACGGCACCGCCCCGGTCGAGGTCGTCCTCGTGGGTGTGCCCGTCGGCGACCGACTCGGCGTAGCTGGCGAAGGCCTCGTCGAGCCAGGGGTCGCGGAACTGGGAGTTGCCCACCATGCCGTAGAACCACATGTGCGCGACCTCGTGGACGACCAGGCCCGGATCGTCGCTGCCGAGCAGGATCGACGACGCGTACTCCTCACCGCCGCCGTCGTCGGACACCAGGGGCACGGTGAGGGTCGGATACGGGAACGGGCCGAAGCGGCCCTCCAGGACCCGGATCGCCTCGGCGGTGCGCTCGGCCAGCTCCTCGGCAGAGGCGTCGGCACCGGGGAGCACGCCGGTGGTGACCCGCGTGCTGCCGACCTCGACCGTCGCGGTCTCGAACTCCCCCACCGCGACGAGCACGTCCCGGGCGACGGGGTCGTGGGACTCCCAGACCCGGCGGCCGTCAGCGGTCTCCCGCGGCCGCCCCTGGTCCCCCGACGTGAGGACGACGAGGTCGCCGGGCACCGAGACGCGGATGGTGGTGTCGGCCGCGGGCGCCGCGGTGGTCTCGCCGCTGACCTCGACCATCGGGTCCTGCGCCCAGCCGACCCCGGGCTCCCAGGTGAGCAGTGGCGCGCCGCTGCCCCACCAGGTCACGCTGTCGTCCACGCCCAGGCGGTCGAAGCCGGCCGGCGTCTCCCCGGCCGTGAGCCGCAGCCGGAAGTCCAACTCGACCGAGACGGTCTGCCCTGCCGGCACGGTCTCGCGCAGGTCGACGCGGTAGAGGCTCCCGGGCGTCCCGGACGCGGCGCCGGCGTCGACGTACCCGCCGCCGGCCACGAGGTCCCCGCGCACCGCCTCGACGGCGAGCCGGTGCCCGGCCGACTGCGGCGCGTTCGGGACCAGCCGGAACCAGAGCTCCGCCACCGGCAGGTCCGGGGTGAGGGCCACGGTCTCGGTGCCGGTCACGGTCCGGAGGTCGTCCGCCAGCCGGAGGTCGAGGTCGACGACCGGCCGCTCTGGGTCGGGGGCGGCCCGCTCCGTGACCGGACAGCCGGCCGCCAGTGCTGGAGCCGCCTCCGGGCCCTCGGGAGCGGTGCAGCCGGCCAGGACCAGGAGCGCACCGCAGATCGACGTGGCGCGTGCGGTCCTGGAGTGCATCGGTACGCCCCACCCGGCAGGTCGGCCCGGCCCGCGCCGGACGGGTCCGCTCCCGGCCGCCCCGCTCGGCAGCGAGCCTAGCGAAACGGGGTCGATCCGCAACAGGCCCGCTGCGCGGGAACTGGAAGGGTCAGGCAACGGGCGTCAGCCGACGGGGGTCGCCGTCCTGGCCTGCAGCCACTGCTCCAGCTGCCCGGCCGGCAGCGCCCGGCTGAGGTGGTACCCCTGGACGACGTCGCAGCCGAGGGCGGTCAGCGCGTCGACGGTCGCCTGGTCCTCGGCGCCATCGGCGACGAAGACCAGGCCTAGGGCGTGCGCGAGCTGCAGGGTCGAGATGACGATCGACGCCGACCGGGCGCTGCCGGTCATCGCGCCGACGAAGGTGCGGTCGAGCTTGAGCTCGGTCACCGGCAGGGTGGCGAGGTAGGCGAGGCTGGACCAGCCGGTGCCGTAGTCGTCGATGGAGACGCCGACCCGGCCTCGCGCAGCCCGGCGAGGACCCGGACGGCGCGCTCCCGGTCCTCCATGAGCAGGCTCTCGGTCACCTCGAGGACCAGCGCGGACGCGGGGACGCCGTGCCGCGCCAGCATCCCGGCCACCTCGTCGGGGAAGCCCTCGTCGACCAGGTTCGAGGGGCTGCCGTTGACCGCGACGACCAGCTCGCGGCCGCGGTCGGACCACGCCCGCCGCTGGGCCAGCGCGGTGTCCAGCACCCGGCGGGTCAGAGCCGCCATGAGACCGGCGGACTCGGCCAGCTCGACGAAGGCGTCGGGGAACAGCAGCCCGCGTTCGGGGTGCTGCCAGCGCACGAGCGCCTCCACGCCGTCGACCCGGCCGGTCGCCAGGGTCAGCTTGGGCTGGTAGTGCAGCACCAGCTCGCCTCGTCCACGGCCCGCCGCAGCTGGGCCACGGCCTCGAGGCGGTGCCGGCCGGACCCGTGGCGCTCCTCGTCGTACACGACCGGGCCGCTGCGGCCGGCCTTGGCCGCGTACATGGCCAGGTCGGCCATCTGCAGCAGCTCCTCGGCGTGCCGGGAGTGCCGCGGGCCGAGGGCGATGCCCACACTGGCGTCCACGCTCAGCGCCATGCCGCCGACGGGTGACCCGCGCAGGTGTCGCGCGCCCTCGAGGCGTCCCCCGGCCCGGCGGGCCGCGCCGGGTGGCCGAGCCGGTCGTCTCCGAGGGCGCGCTGGACTAGCGGCTCTGCAGGGCGTCGAGCGCGACGGCCATGGACGCCGCGACGCGGAAGTCCAGCCGCGGGTCGGGCACGGTGACGGTGTAGCGGTCGCGGACGGCCTTCTGCCGCTCGCTGGTCATCACCGGGGCGCCGGTCGCGGTGTCGACGAAGTCGAAGTGGAAGACGAACGGCACCCAGACGTCGCCGAGGTAGGGGATGAAGTCCCAGACCCGGCGCAGGATGGCGATCGACTGCCGGCGCTCGCGGCCGACGGCGTTGAGCGTCGGGGTCGACAGGTCCCACGTCGAGCGCAGCAGGCTGGCGCCGAACTGCTTGCGGAAGTACCCGCGCGGGGTCCCGTACTCGTCGAGGACGTCGTGCTCGGCCGCGACGTCGAGCCGCTGCCGCGCCTTGAAGCGGAAGACGGCGCGGCTCTTGGTGGCGTCGGCGTAGAAGACGACCTCCTCCTTGAGCTTCATCCGCTTCTGCTCCGCGAACGCGAGCAGCGGGCCCTCGGACCCGTCGGGGTTCATCCCGATCACCTCGTAGCGGTTCACCATCAGCGTGATCCGCTGCCGGACGAAGAAGGCCGGCACGACCATCGGGGCGGGCGGCTGCTGCGGTCCGGGCGGAACGGTCACGTCGGGTCTCCCGTGCTGGTCAGGTGCTGGGCGCTCGGGCGTCATCGTGACCCATCGGGACGTCGTCCTGCGGATCAACGGACCGGACACCTCAGGGACGGGGGCCGGAGCGGGTGCCGGTGAGGGCGGCGTGCAGCCGGTCGACGAGCTGGTCCAGCGGGCTGGGACTGCGGTCGGCGGGCAGCGGCGCGGAGGGCAGGAGGACCCGCAGCAGCAGGTAGACGACGACGCCGGCGCCACCGGTGACCGTGAGGCCGACGGCGCCGACCCGCCAGAGGACGGCGTCGATGCCGCTGTACTCCGCAAGGCCGCCGCAGACGCCGCCGAGCATCCGATCGGTGCCGCTGCGGCGCAGTTCGGGACGGGTGGATGCGGGGACCTGGGGTGTGCTGGTCATGGGGACGAGCGTGGTCCTCCCCGGGCGCCGCGGGGAACGGGGGAACGCCCGGATCGCTCCCCCGTTCCCGGGGTCAGGGTCGTCCCCGACCCCGGCCCGGGTGTCCGGGCAGATGGCTCACTTCCACGGCGGCCGGCGGGCTCCGACGTCCGGACGGGGCGGGTGGAGCTGTACGTCGCGCCGGGTGATCCGTGGTTCACCGCGGAGTGAGCTCGACGAGGTGTCGTCCGGCTTCCGCGGTGCTGGTGCGGAGGTCCTCGTCCACCGGTACGAGGGGCCCGGCACTGGTCCGCCGAGCAGGGCTCCCCGGGCCACGTCGCGGCCGCCTCCGAACTGGCGCGGAGCCGTGTGGCCCTCCCGATGGCCGTGCCCGACCGGTAGCTGAGGGCTCCTCCCCCCGGGTGAACCGTCGCAACTCCCGACCGCCCGGCGTTACAGGCGATCCCGTTTCGTGCCGACCTCTCTCCCAGAGCCACAATCAGAGAGGAAAGGTCATGCGCAGGAACACGACGACGAGGGGGCGGCCACTGGCCGGGCTTCCGTCTGGAGAACCGCGGGGTAGGTCGTCCCGCGTCCCCCGGCGGGTCATCACGATCACCGCCGCGGCGGCCGTGGCCGCCGGTCTGGCCGGCCCGGCCACGGCGCAGGCGTCGACCGAGCCCTCCACCGATCCGGTGTCTGTGATCGTCCAGGAGTTCACGGGAGCCGGGAACGCTCCTGAGCGTGCGGTGACCGCTCTGGGCGGCATCGTCGAGGAGCCGCTGGGGATCATCAACGGCTTCAGCGCGACGCTGCCGGGCGACCGGCTGGGCCTGCTCCGTTCGGCGCCCGGAGTCCGGTCGGTCACCGAGGACGCCGCCGTCCAGCTGCACGACGCCGAGACCGAGGCGGTCAACAGTCTCTCCGGCTCCATGTACTCGATCAACCACGAGGTCATCGGCGCCTCGGGCATGTGGGACCGCGGTTACACCGGCAGGGGCGTCGACGTGGCGCTCATCGACTCCGGCGTCGTGCCGGTCGACGGACTGCGTGCGCCGGGCAAGGTCGTGCACGGCCCGGACCTCTCCTTCGAGGCCGAGGTCTGCGATGAGACGGGTTGCTCGCCCAGCCCGGTCAGCAATCTGGACAGCTACGGTCACGGCACACACATGGCCGGCATCATCGCCGGCCGGGACGACGCCTCCGCTGGCCCGGTGACCAGTCAGGACACCTCGAACTTCAAGGGTGTGGCCCCGGACGCGCGGATCGTCAGCGTGAAGGTCGCCGATGCCCAGGGCATGACCGACGTGTCGCAGGTGATCGCCGGCATCGACTGGGTAGTGCAGCACCGCAACAAGGACGGGCTGAACATCCGGGTGCTGAACCTGTCCTTCGGCACCGACGGTGTGCAGGACTACCAGCTCGACCCGCTCACCTACGCGGTGGAGACGGCCTGGCACAGCGGCATCGCCGTCGTCGTCGCCGCCGGCAACAGTGGGCACGACAGTGGGAAGCTGACCAATCCGGCGTACGACCCGTACGTGATCGCCGTGGGTGGGGTCGACGGCAAGGGCACGCACGGGGTCGGCGACGACGTCGTCCCGGCTTGGTCGAGCACCGGCGACGGCATTCGCAACCCCGACCTGGTCGCGCCTGGCGCGAGCGTGGTGAGCCTGCGCAACCCGGGGTCCTACCTGGACACCAGCTACCCGGGGGCGCGTAACGGGGAGCGGTTCTTCCGCGGCAGCGGCACCTCGCAGGCCGCCGCTGTGGTCTCCGGCGCGGCCGCCCTGCTCGTTCAGCAGCGGCCGGACATCACGCCCGACCAGCTCAAGGCCCTGCTCACCGGCACGGCCAAGGAGTTGCCGAAGGCCGATCCGATCGCCCAGGGTCACGGGCTGGTCGACCTCAAGCGGGCGCGCCAGGCAGCGACCCCGGACGCCATCCAAACCTGGCCGCGCGCCACCGGCCTGGGTTCCCTGGAGCAAGCCCGCGGGTCGGCCCACCTCGAGTACGAGGGCGTGGTGCTCGAGGGTGAGATCGACGTCTGGGGCTTCGCCTGGGACGCCGAGGCCTGGGCCAGCGCGGCCGCCGCTGGCAGCACCTGGTCCGACGGCACGTGGTCCGGCCACACCTGGTCCGGCCACACCTGGTCCGGCCACACCTGGTCCGGCCACACCTGGTCCGGCCACACCTGGTCCGGCCACACCTGGTCCGGCCACACCTGGTCCGGCCACACCTGGTCCGCCTCGGACTGGAGCTGATTCCCGTGACGACGATGACGGACAGCCACCCCGTGGCACGTTCGAGCCTGTTCCGGCTGACCGCAGATCAGCGGGTCACGCTGCTGGTCGCGGCCGTGGCCGCGGCCGCGGTGACGCTGTTCGTCATCGTCGTCCGTGATTTGCCGGGTCTCTACACACCGCTGAGCGTGCCGTGGCCCCTGTGGGTGGCCGCCTTCGCGGCCGGCGAGATCCTGGTGGTGCACGTCCACCTGCGACGGGACTCCCACTCCTTCTCCCTGACCGACCTCACCCTCGTCGCCGGGCTGTACCTCCTCGAGCCGGCCGCCCTCGTCACCGCGCAAGTAGTCGGTACCGGGCTGGCGCTGGTCCTGCACCGACGCCAGTCCGGGCTCAAGCTGGCCTTCAACGTGGCCCAGTACGCACTGGGCGGCTGTCTGGCTACCATCGCGTTCGCCGCGCTGGCCCGGGCCGCGGCCTGGTCCGGCCCCTGGGACTGGGCGGCCGCGCTGACCGCCGTCGCGGTGGCCACGCTCACCGCCGACCTGTGCATCTTCGCCGCCATGCGGCTGTCGGACGGCTCCGTGTACGCCAGGGAGCTGTTCCGAATCATCGCCACCTCCCTCCCCTTCACGCTCGGGGTGGCGACGGTGGGGCTGCTCGTGGCCCGCACGGCCGCGCACGACCCCACGGCCCTGGTGCTGCTGGTCGCGCCGGCCGTGCTCTCCGCCGCCGCGTACCGCGCCTACACCCGGGCACGGGAACAGCAGGACAACCTGCGGCTGCTGCACGAGACCACGTCGCTGCTCTACACCGGCGACGCGGACACCGCCTTGGGGCAGTTCCTCGCTTCTGTGCGCGGCGCCTTCTCCGCGGGGGTCGCCGAGCTGGTTCTGCTCGGCGAGGACGGCACCGCGACGATGAGCCGCAGCCGCGACGGCCAGGAGCCGGTGGCGCTGGCCCTGCTGGAGGACCCCCAGCAGGCGACCCGGCTGGTGGACTGCGCCACCGCCACCGGCACGTTCACGACCCGCACCGGCGCGGCGCGCGGCCAGGCCCTGGACCGCTACTCCGCTGACCGCGGCTTCAAGGACGCCATGGTCTCGGTGCTGCGGACCGAGGACCGGACGCACGGGCTGCTGCTCGTCGGCGACCGGCTCGGGGACGTCGCCACGTTCAGCCGCAACGACCTAGCGCTGCTGGAGACCTTCGCCCGGCACGTGGCGACGTCGCTGGAGCGCGGCCGCCTGGAGCACGACCTGCGCCAGGTGACCGAGCTCAAGGAGAACCTGCGCCACCAGGCGATGCACGACGCCCTCACCGGGCTGCCCAACCGGACGCTCTTCCTCGACCGGACGGAGCACGCGCTCGCCCTCGCCGGCCGCAACGGGCTCTGGCCGGCGGTGCTCTACATCGACCTCGACGGCTTCAAGCCGGTCAACGACACCTACGGCCACGAGGCCGGCGACGTGCTGCTGCGGGCGTTCGCCGAACGGCTGCACAGTTGCCTGCGAGCGGCCGACACCGCCGCCCGGCTGGGCGGCGACGAGTTCGCGGTGCTACTGCACGGACCGATCGACGAGGCCGGGGTCCACCAGGTACTGGGCCGCATCCGCGCCCAGCTGGACCTGCCGATCGACCTGGGAGCCGGGCGCGTGGCGACCGTCGGGGCCAGCATCGGCGTGGCCATCGCCGACGCCGCCACCGACGTCGACACCCTCATCCAGCACGCCGACGTCGCGATGTACGCCGCCAAGCGCGGGGGCCGCGGCATCTCGACCTTCTACGAGCCCGGCCTCGCCGAGGGCGGTGAGGACCGGCCCGACCCGGGGGCCGAGCTGGCCGCCGGCCTCACCCGCGGGGAGTTCACCGTCGTCTACCAGCCGCTGGTCGATCTGCGCACCGGGCACGCGGCCGGGGCCGAGGCACTGGTCCGCTGGCAGCACCCCACCGACGGGTTCCGGCCGCCGGACACCTTCATCCCGCTAGCCGAGGAGACCGGCCTGATCACCGAGATCGGCGCCTTAGTGCTGCGCGACGCCTGCCGGCAGGCTGCGCGGTGGACCCGCCCGGACGCCGTCAGCCCCGCGCCCATGGTTACGGTGAACCTGTCCGCGCGGCAGGTCACCGACCCGCGGATCGTCGACCAGGTGCGCGACGCGCTCACCGAGGCGGATCTGGACCCGTGCCGGCTGGTCCTCGAGATCACCGAGACCGTGTTGATGCAGGATCGGGAGGCGGCCACCCGCACCCTGGTCGGACTCAAGGAACTCGGCGTCCGCATCGCCATCGACGACTTCGGCACGGGCTACTCCTCGCTGGCCTACCTGTGCCGCTTTCCGCTGGACATGCTCAAGGTGGCCCGCGAGTTCGTCGACGGCCTCGGCCGGGACACCAACGCCGACGTGGTCACCCGGGCCGTCGTCGATCTGGCCGGCGCCCTGGGGTTGCTCACCGTGGCCGAGGGCGTCGAGACGCCGCACCAGCACGAGCACGTGGCGGAGCTCGGCTGCGACCTCGCCCAGGGTTACCTGTTCTCCCGCCCGGTCGACGCGGAGACCGTGCTGGCGGTCATGACCGGTGGAGTGACGTCCGTTCGGGGCGGCGTCCCCACCGCCTGAGTGCGCAACGAACCGCCGCCCGGGAGGTGTCCTCCCGGGCGGCGGTCCGTTCGTCGCGTGCGCGCGCTGCGCGCGGGGGTCAGACCCCAGGCTGGTCGGCCGGGGCCCGGCCCTCGACGGGGATGCGGATGACGAAGGTGGTGCCCTCCCCCGTGACCGAGTCGAAGGTCAGGCTGCCGCCGTGGCCCTCCTGGACGACGCCGCGCGCGAGGGGCAGGCCCTGCCCGCTGCCGCGGCCGACGTCCTTGGTGGTGAAGAAGGGGTCGAACATCCGGATGCGGACGTCCTCCGGGATGCCGCCCCCGGTGTCGGTGATGCGGACGACGGCGTCCTCGCCCTCCACGGTGGTGGAGACGGTGATCGAGCCGCGCCGCCCGGTCTCCTCGATGGCGTCGGCGGCGTTGACGGTGAGGTTGAGGAAGACCTGGTTCAGGTCGGCGATGTTGCACACCACGGGCGGGAGCTCGCCGAGCTCGAGGTGCAGATCGGCGACGTCGCTGACCTGGTGCCGGGTGACGGTGATCGTCGCGGCCAGCGCCTCATTGAGGTCGGCCGGCGCCTGCTCCTGGTGCCCGGGGTGGCTGAAGGTCTTCATGGCCCGGACGATCGTGGCGACCCGGTCGATGCCCTGCAGGGTCTGCGCGACGGCACTGGGGATCTCCTCCTCCAGGTACTCGAAGTCGATGCCGGCCTCGGCCTCTCGGACCCGCTCCTGTCGCTCGGCCCACCCGATCGGGTTGGAGGTGTCCAGCAGGGCGCGGTAGACCTCGACCACGCGGATGAGCTCCTGGTACGCCTCCTCGAGGAAGCGCGCGTTGTCGCCCACGTACTGGATCGGCGTGTTGATCTCGTGGGCCAGGCCCGCGGAGAGCCGGCCGAGCGACTCGAGCTTCGACTCCCGCTGGTACTCCGCCTCGCGGGCCCGGCGCTGGGTGATGTCCCGGGTGGCCATCTGGATCTCGGTGATCTCGCCGCGGGAGTCGCGCAGCACCGAACGCGTCGACTCCACCCAGACCCACTGCCCGTCCCGGTGGCGCATCCGGAAGGTCAGCTCCTCCGGCACCTCCTCCCCCGGCCGGCCGGCCTCGTCGCCGAGCAGGTCGGTTCGGTCGTCGGGATGCACGAGCTCGGCCGGGTGGGTGCCCAGCAGCTCCTCCGGCGGGATGCCCAACAGGTCCTGCGCCGCCCGCGACACGTAGAGGAACCGGCCGTCGGGCGCGTGCCGGCTGATGACGTCGGCGCTCACCTCGGCGAGCACGCGGTGCAGGGTCTCCGAGCGCGCCAGAGCGGAGGTCTGCCGGCGCAGCTCGTCGGCCTGCTCCTCCGCGTCGGCGCGCAGCTTCTCGGTCTCCAGCACACGGCCGAGCAGGTCGGCGAGCATGCGGAACACCGGCGCCTGCTCCAGCAGCCGCGGGGACTGCACGGTGGGGTCCAGCCCGAACAGCGTCCCGAACAGGCTCCCGTCGCCGGCCCGGATCGGAACGCCCACGTACGCGCCGATCTGCATGCGCTGGGCAGCCTCCGCCGACGCGTACGCAGGGACGGCCATGGCCTCGGGGGCGATCTGCGGGGCTTCGCCGCTGACCATGCGCTGGCAGAGGGACTCCGACCAGGCGCCGCCGTCCCCCACCCCGAGCCCGTAGGCGTCGTCCTCGACGGTCAGGTAGGTCTGCCGGCCTTCGCCGACCCGGGAGATAGACCAGAAGCCCATGGGCACGGCGCCCTTGAGGAAGGAGACGACGGCGGCGCTCGCCTCGTCGAAGGACATCAGGGAGATCGAGGTCTCCGTGGAGATGGACATGGCCTGCCTACCTGTCGGACGTCGGTGTGCGGGTGGGTGCGGCGGGAGTACGGCGGCGGCCCGGCCCCGCGTCGTCGCGGGGCCGGGCCGCCAGTGCCGCAGGTGGGGTGGGGTCAGCCACGCACCCAGACCTCGTCGCGCACCCGTTGCTGGCTGACGAAGTTCTCGAGGCGGTGGATGAGCGGCTCGGTGACGACCGTGCCGCGGCCGACGAGGAGCACGCCGTCGGTGGTCAGGACGTCGTCGAACACGACCATGTCGGGCGAGAGGTCCACGATCGACACCGCCTTCGGAGCCGGCTCGGCCTCCTCGGCGTCGTGGATGCTGGACAGCGCGTCGAGCACGGCGGGGTCGTAGGCGCCCCCGTCGGCGCGCAGCGCCTGGAGGGTGTCGTGCACCGACGGGCGCTGGGCCATCCCCGCGTCGAAGTCGACCGCAACCCGTAGGACGCGGGCGCTCATCGGCAGGTCGTCGCCGCGGGGGACGTCGCCGACCGACCCGGCTCCGTCGTAGCGGGCGCGGTGCCAGCCGATCGCGTCGGCCACGGACTCCAGCCGCGGAATGCCGGCGACCAGGTCGCGGCTGATGGCGGGCACGCGGCGCTCCATGTCCCGCTCGTCCTCATCGAGGGGACGGCCGGCCTCGAGCTTCTCTAGCAGCTTGGGCGGGAGCGTGACGGTGCCGAGGTGGGCGAGCATGGCGGTGATCTCCAGCTCCCACGGCTCCTCGACCTGCAGGTGCTGGGCCAGCTCGGTGACCGTGCGGGTGACGCGCTGGGCGCGGGCGAACGCGGCCGGCTGGGCCAGCGAGAGGGTCTCGGTGAGCGCCTCGACGGTGCGCCGCAGCGTCGTCCGCAGCATCTCCTTCTCGGCGGTGACCAGGCGGTTGTACTCGACCGCGCTGCCGATCTCGTCGAGCAGCACGTCCGGCGGGCACGGCTTGGTGAGGAAGCGGTAGATCTGCCCCTGGTTGACCGCGTCGATGGCCGACTGGGTGTCCGCCTGGCCGGTCAGCAGGATGCGGACGACGTCCGGGTAGGAGGCGCGGACCTTCGCCAGGAACGTCGCGCCGTCCATCTGCGGCATGCGCATGTCGGACACGACGACGGCCACGGGCGTGGTCTCGAGCAGCTCGAGCGCGGCGGCCCCGCTGCCCGCGGTGTGGACGGTGAACCTCTTGCGGAGCTGGCGGCGCAGGCCGTCCAGGATCGCCACCTCGTCGTCCACGAGGAGGATCGGGGCGAGGTCGGCCCCCGGCCTGGGCAGCGCGGAGAAGGTGGTCATGCGGCACTCCGGTCGTGACGGTCCTGCGCCCCGAGGAGAGGCGACATCTCAGATCTCGGCAGGATCCGTTCGAGCTTGAGTCGTATCGGGATGCAGCCCCACCCAGGGGGTCAGGGGCCGGCGGGCTCGCGGCTGCGCGCCTCGGTCCCCACGTCGCCGTACGGGTAGTCGGCACGGCCGGGGTCGCTGACGGCGTCCAGCCGGGCGAGGTCCTCCGGCTCCAGCGTCACGTCCACGACGCCCAGGTTGTCCCGGAGCTGCGTAGGAGTGCGGGCGCCGAGGATGACCGAGGTGACGGCCGGCCGGTCGACCAGCCAGGCGAGCGCGACCTGCGGCATCGAGACGCCGCGCGCCTCGGCGACGTCCTGGACGGCCTCCAGCACGTCCCAGGTGCGCTGCCGGGAGCCGACCCGGTCGTAGGCCTCCATGCCGCGGCCGGGGTCCTCCCCCAGCCGGGTCGCGCCCTCGGGCCGCTGGTCGCGGGTGTACTTGCCCGACAGCCAGCCGCCGCCGAGGGGGCCCCACGGCAGCATGCCCAGGCCGTTGTGCAGGCAGGCGGGGACGATCTCGAACTCGATGTCCCGGACCAGCAGGCTGTAGCTCGGCTGCAGCGTCACCGGGACGGCGAGGTACCGGTGCTCGGCGAGGTCGACGGTCTTCTGCACCTGCCAGGCGGTGAAGTTCGACAGGCCGGGGTAGCCGATCTTGCCGGCGGAGACGGCGTCGTCGAGGAAGCGCAGCGTCTCCTCGAGCGGGGTCAGCGGGTCCCAGGCGTGGAGCTGGTAGAGGTCGACGTGGTCGACGCCCAGCCGGCGCAGGGAGTCGTCGAGCGCGCGGCGCAGGTGGCGGCGGGAGGTGCCGAGGGCGTTGGGGTCCTCGCCCATCGGGAAGCGTCCCTTGGTGGCCAGGACGACGCGGTCGCGGACGTCGGCCGGGCGGGCGGCCAGCCACCGCCCGGTGATCTCCTCGGCCGCGCCGGCGGAGTAGACGTCGGCGAGGTCGACCAGCGTGCCGCCGGCCTCGACGAAGAGGTCGAGCTGCTCGTGCGCACCCGCCTCGTCGGTCTCGGCGCCGAAGGTCATCGTGCCCAGGGCCAGGGCCGAGACCGCGCAGCCGCTGCGGCCGAGCGTGCGGTACTCCACGAGGTGCTCCTCTTCTCCGGGGGTCCCGCGCGACCTTGCCGCAGCCGCGCGGGGACCACCACCGGAGATCAGGCACCGCCGTCCCGTCCCGGTGCCACGGCCACACCCGTCACCGCCGTCTGGCCAGCACCCACATGACGAGCACCAGCACCAGGATCACGACGGCGATCGCGCCGAAGACGATCAGATCGGTCATCGAGACGGACATCAGCCGACCCCGTCCTCTCGCAGGAGGCGTGCACCGCGCGCTGGGAGATCCGCAGTGCGTGTGGCCGAGGACGCTAGGGACGCCGACCGTGGGCAGGACCCGCGAGCCGGGGCGTTGGCGAAGTGTTTGCCTCTTCATGGTCCGACGCTTGCTCCGGCCGATCCGCAGGGCACAGCCGAGCGCTGACGTCGTCCGGCCCGTCGTCGGGAGCTCGTGCCCGTGCGGTCAGCGGCTCTGCGAGTCCACCGCCGCCTCGATGAGATCGGCGACCTCCCGGGTGGCGGCGTACGCGCCGGCGGCCAGGAAGGACCGCTGGATGACCTCGTTGAGGTTGCGCCGCGACATCATGTCGTTGCCCATGGCCCGCTGTTCGGCCGCACCGGGGGCGAAGACGACTGTCCGGACGCCGGCCCGCTGCAGCGCCCGGACCTCGTGCCTCAGCAGGCGTGCGGAGTGCCGGCGGGACGCCGCGTAGAAGTTGGGGAGCCAGCCCGCGGGGCCGCTCATCGGCGAGATGACGACGACGAGGTCCAGCCCCCGACCGCGGAGGACCGCGGCGTTGGTGGGCGAGTGCACCCCGCCGTCGACGTACTGGTGCCCGCGGATCTGGACCGGGGCGAAGTACCCGGGCACGGCGCAGGACGCCGCGACCGCCAGGTGGACCGGCACCTCGGGCGTCCCCGGGCGGCCGAACACGACCCGGCGACCGTCGCGCCGGCGGACGGCGCAGATCCACAGGTCGGGGTCCGGCCACCCCGGTCCCTCCAGCTCGCGGAGGGCGGCCAGCTGCTCGGCGACGTCGTGCCGTCCCGGCGCGATGAGGGCCATGCCGGCCGCCAGCGGTCGGAACCGCCACGGTCGGGTCAGCGCACGCTGCACCATGTGCCGCCCGGGCAGCGCCAGCGGCCGGCGCAGGACGTGCAGCGGGTTGAAGGGCGCGAGCTCGGGGACGAGGGTGCCGGCCATGTGGCGGAGGACGTCGTCCTCGTCCGACAGCGGGGCCTTCACCGTCCAGGCGGCGAGGTCCTCGGCCGAGACGCCCAGGCGGAGCAGCGTGCCGGTGATGGAACCGGCCGACGTCCCGACGATCACCTCGACCGTGCGCGCGTCGAAGCCGAAGTCGTGCTCGAGCACCGCCAGCACGCCCGAGTGGTACGCCTGGCCCACGACGCCGCCACCGCCCAGCACCACGCCGACGCGCATCACGGAGCGAGCGTGCCAGTGCCCCGGTCGGGTCCGCGACCCTCCGCCCGACGACGTGCGGACCCCGGCCGTCGGGCGCGGAGCCCGGCCGCACGTCCGGCTCCGGGTCGGCGGTCGGTGGCGGCGACACCGGTCCCGCCGCCACCGACCGCGGAGCTCACCGGCGGCTGCCGCCGCCGATCATGGGGTCGTCGCCGCCGTCCCGGACGCCCTTCTCGACGCCCTCGGTGGAGGACGGGGTGGTGTAGCCCGCCGGGTCGGACTCGGTGGTCAGCGCGTCGTCGCGCACCACGGCCGGGGGCGGCTGCTCGACGACGGTGACCTCCTCGGGCTGGCGCACGCCCTCCTCCGGCCGTTGCTCCTGCTCACTCCCCTTCGACGCGGCCACGGCGGCGCCGGCTGCTGCCGCGACACCGGCCGCGGCCGCGACGCCGGCGGCAACGGCCTTCCCGGAGACCCCGGCCTTGCCGGCGTCCCCGTGCGAGCCGACGGCGTCGCCGACGCCGGGCGTGCCGACGTCGAGGTCCTCGTTGATCGAGCCGCGCCACGCGCCGGTGGCGTAGCCCTCGTCCTCGATCAGCTGCTTGAACCGCTGGAGGTCGGAGTCGACCTGCC
Source organism: Geodermatophilus chilensis (assembly GCF_002802985.1). Lineage (GTDB taxonomy): Bacteria > Actinomycetota > Actinomycetes > Mycobacteriales > Geodermatophilaceae > Geodermatophilus > Geodermatophilus chilensis. The sequence continues at coordinate 3,066 of NZ_NVPT01000059.1, read as the reverse complement.
GCTCGACGATGCCGAGCTTGTCGCCGACCTGCTCGACCGGGCCCTCGGGCTCGTACTCCAGGGTCAGGTGGACGATCGTCGAGCTCGGGCCGGTGGCCTCGAAGCGGACCGCTCCGGCGTTCGTGGCGCCGCTGGTGGCTGCCCAGGCGACCTTGCGGTCCGGTTCCTGCTCGAGGATCGAGGCGTCCCACTCCCGACGGACGCCCGCGATCTCGGCGACCCAGTGCAGGCGCCGGTCGTCGAGCTGGCGGACCTCCCGGACCCCGCCCATGAAGTGCGGGAAGTCCTCGAACTGGGTCCACTGGTTGTAGGCCTGGTTCACCGGTACGTCGACCTGGATCGACCTCTCGACCTTGGTGGTCATCGCTGGTCCTCTCTCTCGCGGGCAATGGATCACCCCGGCTACCCTCGGGCGCAACAGGTGATGCACGCCACCCTCGAGCGCCTGCGGCTGGTGGGACAGGTGTGGCGCCCGGGTTCGCGCCGTGGACGTCGTCCGCCGATGAAGCAGGCATGCGCGCCAGCCACGTCGCCACCGCCCTCGCCGCCTTCCTCGCCGGATCGACCGCCGCCACGGTCCTGCACCGCCGGGCCGCCCGCCCGACCCCGGCCGCCACTCCCCTCCCGGCCGCACCGGTCGACGAGCGCGACGCCGTCGTCCTGCCCTTCTCCCGCCCCGTCGCCGCTCCTGCAGTGGTCGCGCCGGTCGTCGCCGGGCCGACCCGCTGTGGTGACAGCGGCGGCCGCACCAAGGCCGGCGCGCCGTGCGGTGCCCGCGCGACCGCCGGTGGCCGCTGCCACCACCACCCGCTGGCCGCCTGAGACGTTCCCGCGGGAACGTCTCGGGCGACGGACCCGGGTCCGGGATGACCGCCGGGCCCGGGACCGCCCCCCACGGCTGACGCCTCGGCACCGGCGTGCGCGGATGCACAGTTCCTGAGCTGCGAACCCGGCATCCACGGACACCGTCGTACGACGCATCCGGCCAGGTCCGGGCGCTGCTCGCACCCGGGCTGCTGCGGGTGTCCGACCGCGGCGGATTGGCACGCCACCTGCTGGGTAGCTGCGGGCGACGGCCGTCGTGCGACGGCCCGGTCGTCCGGCGCTCACGACAGGAAGCAACCATGACACTGCCCGATCGGGATGCGGCGAAGGACTGGATCGGCCGGACGGTGGTCGACCGCGACGGCGCAGAGATCGGCGTGTGCGCCGCCCTGCTGGCGGACGAGGCGACCGGGCTGCCGGAGTGGCTGTACGCCGAACGCGACGAAATGACCGTCGTGGTGCCGCTCCTCGACGCGACCGGGAGCGGTGGCCGGGTGCAGGTCACGGTCACCCGCGACCAGGCCGACGGCGCGCCACGGTTCGGTCCGGCGCACGAGCTGTCCCAGGACCAGGAGGCGGAGCTCTACCGGCACTACGGGATCGAATACTCGACCGCCACCTCGGACAGCCTCCTGCCCGCCCCCGACGCCGAGCCGATCGAGTCGACCGCGTCCGAGCCGACCGAGTCCGCACCGACCGAGGTCGGGTCCCCCGTGTCCCAGCCGACCGGGTCCGCACCGGACGCGTCCGCCTCTGACGCGTCCGTCGGTCAGCGCGTCCCGAGCGGTGACGCGAGGCGCGGTCGCGGGGTGGCGGCCGTGGTGGCCGTGCTGGCCGGTCTCACGGCAGCCGTGGTGGCGGCGGTACGCCTGCGCCGGGGATCGCCCCTCGGGTCGGTGCGCCTGCTGCGACGCGGGGCTCCCCCGCCGAGGTCGGCCGCGCAGCGCGCCCTGGCGGGCACCGCCGCCGTCCGCGCTCGAGCCGCGGAGATCGCCGCGGCGGCCGGACCGGTGGTGGAGGCCTCGGCCCACCTGGCGCAGCGCGGCGCCTCCGCAGGTGCCCGGTCGGTCGGCCGCGCGGCCGTTGCCGCAGCGGAGCTCGGCCGGGAGGCGTCGACGGCGGCGAGGACCTACACCGACGAGGCCACGGCGCGGCTCGCGCCGTGGCTGGCCACGACCGGGCAGGCGGCCTGGCGGGCCGCCCGGGCCGGGACGGACTCGGCCCTGCGCGCCAGCGATGCGACCACCCTGGCGGTCGCGGCGGCCGTGCCGCGGGTGGCAGCGGCCGTCGGCCGTGCCGGCCGGACGGGTCTGCATGCCGTGCTCACGGTGGGCGCGGCAGCCGAGGCGGTGCCCGAGGCGGTGGCCGAGACCGGTGAACGACTGGAGAAGGGCTGGAGGAGACTCGTGGGCAGGTTGTCGTTGGGGCTCGGTTTCGGTGTCGGGTACGTGCTCGGCGCGCGCGCCGGGCGGGCCCGGTACGAGCAGATCAAGCAGGCCGCGGCCGACGTGATGGAGCGGCCGGAGGTCCAGCAGGCCCTGGAGCAGGTCAGGGCCGCCGCGCCGGCTCCGCTGAAGGGGAGCATCGACAAGCTGTCCGGAGGTGGGTCCGGCCGCCACAGCGCTGACGCCGGCGCCGGCGCGGAGACGGTGGGCGTCGACGCGGTCATCGAGCAGGCCGACGTCGTCGCGACCCCACCCCCGCCGGCGTCGGGCACGGGCCGCCCCCGCGGGACGGACGCTCCGCTGCCGGACCCGCTGATCCCACCCGCCAAGTCGGACGACGGCCCCGCCGGACGGCCGTGACCACGGTGTAGCCGTACCGGCCACTGCGGGTCCCGACGCCGTCCACGCCGGTGCGGGTGGGGGTGTGCTCACCGGCGCCGGACGTCGGACCCGGACGGCGTAGCCCCGCCCCCTGGTCGTCCCGTCGACGGGACGACCTGGGCGCGGGTGTCCTCCCGCCGCCCCCTGCGACAGCCGGGCTCAGCGGTAGACGAGCGTCCCGTCGTCGAGGTCGGCTTTGGGCAGCCGCTCCATCTCCTCTGCGTGCTCCGCCATGTGGGTCCACGGCTCCTGTCAGGTGCAGGGTCTCGTAGCCCGTGGGGCTGAGGTGCGCGGCCGGGAGTGGGCGTGGCCATGGGCAGCGTCCTGACCCCCGGGCGGGGTCGGCGTGCATGGGAACTCCCGCGAGCCTTGACCGCGGCGGTGTACCCCGTTTGGGTGACCTCCTCGGCACCCG
>NZ_NVPT01000058.1 GCF_002802985.1 Geodermatophilus chilensis | reverse complement strand
ATCACCGGTGTCTCGGCTGCCGCGGACTCGACCACGCAGGCGCTCACCCAGACCCGCACCGCGGTCGACGAGCTCTCCCGCATGGCCGCCGACCTGCGCGCCACGGTGGCCGCCTTCACCTACTGAGCAGCTCGGCCCGCTCCTCCGGGGCGGCCGTCGGACGCCGTCCGGCGGCCGCCCCGTCGCCGTTCCCGGGTTTTGCGCGCCATTCCCCGTGTCGACATGGCGATCCCGGAAAAGCGCTCACCGGCATTTCTGACAACAATCCGTCTGGAACGTGTTTCGCGCCCTCCCGGACGGCGTGTCCTGCCCTTTGATCTGTCGTGCACGGCCGATACACCCCGCGAGGAGATGGCGGCCGGATCCCGAGTTCCGCCTCTTCTCAGGAGAACAGTCATGAGCACCACTCCCCCGGCCCCCACCGGCCGGCGCAGCAACTGGTTCGCCGACCGGGGGGTGAAGACCAAGGTCCTGCTCGCGGTGAGCGTGGCCGCTCTCGTGGCCGCCGTCGTGGGTGTGCTGGGCCTCCAGGCCCTCGGCGCGGCCGCCGACCGCACGCAGCGGATGCTCGACGACAACGTCCACGGCCTCACGACCGCGGCCGGCATGCGCGGCGCGGTCAAGGACACCCGGGTCGCCGTCCGCGACGTCCTGCTCACGGTGGACCCGGTCAAGGGGCAGCAGAAGCTGGCCGCCGTGGGCGACGTCGAGGCGCGCTTCGCCGACCTCGTCGAGACCTACCTGGCCGAGACCGACGACCCGCAGAAGCGGGAGCTGGCCACCCGGATCGGCGAGGGGTACGAGGAGTTCACCAGCACGGCCGCCACGGTCCTCGGCCCCCTGGGCGTCGCCAACCAGTACGAGGCGTGGATCCAGGCCAACGAGTCGACGGTCGCGCCGCTGGCCAACCAGGTCGAGGCCGACCTCAACGAGCTGCTCGGGATGGAGACCGCGGAGGCCCAGGCCGCCGCCGCGGCGGCAGCGGAGTCCGCGGCGACCCAGCGGACCACCTCGCTGGTCATCCTCGCTGTGGGCATCGCCGCCGCGATCGGCATGGGGCTCTGGGTCGCCGGCGGCATCGCGCGCAGCGTGCGGCGGGTGCAGGACGTCACCGAGGGCCTGGCCACCGGCGACCTGACCCGGACGGTGGGCCTCACCTCGCAGGACGAGCTGGGCCGCATGGGCGCCTCCCTCGACGCCGCCGTCGCCAGCCTGCGCGAGGTGCTGTCCACGGTCGTCACCTCGGCGGACGCCGTGGCGGCGAGCTCGGAGGAGCTGTCGGCGTCGTCGGCGCAGATCTCGGCGTCGGCGGAGGAGACCTCGGCGCAGTCCGGGGTGGTGGCCTCGGCCGCGGAGGAGGTCTCTCGCAACGTGCAGACGGTCGCGGCGGGTGCGGAGCAGATGGGGGCGAGCATCCGGGAGATCGCGTCGAACGCCGCCGAGGCGAGCGACGTGGCCGCCCGGGCCGTGACCGCCGCGGAGACCACCACCGCCACCGTCGCCAAGCTGGGTGACTCCTCCGCCGAGATCGGCAACGTTGTCAAGGTGATCACGAGCATCGCCGAGCAGACGAACCTGCTGGCGCTCAACGCCACCATCGAGGCCGCCCGCGCCGGGGAGGCCGGGAAGGGCTTCGCCGTGGTGGCCAACGAGGTCAAGGAGCTGGCCCAGGAGACGGCCAAGGCCACCGAGGACATCGCCCGCCGCGTGCAGTCGATCCAGGGCGACACCAGCGCCGCCGTGGCCGCCATCGCCGAGATCAGCTCGATCGTCGCGCAGATCTCCGACCGGCAGACCACCATCGCCTCGGCGGTGGAGGAGCAGACCGCCACGACCAACGAGATGTCGCGGTCGGTGACCGAAGCGGCGGCCGGCGCGGGGCAGATCGCCCTGAACATCGGTGGGGTCTCCGGGGCTGCTGAGTCGACCACCCAGGCGCTCACCCAGACCCGCACCGCCGTCGACGAGCTCTCCCGCATGGCCGCCGACCTGCGCACCAGCGTCTCGCGGTTCAGCTACTGACCACTCCCCCGCCGGCCGGGCGCCCCGGCCGGCGGGGGCGGTCTCCCCGTTGGGCTTGACCCGCCCACCCCTCCCGCCGATCACCCACCAGAGCGCACACGCCGCTCCCGGTACGAAGAGAGAAGAGCAACGTGGACGGTCTGGACGACATCGTCGAGGAGTTCCTGGTCGAGTCGCACGAGAACCTCGACCAGCTGGACTCCGACCTGGTCGCCCTCGAGCAGGAGCCCGACTCGCGGGACCGCCTGTCGAGCATCTTCCGCACGATCCACACCATCAAGGGGACCAGCGGCTTCCTGGCGTTCCAGCGCCTGGAGGAGGTCACCCACGTCGGCGAGAACATGCTGTCCCGACTGCGGGACGGCGCCCTGGAGCTGACCCCGCACCGGACCAGCGTGCTGCTGCGGATGGTCGACACCGTCCGCTCGCTGCTCGCCTCCATCGAGGCCACCAGTGGCGAGGGCTCGGTCGACGTCTCCTCCGTCGTCACGGAGATCAGCGCCGCCATGGAGGACACCCCTGCGGCCGCCGTCCCGGCCCCGGCTACCCAGCCGGTCCCCGCCGTCGCCGAGCCGGCCGAGGTCGTCGCCGAGGCTCCCGCGGAGGTCCCGGTGCCCGCCGCCGAGGTGCCGGCCGAGGTCCCCCCGGCCGCCGTCCCGGCACCTGCAGCCGAACTCCCGGCCGCGCCGGCGGTCCCCGCCCCGCGGCCGGCGCCGGCGGTCGAGGTGGCCCACGAGCCCGAGGCCGACGGCGGCAGCGGCCAGGCCCGCCGGGCGGTCGCCGACAGCACCATCCGGGTGGACGTCGACCTGCTCGACGAGCTGATGCTGCTCGTCGGCGAGCTCGTGCTGACCCGCAACCAGATCGTCCAGTACGTCGGGCGCTCCAACGACACCGACCTGGTGCGCGCCTCGCAGCGGCTCAACCTCATCGCCAGCGAGCTGCAGGAGGGCGTCATGAAGACGCGCATGCAGCCGATCGACCACATCTGGTCGAAACTGCCGCGCGTCGTCCGGGACCTGGGCCTGCAGCTGCGGAAGTCCATCCGGCTGGAGATGGAGGGTCGCGAGACCGAGCTGGACAAGACCCTGCTCGAGGCGGTCAAGGACCCGCTGACCCACCTGGTCCGCAACTCCGTCGACCACGGCATCGAGGACGCGGACACCCGCGCGCGGCTCGGCAAGCCGGCGGAGGGCGTGCTCACCCTGCGCGCTCGGCACGAGAGCGGCCAGGTCGTGGTCGAGGTCGCCGACGACGGTGCCGGCATCGACCCGGCCAAGCTCGGCGCCAAGGCCGTCGAGCGCGGGCTGGTCACCCCGGACGCGCTCACCCGGATGGGCCCCCAGGACGTCCTGCAGATGATCTTCCTGCCGGGCTTCTCCACGGCGGCCCAGGTCACCAACGTCTCCGGTCGCGGCGTCGGCATGGACGTCGTCAAGACCAACATCGAGGCGATCGGCGGCACCATCGAGGTGGAGTCGGTCGCGGGCAGGGGCACCGTCTGCCGCCTGCGCATCCCGCTGACGCTGGCGATCGTGCCCGCGCTGACCGTCGAGTGCGCCGGTGACCGCTACGCCATCCCCCAGATCAGCCTGCAGGAACTCGTCTCGCTCGACGCCGAGAAGGCCGCCAACGCCGTGGAGGAGGTCGGCGGCGCCCCGGTGTACCGGCTGCGCGGCGAGCTGCTCCCGCTGGTCCGGCTCACCGACGTCCTCGGGCTGACCTCCGACCGGCACGACGGACACGTGGTCATCGCCGTCCTGCGGTCCGAGGGCCGGCGCTTCGGTCTGGTCGTCGACCGGGTGATCAACACCGAGGAGATCGTCGTCAAGGCCGTCGGCGGCCAGCTCAAGGCGATCGGCCTCTACTCCGGCGCGACCGTCCTCGGCGACGGCACCGTCGCGCTCATCCTCGACGTGCAGGCCCTGGCCCGCCGGGCGCTGCGCACCGAGACCAGCGAGCGCCAGGAGTCCCGCGTGGCCGCGCTGCAGGCGCAGGCGACCGACGCCGAGCGCCAGCGGATGCTGCTGGCCGCCATCGGCGGGGGCCGCCGGGTCGCCATCCCGCTGGACACCGTCACCCGCCTCGAGCAGGTGCGCACCGAGACGGTGGAGCGGGTCGGCAACCGGGAGGTCGTGCAGTACCGCGGCGCGATCCTGCCGATCGTCCGGCTCGACCGGCACCTGGGTGCCTACGGCGAAAGCGACCGCGAGGTCCTCGAGGTGATCGTGTACAGCGACCACGGCCGCAGCGTGGCCATCGTGGTCGAGGAGATCCTCGACATCGTCGACGGCGAGGCGGCGGTCCGCAGCGACATCGACGACATGGGCCTGCTCGGGTCCGCCATCCTCGGCGACAAGGTCACCGAGCTGCTCGACGTGCGCGCCGCGATCCTGGCCGCCGACCCGGCGTTCTACTCGACCCACCCCTCCGCCCTCGCTCCCGTGACGCCGGACGGCGTCCCCACGTCCCTCCTGGAGGCCTCCCTGTGACCACCGCCCAGGCCGCTGCCCACACCGCTGCCATCGGCGGCCAGCTGGCCACCTTCTGGCTCGACGGCGACCTCTACGGCGTCGAGGTGGCGCACGTGCAGGAGGTGCTCAAGAGCCAGGGACTGACCCGCGTGCCGCTGGCGCCCACCGCCGTCGCCGGGCTGATCAACCTGCGCGGCCAGGTGGTGACCGCGATCGAGCTGCGCGAGCGCCTCGGCCGGCCGCCGCGGCCCGAGGGCACCGACGCCGTCGTCATCGTCGTCCGGCTGCACGGCGAGGCGGTCAGCCTGCTGGTCGACGCCATCGCGGACGTCGTGGACGTCGACCCGGCGGACTTCGAGGCGCCGCCGGACACCCTCGACGGCGCCGGCCGCGAGCTGATCCGCGGTGCGTTCAAGCTCGACGGGCACCTGCTGCTGGCCCTGGACATTCACAAGGCCGTCAGCGCCTGAACCCTCACGGCCATTTCCGCGGAAATTGCCGCCCAGCCCGGGCGCGGCCGGACCTTCCCCGGCGGCCACGCTCCTCCCTCCGACCCCCGGTCGGGCGGCCCCTCTCTCCGGAGGGTCGCCGGGCCGGGGGTCGCGGCGTTCCACGGGCGGTGTTCGCCTACGCATAGTGACCGACCGGGGACGGTGCAGCGCGGCACACGACACTCCACCCGTCGTGGGTCCGGCGAAGGGGTGACGCTCGCGTGGCGCGGCGTCGCACGCACGGTCAGTCTGGGGCGACCTCACCTCGGGGGACGTCGACTGGGAGGCCTGCCGTGCCCTACTCGCTGGTCAGTGCCGCCACACTCGGCTTCGACCTGGTCCGACTGCCGGCCGGCCGCGCCGTCGCGGACGCCCTGCTCACCGGGCTCGCCGCCGACGTCCCGGCGCTGGAGCAGCTCGCCGCGGTGCACCCCGCCGCGGGCCGCGACCGCGAGCAGCGGGCCGCCCTCGCCGTCCGGGCGCGCAAGGCCCGCGAGCTCGCCGCCGCCGTCCCGCACCTGCGCACCGCCGCCGACGTCGCCCCCGGGGCCGACCGGGCCGCGGCGCTGGTCGCCCAGCTCGAGCGCAGCACCATCGGGGACGCCGTCGCCGTCGAGCGCGTGCTCCGCGAGGACGTCCTCGGCCCCGAGCACCCCGCCGCCGCGCTGGTGGACGAGGCGGTCCGGGACGCCGCCGCCGACGTCCTCGCCGACGCCGCCGTGGGCGCCTGGGCCGCCGCCGTGCTGCCGCCGCTGGTCCGCCGGCAGCTGACCGGCCCGCTGCTGCTCGCCACCTCGACCGGCGTGCCGACCACCCCCGTGCTCGACCTCGGCCCCGCCACCGGGAAGCTGGCGGAGCTGCTGACCGGGCTGCGCTCGCTGGACGCCGTGGGCCGGGCCCGCTGGATGGCCGCCGTCGACGCGTCCCGCGCCGAGCGCCGGCCGTGGGCGGCCGCGATGCACGAGGCGTCCTGGGCCGCGCACGTCTCCGGCCGCACCCGGACGCTCGCGACCGCGCAGCTGCTCGCCGTCCGCGCGTTCCTCGACGCCGGCTTCGACGCCCCGGCTGCCGCCGCCGGCGCCTGGAACGCCGTCGCCGGCTGCGTGCAGGCCATCGTGATGGCCGACCTGCTCGGCAGCGACGCCCTCGCGGTGCTGTTCTCGCCGCGGCCGGGAGCCGTCCCCCGCTGAGCTGAGTCACTGCCCGTGTCCTGGTCGAACGGGCAGGTCCCCCGGACAGGCAGCTCCGGGGAACACGCTGCCTGATCGCTGTTCCGGGCCGCACGATCCCTGAAGTCGTCGAGAGGACGGCCCTCAGTCCTTCTCGGGGTCGGGGAAGCGGGCGCCGGCGGAGAGCTCGCTGCCGGCCTCGACCTCGGCCCGGCGGCCGACCAGCGTGACCCCGCCGTCCCCACCGACCGTGGCGCGCTTCCCGACGACGACGCCGTCGTCGAGCACCGTGCGCGTCACGGTGGCGCCGGCCCGCACGTGCGCTCCCGGCAGCAGCACCGAGTCGACGACGGTGGCCCCGGCCTCGACGACCACGCCGGGGGAGAGCACCGACCCGATCACCCTCCCGGCCACGCGGGTGCCGCCGGAGATCAGGCTGTCCTCCACCTCCGCCCCGCGCAGCACCCGGGCGGCGCTGCGACGGCCGCCGCGGGTGTGCACCGCCCAGGACGGGTCGTCGAGGTCCAGGGGTGGCTCGGGGGAGCGGAACTCGTGGTGGGCCTCCCAGTACGCCTCCACGGTGCCCGCGTCGCGCCAGTACCCGTCGAACCGGTGCGCGCGGGCGAGGCCGTCGCGGGTCTGCGCCGGCAGCAGGTGGGTGCCGAGGTCCTCGAGACCCTCCTCGCCGTGCTCGGCGGCCAGGGCCTCCAGCCGGTCCAGCGTCGGGTCGGGGGAGAAGACGAACACCTCGTTGGTGGCGGTGGTCGTGCGCGGCTCGTCGGGCTTGTACGCGTAGTCGCCGACCTTCCCGCCGTCGCCGACCTCGACGATCCCGTAGCGCGACGCGTCGTCCTCGGCGACCTCGGTGGTGACCATGGTGACCTCCGCGCCGGAGCCCAGGTGCCCGTCGACGACCTCGCGGTAGTCCAGCTTGTAGACCGCGTCGGCGCTGACCACGACGAGGGCGTCGGGGGCGAGGTCGCGGACCAGCGGGGAGTAGCGCCACAGCGAGTTCGCCGTCCCGGAGACCCAGCCGGCGCGGTCGGTGCCCTGGTACGGCGGCAGCACCAGCAGGCCGCCGTCGGTGCGGTCGAGGTCCCACGGCCGGCCGTTGGCGAGGTGCTGCGACAGCGACGTCGGGTGGTACTGGACCGACACCCACACGTCGGCCAGGTGCGAGTGCTGGCAGTTGCTCAGCGGGAAGTCGATCAGCCGGTACACCCCGCCGAAGGGGACGGCGGGCTTGGCGCGCTGCTCGGTGAGCAGCTCCAGCCGGCCGCCGGCACCGCCGGCCAGGACGAGGACGAGGACCCGGGGGAGAGGCATGGCCCCCGGCTACCCGCGGGGACGGCGTTCACCCTCGCGAGCGCCCTCTAGGGCTCTCTAGGAACCGCACCAGAGGGCCGCAGACGATGCTCGGCACGCTGACCGGCCGCTCCGCCGGAGACGTGTCGACAAATGGTGGAAATGGTCGGTGAGCGCATTCATGATCACACCGGAAAATGTGGCGCGATCTCCCCGATCGGCTCAAGGAGAACGGGGGAGCGGCCGACAACACCCGTGACAGGCACCGACAGCGGACGGCCGCCGGCACCCGGGCGGACCGCCGGCTGCACCTCGCTCCTGGGCGGGTGCCGAACCACAGCGCCAGCTCGCCCCTGGCCGGCACCCCGCACGGGGAGACGGAGGACGCATGGACCCGATCCGGGTGTTGGTCGTCGACGACTCGGTGGTCGTCCGCAAGATCGTCACCGACGTCCTCTCGGAGGACCCGGCGATCGAGGTCGTCGGCACCGCCGTCAACGGCCGCATCGCCGTCACCAAGCTCGAGCAGCTCAAGCCCGACCTGGTCACGATGGACATCGAGATGCCGGAGATGAACGGCATCGAGGCGGTCCGCGCCATCCGCGCCCGGCGCAGCCGGGTGCCGATCATCATGTTCAGCACGCTCACCGAGCGGGGCGCGTCGGCCACCCTCGACGCCCTCTCCGCCGGCGCGAACGACTACGTCACCAAGCCGGCCAACGTCGGCAGCGTCGCGCAGTCCATGGAGAGCGTGCGCCAGCAGCTCACCCCGAAGATCAAGGCGCTCACCGGGCGCCCGGTCACCACCGGCCCCGCCCGGACGCCGGCCCCGGCAGCGACCCCGGTCCGCCCGCCGGCGCCGCGCACCGGCGCGGTCAAGCAGCCCGCCGTCCTGGTCATCGGCTCCTCCACCGGCGGCCCCGAGGCCCTGGCCAAGGTGCTGCCCGCCCTGCCGACGTCCCTGCCGGTGCCGGTGCTGCTCGTGCAGCACATGCCCCCGGTGTTCACCCGCCAGTTCGCCCAGCGACTGGACCGGCTGTGCGCGCTGGACGTCGTCGAGGCCGTCGACGGCACCCCGCTGGCCCCCGGCACGGTGCACCTGGCCCCCGGCGACCACCACCTGACGATCCGCCGGACCCCCCGCGGCCTGTTCACCGCGCTGGACCAGTCGCCGCCGGAGAACTTCTGCCGTCCCGCCGTCGACCCGCTGTTCCGCTCCGCGGTCGAGACCTTCGACGGCGCCGTCCTCGGTGTCGTGCTCACCGGCATGGGCGCGGACGGGCGGATCGGCGCCGGCCGCATCCGCGAGACCGGGGGTGCGGTCGTGGTCCAGGACCAGGCGACCTCCGTCGTCTGGGGCATGCCCGGTGCGGTCGCCACGGCCGGCTACGCCGACGAAGTGCTGCCGCTCGACCGGGTCGCCGAGGCGATCACCCGGCGGATCACCGGTCCGAAGGCGCCGGTGGGCCGCCCGGCCACCGCCCCTGCGTTCGTCGGAGGACGGCGATGACCCTCCCCGCGACCAGCTTCGACTGGGTCCGCCAGCTGGTGCACCGGGAGAGCGCGATCGTGCTCGCCCCGGGCAAGGAGTACCTGGTCGAGGCCCGCCTGCTGCCCATCGCCCGCTCCATGGGGCTGCCCGACGTCGGCCAGCTGGTCGACTCGGTCCGCACCCGGCCGAGCCCCGAGTCCACCCGCAAGATCGTCGAGGCGCTCACCACGAACGAGACGTCGTGGTTCCGGGACGGCGACCCGTTCACCGCCCTCAGCTCGACGGTGCTGCCCTCGCTGCTGTCGGCGCGCGGGCCGGCCGAGCGGCTGCACATCTGGTCGGCGGCCTGCTCGAGCGGACAGGAGCCGTACACGATCGCGATGCTGCTCGAGGACGCCCTGCCCAACGCCTCGACCCGCGTGGCCATCACCGCCACCGACCTCTCCCGCGAGATGGTCGAGCGCACCCGGGCGGGCCGGTTCAGCCAGCTCGAGGTCAACCGCGGGCTGCCGGCGGCGATGCTCGTCCGGCACTTCACCCGGGCGGGCACCGAGTGGGAGGTCGCCCCGTCGCTGCGGCGCATGGTGACGGCCAGCGAGTGCAACCTGGCCGCGCCACTGCCGCGGATGGGCCCGTTCGACGTGGTCTACCTGCGCAACGTGCTCATCTACTTCGACCTGCCGACCAAGCAGGCCATCCTCCGCCGGGTCCGCGCCCTCATGCGGCCCGACGGATGGCTCTTCCTCGGCGCCGCGGAGACCACTCTCGGCGTCGACGACTCCTGGGAGCGGGTCGTCGTCGGCCGCAGCTCCGCCTACCGCCCGCTGAAGGGGAACTGACGTGCGTGCACTGGTGATCGACGACTCCCGCGCCATGCGGCGGATCGTGAGCGCGGCGCTGGAGGGGTTCGGCTACGAGACCCGCCAGGCCGGCCACGGGCGGGAGGCGCTCGACGTGCTGCAGGAGGGCTACGGGCCCGACCTGTGCACGATCGACTGGAACATGCCGGTGATGGACGGCCTCCAGTTCGTCTCCGCCGTCCGGGCCAACCCGGCCTGGCGCACCGTCACGCTGATGATGGTGACCTCCGAGAGCGAGCAGAGCCAGATCGTCCGCGCGCTCGCCGCCGGCGCCCACGAGTACGTGATCAAGCCGTTCACCGCCGACGCGCTCCGCGACAAGCTCGCGCTGCTCGGCATGCTCCCCCAGGAGGCCGTCCTGTGACGCTCGCACCCGCACGAGCCGGGCGCCAGGTCATCACCGCGCTGATCGACGAGGTCACCGTCGAGTCGATCGCCACCGAGGCCTGGATCGCCCTCGTGGGCGAGGACGAGGTGCTCGTCCCACTCGCCGGCGACCTGCCGGCGGAGACGCTGTCGGCGTGGGTCGACGTCGTCGGCCCGTGGACCGGCAGCGTCGTCCTCACCACCGGCCGGCAGACCGCTGCCGACCTGACCCGGGCGCTGCTGCGCGAGGCCGCGCCCGAGCTGCTCGACCACGAGGACGTCGTCGACGCGTTCGGCGAGATCGCGAACGTGGTCGGCGGCAACGTCAAGGCGTCGCTGCCCGGCCCGTCCACCCTGGGCCTGCCCCAGGTCGGCGCGGCGCCCGCCGTCCGCAACCCCGAGGACGTCTGCCGGCTCGGCGTCCTCTGGCGCGGCCAGCCCCTGGTCGTGTCCGTGCAGGGCGCCCTGCCGCCCCTGCCTTCCCCGCACACCCCGAACGAGAACCCGCACCAGAACGGAGCGTCCCTGTGAAGATCCTCGTCGCCGACGACAGCCGCGTGATGCGGCAGATCGTCATCCGCACCCTGCGCCAGGCCGGGTACGACGACCACGACATCGTCGAGGCCGAGGACGGCCGCGACGCCTACGACAAGGTCCAGGCCGAGAACCCGGACCTGGTCCTGTCGGACTGGAACATGCCCAACATGACCGGGCTGGAGTGCCTGCAGGCGCTGCGCTCCTCCGGCTCGGCCGTGCCGTTCGGCTTCGTCACCTCGGAGGGGTCGGCGGACATGCGGGAGAAGGCGGCCGACGCCGGCGCGCTGTTCCTCATCGCCAAGCCGTTCACCGAGGAGACCTTCCGCGAGAACCTGGACGGGGTGATCGCATGAGCGCGCCGCTGACCGTCGTCCTGCCGGACGCCAAGGCCGTCAAGGACGTGCTCTGCGGCCTGGTGGGCAAGCCCGTCGGGGTGGCGCCGGGCGCACCGGTCACGCCGACGCCGACGTCCCCGGTGTCGGTGGCCGTGTACGTGGACCCGTCGATGAACGTGAACGCGCTGTGCGTCATGGACCTCGGCGCGTCGGCCTACACCGGCGCCGCCCTCGCGCTGCTGCCCCCCGGCGGCGCGCAGGACGCCGTGGAGGAGGACGGCGAGCTCACCGCGATGCTCACCGAGGCGCTGCACGAGGTCGTCAACGTGCTCTCGGCGCTGTTCAACGTGCCGGGTGCGCCGCACTCCAAGCTCTACAAGCTGTACGCCCCCGGTGACGACATCCCCGGCGACATCGCCGGCTCGCTCGCCGACTTCAACCGGCTCGACCTCGCCATCGACGTCCCCCGTTACGGCAAGGGCGGGCTCTCCCTGGTCATCCCGTGACATCGTCGTCCTACCGGACGACACCGCGGCCAGGAGCCGTCCCGCGCCTGCGTTGAGCACCACCGTCGCGTCCGGCGGGGACCCTCCGAGCCCGCCACCGGCCACGACCAGAGACGCCCCGGGACGGCGCCGGAGCCCACCCTCCCGCCGTCCCGGGCGCACGACGACGACGGCCCCGAGGCACTGTGCCCCGGGGCCGTCGTCGTCGTGGTGCACGAGGAAGGTCAGTTCAGGGCCGGCTCGCGGTCGTCGGTGCTCGTGGGCAGGCAGGCCCAGACGTGCTTGCAGCCGTCGTCGACGTACCAGCCGTGGGCCACCGACAGCCGGGCCACCAGGTAGAGCCCCAGCCCGCCCTGGGCGGGGTCGCGGTCGACCGCCGGACTGGGCATCGTGTCGGGGTCACGGTCGCTGACGTCGAGCAGCCAGCCGCCGCTGCCGGCGATCACCGTGGCGACGACGGGGGACAACCCGTGCCGCAGCGCGTTGGACGCCAGCTCGTCGAAGGCCAGGATCAGCCGCTCGGCCGCGGAGTCGTCGCCGTCCCGCGGGTAGCCGACGCCGTCGAGCCGGGCCCGCAGCACCGCACGTGCCGCGGGGAGCTCGGCGATGGCCTGCAGGTCCCATCGCCACAGCTCACCCCGGCCATCCGGAAGCGGACGCAACGGCCACGCGAGTCGACCCACTGCCCTCTCCCCGTCCGTCGCTGTCTCCGACGTACACCGGGGTTCCCAGCCGGCCGGACGCTCAACCGTGTCGCGGGGTATTCCGACCGCCCGAAGTGGCGCGCCTCTCGTTCCCGCCGGTCAGCGCGACGGGGTGCACGCAGATCGCCACCAGCGCGACGTCGTCCCCCGGCGTGGCGGGCAGCATCCGGGCCAGCAGCTCGTCGGCCAGCTGCTCCAGCGGGCGGTCCGCCAGCGTGGCGAGGTGCCGGCGCAGCCGGTCCACCCCCGTGTCGATGTCGCAGTCGCGGCGCTCCACCAGGCCGTCGGTGTAGAGCAGCACGACCGCGCCGGGGCGCAGCGGCACGGTGCGCTCCCGCCGCAGCGCCGTCGGGTCGACCCCCAGCAGCAGGTCGCCCAGCCCGTCGGCGAGCACGGTCACCGTGCCGTCGGGGTCGGCGACCAGTGGGGGCGGGTGACCGGCACTGGCCCAGCGCAGCCGGGTCCCGCCGTCCTCGAGCCGGGCGATCGCGGCGGTGGCCAGCGTGCCGGCGTGCATGGCGGCCATCGCGGCGTCCAGGCCGCGCAGCACCTCCGCCGGCCCGGCGCCGCTGTAGTGGGCGATGCCCCGCAAGAGCCCGCGCAGCTGCCCCATCTCGGCGGCCGCGGCGGTGTCGTGGCCCGCGACGTCCCCGATGACCACGACCGGGTCGCCGTCGGTGTGCAGGAAGGCGTCGTACCAGTCGCCGCCGACGCGGGCGGCCTCCGCGGCGGGCACGTAGCGGGTGACCACCTGGGCCCCCGCGATGGTCGGCGGGTCGGTGAGCAGGCTGCGCTGCAGGTCCTCGGCGAGCTTGGCCTGCTGGCTCTGCCGGTGCACCCGGTCGACGGCGCGCCCGGCCTGCGCGGCGACCTCGCGCGCGGCGGCCAGGTCGTCGTCGTCCAGCGCGCGCCCGGGGTCGAGGTAGAGGGTGAGGACGCCGACCGCGCGGCCGTCGGCGGTCAGCGGCAGGACGACCGCGGTCTCCGGCCCCAGCGCCCGAAGCAGGTCGCGGGCGCGGCCCGGCGGCATGAGCTCGAGGACGGCGGCCACCGGTTCCTGCACCTCGCTGCCCGACCGCAGCGCGCGGGCGACGGGGGAGGCCGCCGGCAGGGTGTCCAGGCGCACCCCGGCATAGCGGTCGAGCAGCGGACGGCGGGCCGGGTCGACGTGCCAGGAGCCGACGTCGCGGGCCCGGCCCTCCCGGTCGACGACGGTGACCACGCAGCCGTCGGTGAGCGCGGGGACGACCAGCCGGGCCAGGCTGCCCAGCGCCGACTCGCTGTCGAGCGCACCGGAGAGCTCCCCGGTCACGGCGGCCAGCAGCGCCGTGCGGGCGCCCGCCCGCTCGGCGACCCCCTGGGCCGTCTCGGCGGCGTGCCGGGCCGCCTCGGCCTCGTCCTGCGCCTGCCGGCGCGCGGTGACGTCGACGAAGGCGAACGCGGCGCCGTCGGCCACCGGCCAGGCGTGCAGCGCCGACCACCCCGGGCCGCCCCGCGGGTCGGGGACCTCGAGGGAGACCGGCGCCCCCGAGGTCAGGGCGTCGTGGCAGGCCCGGGTGACCGCGGCGGCCGTGCCGGCGGGCAGCACCTCGGTGACCGGTCGCCCGACGACGTCGTCGGCGGGCCGGTCGAGCAGCCGTTCGCCCTCGGCGTTGAGCAGCGCGACCCGTCCGGCGGGGTCGAGGCAGCCCAGCGCGCAGGGCATGGTGGCGAGCACGCCGGCGGCCAGCGCGGCGGTGCGGTCGAGCGGCGGCGGCAGCCCTCCCCGCGGTCGCGGCCGCGGTCCTGGGGTTCCCACGCGGACCACCTCTCTCGGCGGGCTGACCCCGGCCCCGACCTCGGAGCGCCCATCCCCGCCGCCCCACGGGCCGGGAGGGTGCCCGGATCGTGGCAGTGGGCGGGCGCGCTGCCAAGGCGCACCGGCGTGGCGCGCCCGCCGTCCCCCGGGGTGCCGGTCAGTCCCGGACGGCGGCCTCGCGGACGGCGGCGGCGACGGCCTCGACCCCCTGCTGGGCCCACAGGATCGAGTAGTGGTTGGTGTCGGGCACCTCGCGGGCGGTGATGCCGCTGGGCTCCAGGCCCAGCTGCGCCAGTCGCACCTCGTCGTAGAGCCCCGGCGTCTGGTCGAACAGCCCGCGGGTCGCCCACAGCAGGGTGGCGGGCACTGGCAGGTCGGTGGTGGCCTCCAGCACCCGCTCGTTGAGCAGCACGTCGCCGCCGTCCACCCGCACCGCCTCGGCCACGCACGCGCTGCGCAGCGCCGGCGGCTCGCCGACCATGTCGCGCGCCAGGTACGCGGCCACCGAGGGGACGTCGACCCACGGGCCGACCGCGGGGTGTTGCGCCCAGAAGGCCCGCACGGCCGCGAGGTCGGGGAAGGTCATCGACAGGCGGTCCAGCGACGGGCCGAGGACGGCGGAGAGGATCGCGTCGACGTCGGCGCCCGGCGGCGTCGGGAACGACAGGCCGCCGTCGACCATCACCAGGCCGTGCACGCGGTCGCGGGCCACCCCGGCGGCCGCCAGCGCCGCGACGTACGCCCCCATCGAGTGCCCGACGAGCACGGCGGCCTCGGCTCCCGTGTCGCCGTCCGCCCCGAGGGAGTCGAGGACGGCGGTGACGTCCGTGGCGTGCCGCTCCAGCCCGTACGGGCCGGGCAGGCCGGCCGAGGCGGCCCGGCCGCGCAGGTCGGGGGCGACCACCTCGAACTCGCCGGCCAGGGCGCCGGCCACCCGTGCCCAGGCCATCGCGTTGGCGGTGATGCCGTGCACGAGGACGGCGATGGGGGAGCCGGGCGCGTCGGCGGGCCAGTGCAGCGCGGCGAGCTCACCGCCCTCCACCGGGACGCTGATCAGCTCGGGGTCTCGGGCGGGGGCGCTCACGGTCCCCAGCCTGCCTGGACGGCGCGCAGGTCGCAGCCCGTGCCGCGGCTGCCGACGACGAGATCGCCGGTCTCGCACGGTTGCGGGCACCAGGCGTGCGAGATCGCCGATCTCGTGGGGGCAGGGGATCCCTCTCCTAGTCGGAGGGGTGGCTGAGCAGGTAGCGGCCGAAGTGCGGGACGGTGAAGGCGATCTGGCCGCGCTCGGCGGAGTAGACCAGCCCCTTCTTGATCAGCGAGTCCCGCGCGGGGGAGAGGGACGCCGGCTTGCGGCCCAGCGACACCGCGACCTCCGACGTCGCCACAGCGCTGCCGTTCGGCCCGCCCAGCTCGGCCATGGCGTGCATGTACTCGCGCTCGGCGGGGGTGGCCCGGTCGTAGCGGGAGCCGAAGAAGCCCACCGCCAGCTCGGCCTCGGCGACCGGCGCGGCCATGGCGACGTCCGCGGCGGTGATGGGGGAGGCGGCGGCGACGTCCCAGGTGACCTTGCCGTAGGCCTGCACGAAGTACGGGTAGCCGTCGGCGGCCGCGTAGAGGGCGTCGAGCGCCTCGGGGTCGAAGGTGACCTCCTCCCGCTCGGCCGGCGCGAGCAGCGCCCGGTCGGCGGCGGGGCGGTCCAGCCGGTCGATGCGCAGATAGCGGAACAGCCGCTCGGAGTAGCTCTTGGACGCCGACAGCACCGCCGGCAGGTGCGGCAGCCCGGCGCCGACGACGATCAGCGGCGCGCCCTGCTGCGACAGCTCGTGGCAGGCCGCGCAGATGGCCGAGACGTCGTCGCTCTGCACGTCCTGCATCTCGTCGATGAACAGCGCCACCCCCTTGCCGACGTCGGCGGCCAGCCCCGCGGCGTCGCTGAGCAGCTCGACGAGGTCGATCTCCATGTCGCCGGAGTCGGCCCGCCCACTGGACGCCGGCACGTCGATGCCGGGCTGCCAGCGGTCGCGGACCTTGCTGTCCGCCGCCTGCCGGAGCGCGAACGCCTTGAGCACCCCGAGGACGGCGTCCATCGACTCCTGGTCGGGGTGGCGCAGCTCGCGCAGCGCCATGTGCAGCGCCGAGGAGACCGGCCGGCGCAGCGACTGGTCCGGCCGGGCCTCGATCTTGCCGGTGCCCCAGCCGCGGCTGATCGCCGCCGAGCGCAGCTGGTTGAGCAGCACCGTCTTGCCGACCCCGCGCAGCCCGGTCAGCACCAGCGAGCGCTCCGGGCGGCCGTGCGCGATCCGCTCCAGGACGACGTCGAAGGCCGACAGCTCGCCGTCCCGCCCGGCCAGCTCGGGCGGGCGCTGGCCGGCGCCGGGGGCGTACGGGTTCCGCACGGGGTCCATGTCGAGCACCGTATGCGCGCCTCTAGGCCGATCCGTAGAAGCGCCTAGAGAGCCCGATCGTGTCGCGGTGCGGTCCGCGCGCCGTCACGCGCGGTGTGCGCCCGGGTCAGGGCCGCGGCGGCGGCAGCGCACAGGCCGCCGTCCCACCGGGCAGCCGCATCCGGTTGGCCGCCACCACCCGGTAGACCCGGTCGGCCAGCGTGCGTACCAGCGGCAGCTGCAGCAGCCGGCCCAGCAGCGCCCAGCCCGGCCCGGCCGCGCGCAGGGCCGCCGCGACCGCGCGCGCCCCACCGACGACCTCACCCGTGCGCGGCACCCACAGCACCTCCTGCTGCGCGCGCGCCGCCGTGGTGCCGACGGCGGCGAGGTCGGCCCGCTGCCACGGGACGACGGCGCAGTCGGCGGGCAGCACCCGCCGGGCGACGTCCGCCGAGCGGGTGCAGAACCCGCAGTCGCCGTCGAAGACCAGGGCCGGTCGCTGCACGTCTCCACCTCTCGTCCGGGCGCGTTCCCCGTCGATCATGGGCTCGTTGCCGGTGACACGCGACGACGCGCCGAGGCGGACGGCGAGAACCCCGTGATCACGGCGGACGGGGGCGCGTCGAGGTGCGTCTGGCGCTCTCTAGCGGCACGCCCAGAGAGCCGTAGAGGCGCCGACACACAGGGTCCTCGCAGGTGCCGGCACTAGCGTGGTCGAGGTGCTGAGGTTCCTGGTCAAGGTCGTCCTCATGGCCGCCGTCTTCTACGGCGTCGCCTACCTGCTGAACGGCATCGAGGTGGTCCCGAACCCGAACGGGCCACTCGGCGAGCCCGGCACCTACCTGTGGATCGCGCTGGTCTTCGCGGTCGTCAACGCGATCGTGGGGCCGATCCTGCGGCTGCTGTCGCTGCCGTTCGTGCTGGTCACGCTCGGGCTGTTCCTGCTCGTGGTCAACGCCGCGCTGCTCGGCATCACGGCCGCGATCACCGATCGGCTGCAGGTCGCCGGCTTCGGCACCGCGATCGTCGGCGGGCTGCTGCTGGCCATCGGCGGCTGGGTGGCCGACCAGCTCACCGAGCGGCGCTGACACCGGCCGCGTCGCTGTGACGGCAGGCACCGTCCGGGGCTAGCGTCAGCGGATGGCCCGCACCACCGGCACGGTCCCGGCGATCCCGGTACCGGCCCCCGCGGACGACGGCACGCCCGCCGCCGCGACCGAACTCGCCGCCCTGGAGGCGGCCACCCACGACAAGCACCGCCTGCTGGAGCAGGCCGCCCGGGAGGCGCTCGCCCGCGGCCCGGGGCTGCCCGCCGGCTGCAGCGCCGACGACGTCCCGGCGCTGATGCGCCGCTACTACTGGAGCGAGCCGGCCGCCGAGGTCCTCGACCAGGACCCGGCCGACGTCGCCGCCCTGGCGCTGCGCCACCTGCGGCTGGCCGAGGTCCGCCCCGAGGGGTCGGCGACGGTCGACGTCCAGCAGCTGCCGGCCCGCGACGGCGCCGGCCCCCGGTCGCTGGTCCTCGTCGTCACCGACGACATGCCCTTCCTCGTCGACTCGGTCACCGCCGAGGTGGTCCGGCAGGGCTTCCGCCTCGAGCACGTCGTCCATCCGGTGCTGGTGCTCCGCCGCGACGTGGCCGGCCGGATCCGGGCGTTCTGCGACAGTGCCGAGCCCGGCGCGTGCGGCCCCGACGCGCTCGCCGAGTCCTGGATGGCCGTCGTCCTCGACGGGCCGCTGGACGAGGAGGCGACCGGGGACCTGGTCGCCGGGCTGCGCACCGTGCTGGCCGACGTCCGGGCCGTGGACGAGGACGCCGCGCGGCTGCGGGCCCGCGCCCTGGAGCTCGCCGACCGGCTGGAGCGGGGGGTCGGGCGGGGAGCGGACACAGAGCCCTCCGAGGACCCGGCCGACGACCCCGCCGAGGCGGCGGCGCTGCTGCGCTGGCTCACCGACGGCAACTTCGTGCTGCTCGGCGCCCGGGACGTCGACCTGGTGCGCACCCGGGGCCGGACGACGGCCCGCCCGGTCGCCGGCAGCGGTCTGGGCGTGCTGCGCGGCGACGCCGACATCGCCACCGCCCCCGAGGCCGCGCCGGGCACGACGCTGCTCGCGGTGACCAAGGCCGACGCCCGCTCGACGGTGCACCGCCGCGCCTATCTGGACCTGGTCACCGTCACCCTGCCGGGCACCGACGGCGGCCCGGCCCGGCAGCACCGGCTGGTCGGCCTGTTCCCGTCGGCGGCTGCCGCGCACACCGTCCGCGAGGTGCCGCTGATCCGCCGCCGGGCCGCCGAGGTCGTGGAGCGCTCCGGCGTCCCGGCCGACAGCCACACCGGCAAGGCGCTGCTCGACATCCTGGAGACCTACCCCCGCGACGAGCTGTTCCAGGTCGGCACCGACGAGCTGCTGCCGGTCGCGCTGGCCGTGCTGCACCTCCAGGAGCGCCGGCAGACCCGGCTGTTCCTGCGCCGCGACCCCGGCGGCCGGTTCTGGTCGGCGATCGTCTTCCTGCCCCGCGACCGGTACACGACCGAGGTCCGCACTCGCGTGCAGCAGCTGCTGCTCGAGCGCCTCGGCGGCACGAGCATCGAGTACACCGCCCGGGTCACCGAGTCGGTGCTGGCCCGGCTGCACTTCGTCGTCCGCCCGCCGGTGGCACGCGGCGGGCGGCCCGCGCTGGCCGACGTCGACGTCCCCGCGCTGCAGGACGCGCTGGCCGCCGTCGTCCGCAGCTGGGCCGACGAGCTGGTCGACGCCCTCAAGGCGCGGTACGGCGCGGACGCCGAGCGCCGCTTCGCCCGGGTCGCCGACGCCTTCCCCGCCGCCTACCAGGAGGACTTCCCGGCGACGACCGCCGTCGAGGACCTCGAGCGGCTCGACGGGCTGGCCGAGGGCGAGCTGGGCCTGGTGCTGCGCCGGCCGTCGGGGGCGTCGTCGTCCGAGCCGCGGCTGGCGGTCTACCGGGTGGGGGAGCGGCTCCTGCTGTCCGACGTGCTGCCGATGCTGCAGCACCTGGGGGTCGACGTCGTCGACGAGCGGCCCTACGAGATCGACCGGATCGGCGCCCCGCTGGCCTGGATCTACGACTTCGGGCTGACCGCGCCGGTCGGCGACCTGCCCTTCCCCGGCTCGCTGCCCGAGCGGTTCACCGAGGCGCTGTCGGCGGTGTGGCGCGGGGACGCCGAGGACGACGGCCTGGGCGCGCTGGTGCTGCTGGCCGGGCTGAACTGGCGTCAGGTGACCGTCGTCCGCGCGTACGTGCAGTGGCTGCGCCAGGCCGGCCTGCCCTTCGGCCAGCGGTACGTGGAGACGACGCTGGCCGCGCACCCCGACGTCGTCGCCCGGCTCGTGGCCCTGTTCGAGACCCGCTTCTCCCCGGGCCGGGACGGCGGGCGGGCCGCGCGCCAGGAGGAGCTGGCCGCTTCGCTGCGGCGGGCGATCGGCGAGGTGGAGTCGCTGGACGCCGACCGGGTGCTCACCGCGATGCTCGCCGCCGTCCTGGCCACCCAGCGGACGACGTACTACGCCATGTCCTCGCCCCACCCGCCGCCGCTGGCGCTCAAGCTGCACCCTGCCGAGGTGCCCGACGTGCCCGAGCCGCGCCCGGCCCGCGAGGTGTGGGTGAGCTCGCCGCGGGTCATGGGCGTGCACCTGCGCTTCGGCGCGGTCGCCCGTGGCGGGCTGCGCTGGTCCGACCGGCACGAGGACCTGCGGACCGAGGTGCTCGGCCTGGTCAAGGCGCAGATGGTGAAGAACACCGTCATCGTGCCGACCGGCGCCAAGGGCGGGTTCGTGGTCCGCAACCCCCCGCCGGAGAGCGCCGGCCGTGACGCGTGGCTCGCCGAGGGGCAGGCCTGCTACCGGCTGTTCATCGGCGCGCTGCTCTCGCTCACCGACAACTGGGTTCAGACGGACGGGGTGGCCCCCGGCGAGGTGATGCCGCCCGACCGGGTGGTCCGGCACGACGACGACGACACCTACCTCGTCGTCGCCGCCGACAAGGGAACGGCGACCTTCTCCGACCTGGCCAACGCCGTCGCGCTCGAGCGCGGCTTCTGGCTGGGCGACGCCTTCGCCTCCGGCGGCTCGGTCGGCTACGACCACAAGGCCATGGGCATCACCGCCCGCGGCGCCTGGGAGTCGGTGACCCGGCACTTCCGCGAGCTGGACCTGGACGTGCAGAGCCAGGACTTCACCGTGGTCGGCGTCGGCGACATGTCCGGCGACGTCTTCGGCAACGGGATGCTGCTGTCCGAGCACATCCGGCTGGTGGCCGCCTTCGACCACCGGCACGTCTTCGTCGACCCCACGCCGGACGCCGCCACCTCCTTCGCCGAGCGGCGACGGCTGTTCGAGCTGCCGCGCTCGTCGTGGGCCGACTACGACCCCGCGCTGATCAGCCCGGGTGGCGGCGTGTGGCCCCGGACGGCGAAGGCGATCCCGGTCAGCGAGCCGATGCGGGCGGCGCTGGGCCTGGCCGACGACGTCGTCGACACGCTGTCGCCGGTGGAGCTGATCCGCGCCGTGCTGCTGGCGCCGGTCGACCTGCTGTTCAACGGCGGCATCGGCACCTACGTCAAGGCCTCCACCGAGAGCGCGCTGGACGTGGGGGACAAGGCCAACGACGCCGTCCGGGTCGACGGCCGCGACCTGCGGGTGCGCGTGGTGGGGGAGGGCGGCAACCTCGGCCTGACCCAGCGCGGCCGGGTGGAGTACGCGCTGAACGGCGGCCGGGTGAACACCGACGCCATCGACAACTCCGCCGGCGTGGACACCTCCGACCACGAGGTCAACATCAAGATCGCCCTGGACCGGGTGGTCGAGGCCGGCGAGCTGGACGCCGAGGGCCGCGCGGCGCTGCTCGGCGAGATGACCGACGAGGTCGCCGCCGCCGTCCTGACCGACAACCACGCGCAGAACGCGACCCTCGCCGTCGAGACCACCTCCGCGCGCAGCCTGCTGGACGCGCACTCCCGGTTCCTGCGGGCGCTCGAGCGCTCGGGCCGGCTCGTGCGCAGCGTCGAGTTCCTCCCCGACGACCGCCAGCTGGCCGAACGACGGCGCGACGGGCAGGCGCTGACCAGCCCCGAGCTGTCGGTGCTGCTGGCCTACGCCAAGCTCGAGACCGGGGACGCCGTCCTGGCCTCCGGCCTGCCGGACGACCCGGCGCTGGAGGAGCTGCTGGCCGGCTACTTCCCGGCCGAGCTGCGCCGCCGCTTCCCCGCGGCGGTCTCCGGGCACCCGCTGCGCCGGGAGATCATCGCGACCGCGCTGACCAACCGGGCGGTCAACGTGGCCGGGGTGACCGGGCTGTTCCGGCTGTCCGAGGAGACCGGGGTCCCGCTGGCCGGCGTGGTGCGGGCGCACGCGGTCGCCCGGGCGGTGTTCGAGGTGGACCGGCTGTGGGACGCCGTCCGCCCGCTGGACAACCGGGTGCCGGCGACCACCCAGGTGGAGCTGCGCACCGAGGCGACGCGGCTGGCCGAGCGGGCGGCGCGCTGGCTGCTGCGGCTGCCCGAGCTGACCACCGAGCGGGGGACCCCGCTGGGGGAGGTGACGGACCGGTTCGCCGCGCCGGTGGCCGCCGTGCGCGCCGGGCTGCCGTCGTGGCTGCTGGGCGCCGAGGCGGCCGCCCACGCCGAGCGGACCGAGCAGCTGCGGCGGGCCGGCGTGCCCGAGGCGCTCGCCGGGGAGGTCGCCGCGGCGCCGCTGTTGCCGGCCGCGCTGGACCTGGCGGTGGTCGCCGAGCGCACCGGCGCCCCGATCGGGCTGGCCGGGCGGGTGCACCAGGCGGTGGCCGAGCGGCTGTCGCTGGTGCCGCTGCGCGAGCTGGTCGTCGCACTGCCCCGCGACCGCCGCTGGCCGGCGATGGCCCGCGCCTCGCTGCGCGACGACCTGACCGGCGAGCAGGCCGCGCTCACCGCCGAGGTGCTCAGCGGGCGGGCGGGGGACGCCGAGGACGCCGACGCGCTGGTGGCGCGCTGGGTCGCCGGCTGGGACGGCGCGCAGCAGCGGGCGGCCGCGCAGCTGGTCGACATCGCCGCGGGGGACCGGCAGGAGCTGGCCGAGCTGCTGGTCGCCGTCCGGACCCTGCGCGGCCTGCACCGCCGTACCTGAGCTCGCAGCCGAGTGCGACGAACTCGTGGCCATCACGCATTGATCGCCACGAGTTCGTCGCACTCGGGGATGTCGAGCCGCGTCTGGGCCTGTCTAGTGACACCGCTAGAGAGCGACAGACGATGTTCGAGGGTGAGCTCAGGCTCGTCTGCGGCTCTCTAGCTCGGTCGCTAGAGAGCCCCAGACGGGGTCAGAGAGGCGGACGGCGCTCGCCGAAGCGGGTCGCCTGCTCGAAGGCGTGCCCGACCTCCAGCACTCGCCGGTCGGCCCGCGGCGCCGCGACCACCTGCAGGCCCACGGGCAGGCCGTCCGGGGTGAACCCGCCGGGCACCGACAGCGCGGGGCAGCCGGTCGGTGTGATGAGCGTGCAGGAGCGCATCCAGGCCAGGTAGTCCTCCAGCGGCTCGCCGTCGATCTCGGTGGGGTACTCCTGCTCCACCGGGAAGGGCAGCACCTGCGTCGTCGGCACCAGCAGGACGTCGTAGCGGTCGAAGAAGGCCACCACGCGCTCGTAGAGGGCCGTGTGGGCCATCTCGGCACGGGCGATGTCGGCTCCGGTCAGTGCGGCCCCCAGCGAGGCGTTCCAGCGGATCGACTCCTTGAGCTGGTCCGGGTGCCGCCGGGCCAGGTCGCTGAAGGTCGCGTCGAACACCCAGGCCCGCAGGGTGCCGAAGACGTCGTCAGCGCCCGAGAGGTCGGGACAGTCGGCCTCCACGGTGGCGCCCAGCTCCTCGAACACCGCCACGCTCTGCGACAGCACCGCGGTGATCGCCGGGTCCACCCGCACCCGCCCGCCCAGGTCCGGCGCCCAGGCCACCCGCAGCCCGTCGAGACGCTCGGGCAGCGGCGCGGCGAACGGGGCTCCGGGCGCGTCGAGGGAGATGGGCACCCGCCGGTCCGGCCCGGCCATCGCCGAGAGCACCAGCGCGACGTCGGCGACGGTGCGGCCCATCGGCCCCTGCACCGACAGCTGCGACCAGCCCATCGCCGCCGGCCGGGTCGGCACCCGCCCCGGGGTGGGCCGCAGCCCGACCACGTTGCAGAACGCCGCCGGGTTGCGCAGCGAGCCGCCGAAGTCGCTGCCGTCGGCGACCGGCACGAACCCCGCCGCCAGCGCCGCGGCCGCGCCCCCGCTCGAGCCGCCGGCCGACAGCCCGTGCCGGTAGGGGTTGTGGGTGACGCCGAACAACGGGTTGAACGTGTGCGAGCCGGCCGCGAACTCCGGCACGTTGGTCTTGCCGACGCGCACCGTCCCGGCCGCGCGCAGCCGGGCGACCACCAGCTCGTCGTCCGCCGGCACGGTGTCGGCGAGCGGAGAACCCCAGGTGGTGCGCATGCCGCCGGTGAGGTGGGTGTCCTTGTGCGCCACCGGCAGTCCGTGCAGCGGGCCGACGTCCTCGCCGGCGGCCAGCGCGGCGTCGGCGGCGTCCGCGGCGGCACGGGCGCCCTCGGCTTCCAGCGTGACCACCGCGTTGACCTGCGGGTCCAGCCGCTCGATCCGCTCCAGGCAGGCGTCGGTCAGCTCACGCGCCGACAGCTGCCGGGTGCGGATGAGCGCCGCCAGCTCGGTCGCCGGCAGGAGGCACAGCTCGTCAGTGGTGGTCACCCGGGAACTCTGACACGCATTGCGGGTGCTTCTCGTGCTCTGCGGGTCCTGCAGGACCCGCAGAGCACGAGGAACACCGGCAATGGGCAGTGATCAGGCGGGATGGGGTGGGACGACGTCCGGGACGTCGTTGGGGCCGGCCTCCGGCGGGCGGGGGCGGTCCTGGCGGTGCAGGCGGACGGCGACCAGCGCGACGTCGTCCTCGGGGCGGCCGTCGACCAGCCGCTCGAGCACCTCGTCGAGCAACTGCTGCAGCGGCAGGTGGGCGACGTCGACCAGCGCCTCGCGCAGCCGCACCATCCCGGCGTCGAGGTCGGCGTCGCGCCGCTCGACCAGGCCGTCGGTGAACAGCAGCACCGTGGACCCGCGGTCGAGGGTCACCACCGACTCCTGACGCTCGACCTCGTGGTCGACGCCCAGCAGCAGGTCGCCCTTCCAGGCGGCCAGCTCGGCCACGCTGCCGTCGGGGTTGATGACCAACGGCGGCAGGTGCCCGGCGTTCGCCCAGCGCATCCGGGTGATGCTGCGGCGGCGCTCGTCGTCGGTCTGCTCGAAGCGGGCCACCGCGGCGGTCGCCAGCACGTGGGTCTGCAGCACGGCCATCGAGGCGTCCAGCCCGCGCAGCACCTCCACCGGCGACGCGTCGCTGTAGGTGGCGATGCCGCGCAGCAGCCCGCGCAGCTGGCCCATGGCGGCGGCCGCCTCGGTGTCGTGACCGACGACGTCGCCGATGACCAGCATCGTCGCCCCGCCGGGCTGCAGGAACGCGTCGTACCAGTCGCCGCCGACCCGCGCGGCCTCGACGGCGGGGAGGTAGCGGACGGCGATCTCCGCGTGGTCGGGCTCCGGCGGCTCGGTGAGCAGGCTGCGCTGCAGGCCCTCGGCCAGCTGCTGCTGCTGGGCGTAGAGCCGGGTGTTGTCCAGGGCCAGGCCGGCGCGGTCGGCGACGTCCTGCGCGGTGGCGAGGTGCTCTCGCGACATGGTCTCGCCGAAGCTCGCGTACAGGGTGATCACACCCAGGGTGCGCCCCCGGCCGCGCAGGGGGAGGCAGACCGCCGAGCCCGGCGCCAGCGCGTCCAGCAGGTCGCGCGCCTCGCCGGAGGGCAGCAGCTGCCGCACCTCGGCGGCGTCGGCGCGCACCGCCTCGCCGGCCAGCAGCGCGCGGGCCACCGGGGAGGTGGCCGGCATCGCGTCGAGCCGGACGGCGGCGTAGCGCTCGACCAGCGCCCGGGCGGCGGGCTCGGCGTGCCACCAGCCCACGTCCCGGGGACGCCCCTCGGCGTCCACCACGGTGACGATGCACCACGGCGCCAGGCCCGGGACCACCAGCCGGGGCAGCCGGCTGGTGGCGGCCTGCGCGTCCAGGGTGCCGGCGAGCTCGGCGCTCACCTGGGCGAGGAGGGCCAGTCGCTGCGCGGACCGGTCGGCCCGGTCGCGGGCCAGCTTCCGCTCGGTCACCTCGATGAAGTAGACCGACAGGCCCTCGGGGCTCGGCCACGCGCGCAGCTCGTACCAGCCGTCGAGCGGTGCGGGGTAGTGCGCGTCGAAGTTGACCGGCTGCCCGGTCCGGACCGCGTTGCGGTAGCTGTCCTCGAAGACGCTGTTCACCGTCGCCGGGAACGCCGTCCAGATGACCTCGCCGAGCAGCTCCTCGCGGCTGCGGCCCAGCAGCCGCTCGGCCTCGGCGTTGACGTGCGTGAAGCGCCACTCGTGGTCCAGCGAGTAGAAGCCGGCCGGCATCGCCTCGAGCACCCGCGAGACCCGGACGTCGTCGGTGCGGTCCTCGGTGGTGTCGTACGCGGCGCCGAGCAACCGGACGGCGGTCCCGTCCCGGCCGGCCAGCGCGCGGCCGCGGGCCTGCACCCAGCGGGTGTCCCCGTCCGGGCGGACGACGCGGTACTCCGCCTCGAAGTCGCCGCAGCCGTCGATGCAGGCGCGCAGTGCCTCGCTGACGCGGGGCAGGTCGTCGGGGTGCAGCCGCCGGTTGAAGGCGGTGATCGTGCCGTCGAAGTCCGCGGTGGTGTAGCCGAACACCGCCATCAGCGGGTCGTCCCACACGAGTTCGCCGGAGCGCAGGTCCCAGTCGAAGGTGCCCACGCCACCGGCGTCCATCGCCAGCCGCCAGCGCAGGTGCTGGCGCTCGTACTCGCCGGTCAGCGCCGCGTACTCGAGTTCGGTCACCACCGAGGCGGCGAGCTGGCGCAGCGTGGCGACGTCGGTCCCGGACCACTCCCGCGGCACCGGGTCGAACACGCACAGCGTCCCGACGACGTGGCCCTCGCCGTCGGTCAGCGGGGCGCCGAGGTAGGCGACGACCAGCCCGCCGGTCACCTGTGGCAGGTGGCTGACCCGCTCGTCGGCCCGCCCGTCCGGGATGGCCAGCACCTCGGTGCCGGCCGCGGCGAGCGTGCACGGGCTGTCGGCGAGGCCGGTCTCCCGGCCGGCGCTGCCCGGGGACAGGCCGGCGACGCCGGCGATCGACTGGACGTCGTCCAGCAGGGAGATCTGGCCGGCCTGGGCGCCCAGCAGCCGTGCGGCCAGCTCGACCAGCCGGTCGACGGCGGGGGAGCCGGCCTGGGCGATGCGGAGACGACGGGCGGCACGGACGCGTGCCGGGTCACCGCGCAGCGCCTCCGCTGCCGTCTCGAGGTCGGACGGGCGCACGACGCCGCGCTGCCGCGGGGATCCCTCCACCGGTGCCTCTCGTCAGTCGACGCCCGGCCGGGAGGGTCCCCCCGGCCGCCGGCGGCCACACTCTTCGGGCCCACGCGTCCCCAGAGTTATGTCATGCCCTCTCGGTTGGGTGCAATGATCCTGACGCAGATCACCATCCCCGCGACGGTCCGTGCCGGGTCAGCGTGTCGCCGGGTCCGCCGGCACGACGAGCGTCAGCGCCGTCCCCCCGAGGTGTTCCACGTGGAACCCGGCGCGTCGCAGCAGCGCCCGCAGCCGGACGACGTCCGCGGGCTCACCGGTCGTGGTGGCGAGCAGTCGGGCGACCCGACCCTTGCGCGCCTTGTTGAAGTGGCTGACCACCGCCCGCGTGCCGTCGGGGCGCTCGCTGAGCACCTCGAGGGTCACCGCGCCGGGCACCGGGGCCAGCGCGGCGTAGGCGCCGCTGCGCAGGTCGACCACCAGCTCGTCGACGGCGGCGAGCACCGGGCCCAGCGCCGGCCGCCAGAGGGCGCGCAGCGTCGGCCGGCCGGGCAGCGCCGAGCCGGCCGAGAGCCGGTAGGCGGGGATGCGGTCGGTCCCGCGGACCACCCCGAACAGCGCCGACCCGACCGCCAGGCGCCGGTCGGCCCGGGCGCGCTGGGCGCGGGTGAGGGACCGCACGTCGAGGGCGTCGTAGAGGACGCCGGTGTAGCGCTCGAGGGCGGGCGCCGTCGGCGCGCTGCGCAGCTCGGCGTTGCGGGCGATCTCGCCGTCCTGCTTCGGGGACAGGCCCAGGGCCGCCCGCGCCGCCGGCCGGTCGCCCGCGAGCCGGACGAGCGCCTCGACCAGACCGGCGCGGACGTCGGTCAGCTCGGGCCAGGACAGTGCGGCCAGATCGAGGGGGGCGCCGTCCCCGCCCGGGCCCTTGGTCTCCGACGGCGGCAGCAGGACGAGCACGAGCTGTCACGCTACGTCGTGCCCGCCCGCGTGTCGGATCCTGGTGCGGAGTTCGGCCGGGCCGCACCGGGGGTGGCGCGGACCACACTCGGACCACCCGCCTCTGAGCCCCGGAGGACCGTCGCGGACGGAGGGGACCCACCGGGGCGCCCGGGCGGTGGCACCGCACCGCGGCCGGCACAGAGGCGTGCCGGCGCTGAGGAGGAGGAGCGTCCGTGGCAGGCAACAAGGCAGTCAGGTACATGGGGCCGGGCAAGGTCGAGATCGCCGATCTGGACTACCCGAAGCTGGAGCTCCAGGACGGGCCAGGCGTGCACCCGTCCAACGTCGGCCGCAAGACCCCGCACGGCGTCATCCTGCGGACCGTCAGCACCAACATCTGCGGCAGTGACCAGCACATGGTGCGCGGGCGGACGACGGCGCCCGAGGGGCTGGTCCTCGGGCACGAGATCACCGGTGAGATCGTGGAGAAGGGCGCTGACGTCGAGTTCCTCGAGGTCGGTGACATCGTCAGCGTGCCGTTCAACATCGCCTGCGGCCGCTGTCGCAACTGCAAGGAGGGCAAGACCGGCATCTGCCTGACGGTCAACCCGGATCGCCCGGGCTCGGCCTACGGCTACGTCGACATGGGCGGCTGGACCGGCGGGCAGGCCGAGTACGTGATGATCCCCTACGCCGACTTCAACTGCCTGAAGTTCCCGGACCGGGATCAGGCGCTCGCCAAGATCCGCGACCTCACGATGCTGTCGGACATCTTCCCGACCGGCTACCACGGCTGCGTGACCGCCGGGGTGGGCACCGGGTCGACGGTCTACATCGCCGGCGCCGGGCCGGTGGGGCTCGCGGCGGCGGCCTCCGCGCACCTGCTCGGGGCCGCCGTGGTGATCGTCGGCGACCTGGTCGAGGACCGGCTGGCCCAGGCTCGCAGCTTCGGCTGCGAGACCGTCGACGTCTCGAAGGGCGACCCGAAGGACCAGATCGCGGAGATCCTGGGCGAGCCCGAGGTGGACTGCGGCGTCGACGCCGTCGGCTTCGAGGCCCGCGGGCACGGCAAGGACGCGCAGACCGAGGCGCCGGCCACGGTCCTCAACTCGCTGATGGACATCACCCGGGCCGGTGGCGCCCTCGGCATCCCCGGCCTCTACGTGACCGGTGACCCGGGCGCGGCCGACGAGGCGGCGAAGGTCGGGTCGCTGTCCATCCGGCTGGGCCTGGGCTGGGCGAAGTCGCACGCGTTCACCACCGGTCAGTGCCCGGTCATGCGCTACAACCGCCAGCTGATGATGGCGATCCTGCACGACAGGGTGCAGATCGCGAAGGCGGTCAATGCGGAGGTGATCCCGCTGGAGGACGCGCCGCGGGGCTACCAGGAGTTCGACCAGGGCGCGGCGAAGAAGTACGTGCTCGACCCGAACGGCCTAGTCCCGGCCGTGTAACCGGCACCAGGAGATCGGCCCCCCTGCAGGGAGAAGGACCCCCCTGCCCCCCGCCACTCGCAGGCTCGCGGCGGGACCCTGCAGGGGGGCCGCCGCGGCCGCTGCCCTAGGTCCAGTAGAGGAGCCGGGCCTGAGGCAGCCGCTCGGCGAGCGCGGCCTCGAACCAGCCGCGCAGCTCGGCCATCGTGTCCTTCGGGTACACGTGCTTGACCGAGCCGTACTTCCCGCGCTTGGTGGTGCGCCGGGCCTCGTCCATGCCGAGCCTGGTGCGCGGGTACCAGTCCAGCAGCGTCTCCTTGCTGCCCGGTGTGAAGCGGTGGGTGACGCACTCGACGGTGAGGTCCGTGCCGGCCGGGAGCGCCGCGGCGACGGCGTCGAGCAGGTCGCCGTACTCCTCCCGCCAGCCCTCGACCGGCATGATCGGCGCGATGGTCAGGCCGACCGGGTAGCCGGCGGCGGCCACCGCGGCCAGCGCCGCGACCCGGGCGGACACCGGGGAGGTCGCCCCCTCGAACCGGCGGGCCACCGACGCCGCGTTGACCGAGAACCGCAGGCGGGTGCGCCCGTGGTGCGGGAGGTCGAGCTGGCCGGCGACGTCGTCGAACTTCGTGGTGGCCCGCAGCTGCACCGGCCCGGGCCAGTCGTGGGTGCCGAAGTGCTCGACCATCCGCGCCAGGCCGCCGGTCAGGTGCTCGATCGCCAGCGGGTCGGTGTAGCAGGAGGCCTCGAACGTCGTCCCCTCACCGCCGCGCTCGAGCGTGCCCGAGGTGACCGCGCCCCGCCCGACGTGGGCGTCGAGGCCGTCGAGCACCTCGTCGAGGTCGGCGAGGACCCGGGTGACCGGCGGGCCGGACAGCGAGCCGGCGAGGTAGCAGTACTGGCAGTGCGCGGCGCAGCCCTCGGCCAGGTCGACGCGCCAGTCCGCCGACGGCGGGATCGGCTGCAGCCTGCGCTTGGACGGCGCGGGGACGACCAGCGCGAGGGTGTCCTTGGCCCGCATGAACGCCGCGCGGTCGCCGTCCCCGCGGAGGTTGGGCAGCCGGTCGCCGGGCAGCAGTTCGACGTCGGACACCCCGGCGGCCTCGAGCCGCGCGAGGACGCGCTGCCCGTGCGGGCGCTCGGCGGCGGAGCGGGTGACCAGGACGCCGTCGCTTATACACATCT
>NZ_NVPT01000057.1 GCF_002802985.1 Geodermatophilus chilensis | reverse complement strand
AGATGTGTATGAGGGACAGGGTGGTGACTGTCGGCGGGGTGGTGACTGTCGGGGGAGTGGTGACCGGAGGCGGTGTCGTCGTGGACGGCGGGGTGGTGACCGTCGGGGGAGTGGTGACCGGAGGCGGTGTCGTGGACGGCGGCGTGGTGACCGGCGGGGGCGTCGTGACGGGTGGCGTGGTGACCGGGGGCGTCGTCGTCGGCGGTGTCGTGACGGTCGGCGGCGTGGTCCCCGGCGGCGTGCTGGCCGCGGGC
Organism: Geodermatophilus chilensis; assembly: GCF_002802985.1. GTDB lineage: Bacteria > Actinomycetota > Actinomycetes > Mycobacteriales > Geodermatophilaceae > Geodermatophilus > Geodermatophilus chilensis. Next base: position 30,327 of record NZ_NVPT01000057.1, on the reverse strand, counting down.
GGTGTGCTGGCCGCGGGCGGTGTGGTGACCGGCGGGGTCGTCGTCCCGGAGGTCGTGGACGGCGGGGCGGACGCCGACGGGCTCGCGGCCGGAGGCACCGCCAGCGGGGGACCCGGGTTCGCCGGCGGCTCCGACGGCGGGGGCACCGCGACGGTCGGCACGGTGGACGGCGGCGTCCCGGCGTACTCGGCGGCGAGGGTCAGCACCGTCGCGACGTAGCTGTCGGAGTGGTTGTAGGCCAGGACGGCCCGCCGCCGCCCCTCCACGGTGGTGAGGTCCCCGCCGGCGGCGCACAGGTACCGGGCGGTCGCCCGGGCGGCGTCGTGGATGTCGAAGGGGTCGCTGCTGCCGTCGCCGTCCCCGTCGGCGGCGTAGCGCGCCCAGGTGGACGGGATGAACTGCATCGGGCCGACGGCGCGGTCGTAGACCGTGTCGCCGTCGAGGTGCCCACCGTCGGTGTCCCGGATGACTGCCGTGCCGTTCCCGTCCAGCGGGATGCCGATGATCCGCGGGGCCGACCGCCCGTCGGTCTGCAGCACCGCCCCGGCGAAGCGTCCGTGGTTGGACTCGACGCGGCCGATCGCGGCGACCAGCGACCAGTCGATGCCGCAGTCGGCCGGCGCCTCCGCGGCCGCGGAGTCGTAGGCGGCCTTGGCGACCGACGGGATGCCCCCGGCCGCCAGCCCGGACGCGGCCGCCGCCGCGCCCGACGACGCGGCACTCCGCGACGACGCCGCGTTCGGCGACGGCGACAGGGTCGTGCCGGGAGCGGTGTCCGGAGCGGAGGTGGACGTGCCGACCGGCTGGGCGGACGTCTGGAACCCCGCCGACGGCGGACCCTGCGAGGTGCTCGCGGCCGGCCGCGCGGCGTCGCTCACCTGCGAGGTGGTCATCAGGGTGGCGGCGGCGAGCACCACGGCCGCGCCCTGCCACAGGCCCGGCCCGTGCCGGTGCTGCCGCGGGGGCGGCGCCGGGACCCGGGGGACGCGCGACCGTCGCCGACGTGGACCCGCCCCGGACATCCCCGACATGGCACCGTCCCCCATGACCCGCACGCCTCACTCCTGGCGGGAGCCAGTCTTCCCCGGCCGGCCGGCTCGCGCGCCCGCCAATCCGGGGGGGTGTGGACCTGGGCGGCGCCGAGCTGCGCGACCAGCAGCGGCACGTCGCCCGGCCCACGTCGCACCCGGCCGGACCCGCCTAGCATGAGCGCCCGGCGGAGCAGCGGTGAGGACGGCGACGGTGGCGGCACGGCGCGAGGAGGGCAGGGCGGCCACACTCGTCCTGCACAAGATCACCCGGATCCTGAACTGCTTCTCCGTCGAGACGCCCGACCCGACGATGCGCGACCTCGTCCGGGCCACCGGTCTGCCCCCGACCACCTGCCAGCGGCTGGTGCAGGACCTGGTCTACGAGGGCTTCCTCGACCGGGACGGCGACCGGTACCGCATCGGCATCTCGCTGGTGCGCTGGGCGACGCCGGGGACCCTGGGGCTCGACGTCGTCCGGCTGGTCAAGCCGGTGCTCCAGCAGCTGCGCGACGAGACGGGTGAGACCGCCTGCCTCTACGTGCGGGACGGCGTGTTCCGGACGGTGGTCGCCGTCGCGGAGACCCGCCACGTCGTGATGCGCCCGTTCATGGTCGGCATGGTCATGCCCATCCACGCCGGCGCGCCCGGCAAGGTCTTCCTCGCCTTCGACCCCGAGGCACGCCGCGCCCTCGAGGGCGGCGAGCTGGCCCGCTTCACCCCGGCGACGCCCACGAGCCTCGAGGAGCTCGACCGGCAGGTCGCGGCGGTCCGGGAGCGGGGCTTCTCCGCCGCCTTCGGGGAGCGCCACGCCGACGTCGGCTCGATCGCCGCGCCCGTCCTCGACCACACGTGCGAGCTCGCCGTGGTGCTGGGCCTGGGCTTCCCGACGCAGCGGGTCACCGAGCGCGACGTCGAGCGGCTGGGCCCCGTCGTGGCCCGTGCGGCGGCGGACGCCAGTGCGCGGCTGGGCTACGACCCGGCGCTCCGCCGGCTCCCGGTCGGGGGGCGGGTGGCCGCGGCCGACGGGTGAGCCCGCCGGTTCCCCGAGCGGCTGCGCCGTCCACCCCTCGGGGTGACATCTGTGTTGCACGGCTGGACCCCGGCCCCGTCGGTGCCGACCGTCCTGGCAACCGATGGAAGGAGCCGTCATGCGGAACATGGCGTGCAGGGCCGTGGCCCAGGCCTCACTGGTGGCGACGACGGCCTCGCTGGACGACGAGCAGGCGTGGCCGTTGCTGCTGGTCGCCGGCTGGCTGACCACCGCGGCCGACCTGGTGCAGCAGGCCGACGCCCTGGAGGCCGTCCTCGTCTGAGGCCCCGACTGTATGCAGGGAGGCGCGGCTCGGTGACGATGGGGGCCGTGCCCGACCTCCCGGCTCCTGCCTCCGGTCCATGAGGGACGTCCCCGCCGCCGCCCGTCGTCTCGACGCGGCGCTCGAGTGGGCGCCCACCGGACGGCGTGCGGTGCCGGTCCTCGTGGTGCTGGTCGTCGTGGCCAACCTGGTCGGCGTCGGCACCGTCGCGCTGCTCCTGCTCGGCCTCTCCGCCGGCGCGCACGACCCCGAGGGCGGCCGCGCCGTCATCGTGCTGACCGCGCTGGTCTACCTCGCCGTCGCGCTGCCGCTCGGCGTCCTCGTCGGGCTGCGGCTGCAGCGGCCGACCGCGGCCTGGCTGGCCGCCGGTCGCCGTCCCACCCCGTCCGACGCCGCCCGCGCGCTGCGGCTGCCCGTCGACATCGCCCTCGTCGCCGCCGTCACCTGGCTCGGCGGCGCGCTGCTGGTCGGCGTCGTCGGCGCGGTCGTCTCACCGTTCCCCCTCGTCGGACTGCGGATCGGTCTGGCCGCGCTGCTCGGTGGCGTGGTGACCGCCGGCGTCAGCTACCTGCTGGCGCTGCGGCTCGGCCGGGACGTCACCGCCCGCGCGCTCGAGGCCCACCCGCCGACGGGTGCGCTCAGCCTCGGCGTCCGCCCTCGGCTGCTGCTCACCTGGGGCCTGACCAGCGGCGTCCCGCTGCTCGGCCTGTCGCTGCTCTTCCTCGACCCGAGCAACCCCCAGGGGCCCAACGAGGCCGCGGTCGTCTTCCTCACAGTCGTCGCCCTGCTCGTCGGGCTGCTCGCCACCCTGCTGACCGGCCGCTCGGTCGGGGCGCCGCTGCGCGACCTGCGCCGCGCGGTGCAACGGGTCGGCGCGGGCGACCACGACGTCCGGGTGCCGGTGAACGACGCCGGCGAGATCGGGCTGCTGCAGGAGGGTGTCAACACGATGGTCGCCGGCCTCGCCGAGCGCGAGCGGCTGCGCGACCTGTTCGGTCGCCACGTGGGGACGACGGTCGCCCAGCAGGCCCTGGTCACCGGCGTCTCGCTCGGCGGCGAGCTGCGCACGGTCGCCGCGCTCTTCGTCGACATCGCCGGGTCCACGTCGCTGGTGCTGCGCACCGGGCCCGAGGAGATGGTCGGGCTGCTCAACCGCTTCTTCGCTGTGGCCGTCGAGATCGTCCAGAGCGAGGGCGGGCTGGTCAACAAGTTCGAGGGGGACGCCGTCCTGTGCGTCTTCGGCGCTCCCACCGACCACCCCGACCCGGCCGGCGCGGCGCTGCGGGCGGCGCGGCGGATCGCGGTGGCCGTGCGAGCCGCGGGTGAACTCGACCTCGGCGTCGGCGTGGCCTGCGGTCAGGTGTGGGCCGGGCAGGTCGGCGCCGCCAGCCGGCTGGAGTACACGGTCATCGGTGACCCGGTCAACGAGGCCGCCCGGCTCACCGACCTGGCCAAGGACGTGGCCCGGCGCGTCGTCGCCAGTGAGGACGCCGTGCGCGACGCCGGCGCAGGGGAGGAGCGGCACTGGGAGCCCGGCGCGGTCGCCGAGCTCCGCGGCCGTCACCGACCCACGCGGACCTGGGTCCTGCGCCCGGGCTGACACTCGCCCGGCGCTGGTGGCAGCCTCCCTGCTGCTTGCCTCCCGGCTCTTGGCTGCCTGGCTCTCAGCTGCCTAACCGCTGTGCTCCCGGCCGCCACTCGTGGCGGCCGTCCGGTCTTTCCGCATCCCGGTGGCGTCGCCTTCGTCCTCGTACCGCCGATGCTGTTCCGCGGGCCTGGCCTGCAGCTTCCTCTTGCGACGTGCGTCCAGTCGAACGTGTGATCGGACGCGTGGACGACGGCGCGCAGACCGGCACGCTGGCTGGTGGCGCGCCTGTCGCGGGGTGGGCGAGCGGTCCGTTGGGTGTGGTGCAGGCCGCGGATCGGGAGATCGCCCGGCAGACCGCGGTCAAGGCCGGCTACTGCACCAGCGACCACCGCGGCACACACCAGGCCCCCGGCTGGACCCGCACCCTCACCCCCGACGGCACCCTCACCGTCACCACACCCACCGGCCTCACCGCCGTCACCGAACCCCCGCCCTACTGAGCGAGGGCCATCCGTCCTGCTGCATAGGAGGCCGCGGGGGAGGTGGTGCTGCGCTTCAGGAGCAGGAGCAGGAGCAGGAGCAGGAGCCGGTCACGGGGCGGCCCAGGGCGGCACACCGACCGCGCGAGGAGGTACGACGAAGCGGGGCCCCGGCCCGAATCGCGGGAAGGGGCGTCGCTGCGAGACTGGACCGGCAGGGCGCGAACCGACGCGCCGGGCCTCAGCTGGCGATCTGCCCACCCGGCGGGTGCGACCGCACGACGACGAGCACGTCCTCGGCTTCGAGCGTGCCGATCAGCGGGTCGTCGAAGCGCAGCGTGCGTCCGCCCCGGGTCACCGACAGCACGATGTCGCGCAGCTGCCGCGGCCCCAGACCCACCTCGCCGGCGGTGACCCGGCGCTGCTGGAGGTCGAGCCCCTGGCCGCCGGTGACCAGATCCTCGACCGTGGCCACGACCCGCGGGGCGTCCGTGGACAGACCCAGCAGCCGCCCCGAGGTGGCCGAGGTCGTGATGACCGTGTCAGCCCCCGACTGGCGCAGCAGCGCGGCGTTCTCCTCCTCGCGCACCGAGGTGGTGATCGGCACGCTGGGGTTCAGCTGGCGCACGGTGAGCGTGATCAGCACCGACGCGTCGTCCCGGTTGGCGGCGACGATCACGGCGCGGGCGCGCTCGACGTGCGCTCGGCGGAGGACGTCGGTGCGGCCGGCGTCGCCGACGATCCCGTGCAGCCCCACCGAGTTGGCCTCGTCGATCGCCCGGTGGTCGGGGTCGACGATGATGATCTGTTCCAGCGGGGTGCCGCTGGCCTGCAGGGAGCGGATCGCGCTGCGGCCCTTGGTGCCGTAGCCACACACGATGACGTGCTGGCGCACGCGGGACCTCCAACGGCGGATGCGGAACTCCTCGCGGGAGCGCGTGGTGAGCGCCTCGAGGGTGGTCCCGATGAGGATGATGAGGAACAGCACGCGCAGCGGCGTGATGACGAGGACGTTGACCAGCCGTGCGGTGTCACTGACCGGCGTGATGTCGCCGTAGCCGGTCGTCGAGAGTGTGACGGTCGTGTAGTAGAAGGCGTCGAGGAGGTCGACCTGACCGTCGATGGTGTCCCGGTAGTCGTCCCGCTCGAAGTAGACGATCGCCACGGTGAGCAGCAGCACGAATGTCGCCGCGATCATCCGCTGGGCGACCTGGCGGGTGGGGGTCGGCTCGACGTGCGCGAGCTGTACCCCGGTGTGTTCGGTCCCCGCCTCGGTCTCGCTCGCCACCCGCCGGACGATAGTGAGCCGACCAGGATCCTGCCTGCACCGCCGTACCCGTCCGGGTGAGCCGACGGGTGCAGCGGACGGCTGCAGCGGCAGGGGCCCGGGGTCAGCCCCCGGTGACGGCGGACCGCTCCCGCGCGGCGAGCTCCCGCTTGAGCACCTTGCCCGCTGCCGACACCGGGATCGCGTCGATGAAGACGACGTCGCGCAGCCGCTTGTACGGCGTCACCCGCTCGTTGACCGCCGCCATCACCGACTCGGCCGTCAGCGCAGCGCCCGCATCGTCGGCCTTGCGGACGACATAGGCCACCGGCAGCTCCCCGGCCTCCTCGTCCGGCCGCCCGACGACCGCCGCCCCGGCCACCCCGGGAACGCCGAACAGGATCTCCTCCAGCTCCCGCGGGAAGACGTTGTAGCCCTTGTAGAGCAGCATGTCCTTGGTGCGGTCGACGATCGCCAGGTAGCCGTCCCCATCCAGGACGCCGACGTCCCCGGTGTGGAACCAGCCGTCGGGGTCGATCGCCTCGGCGGTCGCCTCGGGCCGGTGCGCGTAGCCGCGCATCACCTGTGGCCCGCGGATGCACACCTCGCCGCGCTCACCGGGCGGCAGCGGGTCGCCGCCGCCCAGGGGCCGGATGCTGATCTCGGTGTCGAACACCGGCACCCCGACCGTGCCGGGCTTGCGGGTGCCCGACCGGTACACCGGGTTGCCGGTGGCCTGCATGGTCACCTCGGTCAGCCCGTACCCCTCGCCGATGACGGCGTGGGGCAGCACCGCCTGCAGCCGCTCGATGAGCGGCACCGGCAGCGGCGCGGCCCCCGAGGAGACCCCGCGGACGCCGGACCAGTCGGCCTCCAGGAAGCCCGGCACCTGCAGTAGCGCCACGAACACCGGCGGCGCCCCGCCGATCGAGGTCACCGCGTACCGGGCGGCGTCCTCGACGTAGCGCGCCGGGTCGAAACGCATGTGGACCACCGTCATCGTCCCGGCCATCACCATGCCGTTGAGGTAGCCGATCGCCCCCATGGCGTGGAACCACGGCGTGAGGTTGATCAGCCGCGCCTCACCCAGCGCCGTCGGGTGCTCGTCCCGCCCCAGCACCTGCCGCAGGGTCACGTCGCCAGCGTCGTCCAGCTCGGGCACCGACCCCGACGACCAGCAGGCCGACTGCAGCACGTTGGTGACGACGGCGCGATGCGGCAGCTCGACGCCCTTGCTGACCCCCGTGGTGCCGCCGGTGTAGGCCAGGTGCGCCAGGTCCGCGGCCGGGTCGACGTCGGCGTCGAGGTGCCGGTCGGTGGGGTCGCCGGCGAGCAGGTCGGCGAGGTCGACGTCCCCGGGCTCCAGCTCCAGGCGGGCGGCGAGGTCGAGGGTGTGCGCCTCCCCGGTGACGACGACGGTCTCCACCGGCGTGGCCGCCAGCGCGGACCGCACGAACGGCAGCACCTGGTCCCAGGTGACCAGCACGCGCGCGCCGGCGTCGGTCAGCTGCGCGGCGAGGTCGGCGGCCGGCAGCAGCGGGTTGGTGGGGGAGAAGGTCGCCCCGGCCAGCAGCACCCCGTAGTAGACCGCCGGGTACTGGCGGCAGTTCGGCATGTGCACCGCGACGACGTCGCCGCGCCCGACGCCGTGGTCGTCCAGCCAGTTGGCGACGGCATGCGCGCGGGCGCCGAGCTCGGTGAAGGTCAGCGGGACGTCGTGGTCGACGAACGCCGTCCGGTCGCCCCAGCGGCGCACCGCCGCCCGCAGGATCGAGCCGACCGGGACCACGGGGTGGTCCAGCGACCGCGGCAGGCCGGGCGGCCAGCTGTGCGCGGTCGGGGTCGGTGCGTCCTGCGTGGCGGTCATGCCCGTCCTCCCTCGCCGAGGCCCACAGCGTGGCGTACGTCACTACCCGTGTCGAGGCCGGACGGTGGGTGAGGATGGCGCCATGAGCGACCAGCGCACGGCCCTCGTCCTCGGGGGTGGGGGCATCACCGGGATCGCGTGGGAGATCGGCGTGCTCGCCGGCCTGGCCGAGGCCGGCGTCGACCTCTCCGGCGCCGACCTCGTGGTGGGCACCTCGGCCGGCTCGGTGGTCGGCGCGTAGCTCACCAGCGGCGCCGACCTGGAGACGCTGTTCGCCCGCCAGCTGGAGCCGCCCACTGGCGAGCAGGCCGCCCGGATGACCCGCTCGGCGCTGCTCCGCTACGGCCTGGCGGTGCTGCGCAGCCGCGGGGACGACGTCGGGTTCCGCCGCCGGATCGGTGCGCTGGCGCTGGCCGCCGAGCGGGCCGGGCTGACCCCGACCGAGCAGGAGCGGCTCGACGTCATCGGTTCCCGCCTGGTCAGCCGGGAGTGGCCGGACCGCGACCTGCGCATCACCGCCGTCGACGCGGAGACCGGCGAGTTCCGCGTGCTCGACCGCACCTCCGGCGTCCCGCTGCTGCAGGCGGTGGCAGCCAGCTGCGCCGTCCCCGGCGTGTACCCGCCGGTCACCATCGACGGCCGCCGTCACGTCGACGGCGGCATGCGCTCGGCGGCCAACGCCGACCTCGCCGACGGGTACGACCGGGTCGTCGTGCTCGCGCCCATCCCGCGCGGCATCGGCCCGCTGGCCAGCGTCGATGCGCGGGTCACCGGGATGGTCGCGCGGGTCGCCGTCGTCTCCCCGGACAACGCCAGCCGCCGCGCCATCGGCCGCAACGTGCTCGACCCCGCCGCCCGGGCGGGCTCGGCGCGCGCCGGCCGGGCGCAGACGGCCGGCACGGCCGCCGAGGTCACCGAGGTCTGGCAGGGCTGAGGGCCCGCGTTCACACCTCGTTCGCCCGAGGGCTCGACAACGGCCACGTCGGCGGGCTGGGATCGACCCGGGCCGGCGACGACGGTCGTCGTCGGAGCCTGGGGAGAAACCCGTGCGAGCTGCCCACCGCCGGACCGCGCTGCTGGCCGCGTCCGTGATCGCCGTCCCGCTGCTGCTGACCGGGCCGGCCACCGCCGCGCCGCCGCAGGAGGAGACCGGCCCCGGCGCCGACGAGCTGCTCGTCATCGGGCACCGCGGCGCGTCGGGCTACCGGCCCGAGCACACCCTGGCCGCCTACGAGCTGGCCGCGCGGATGGGCGCGGACTACATCGAGCCCGACGTCGTGAGCACCAGGGACGGCGTGCTGGTCGCCCGCCACGAGAACGAGATCTCCGGGACGACGGACGTCGCCGAGCGCGCCGAGTTCGCCGACCGGCGCACCACCAAGGTGATCGACGGCGTCGAGCTGACCGGCTGGTTCACCGAGGACTTCACGCTGGCCGAGCTGCGCACGCTGCGCGCGGTGGAGCGGCTGCCCGACGTCCGCGAGGAGAACACCCTCTACGACGGCCTCTACCAGGTGCCGACCCTCGACGAGGTGCTCGAGCTGCGCGAGGAGCTGTCCCGGGAGCTGCGCCGCGAGGTCGGCGTCTACATCGAGACCAAGCACCCCACCTACTTCGACTCCATCGACCTCTCCCTCGAGGAGCCGCTGGTCGAGGACCTGGACGAGGCCCGGCTGGACCACCGCAGGGCGCCGGTGTTCGTGCAGTCCTTCGAGACGGCGAACCTGCGCGAGCTCGACGGGGTGGTCGACGTCCCGCTGGTGCAGCTGCTGTCGGCGACCGGCGCGCCGGCCGACCTGGTGGCCGCCGGCGACGAGCGCACCTACGCCGACCTGGCCACCGCCGAGGGGCTGGCGGAGATCGCGGAGTACGCCGACGGCGTGGGCCCGGAGAAGGGCCAGGTCATCCCGCGGGAGGCCGACGGCACCCTCGGCGACTCGACGTCCCTCGTCGACGACGCGCACGCGGTGGACCTGCTCGTGCACCCGTACACGTTCCGCAACGAGAACACCTTCCTGCCGGCCGAGCTGCGCGAGGGCGCGGCGCCCGACGACTACGGCCGGGCGATCGACGAGCAGCTGGCGTTCTGGGCGACCGGCATCGACGGGATGTTCACCGACAACCCCGACACCGGCGTGGTCTCCCGCGACCTGTTCGAGGACTGAGCCGGGCGGAATGCCGCGTGGCACCAGGGGCGTTCGGCCGGGCGTGAAGGTGGAGATCTGGTCCGACGTCGTCTGTCCCTGGTGCCACATCGGCAAGCGGCGGTTCGAGGCCGCCCTGGAGCGGTTCCCGCACCGTGACGCCGTCGAGGTGGAGTGGAAGTCCTTCGAGCTCGACCCGGGTGCGCCGTCGGCCGCCGCCGGCGACCCCGTCTCGCCGACCGAGTACGCCGAGCGGCTGGCCAGGAAGTACGGGACCTCCGTGCTCGGCGCCCAGCAGATGACCGACCACATGACGCAGCAGGCCGCCGCCGAGGGCCTGGACTTCCGCTTCGACAGGGCGGTGCGCGCCAACACCTTCGACGCCCACCAGGTCATCCACCTGGCCGGTGAGCGCGGGGTGCAGGACGCGGTCAAGGAGCGGCTGCTGACCGCCTACTTCAGCGAGGGCGAGGCGGTCGGCGACCGGGAGACCCTCGTCCGGCTGGCCGCCGCGGCGGGGCTGGACGCCGACGAGGTGCGCGCGGCGCTGGCCGACCAGCGCTACGCCGGGGCGGTCCGGGCCGACGAGGCCGAGGCGCAGGCACTGGGCATCAGCGGCGTCCCGTTCTTCGTCGTCGACCGCAAGTTCGGCGTCAACGGCGCGCAGCCGGCCGACGCGCTGCTGCAGGTGCTCGAGCGGGCCTGGGCCGAGCGGACGCCGCTCATCCCGGTCATCACCGGCGGCGAGGCCTGCGGCCCCGACGGCTGCACGGTCTGAGCAAGGACCCCTCCTGGCCTCCCACCGCGGGGGTGGGGAGGCCAGGAGGGGCCACCAGGAACCCACTTCCGTCAGCCGACGGGCCCGACACCTCCTGGATCGACGAAGACGTCCCGCGACCCGTCGATCACTCCGGTGGGGCCTCAGCCACGGCGCCAGAGCCAGACGCCGACGCCGGCGAACCAGGCGCCCATCAGGTAGGTGACGAGCCAGGCCACCGGCGGCACGAGCAGGCCCACGGCGAAGGCCGTGCTCGCGACGAACAGTGGCTTGCTGACCGCGCGCGCCGCGATCGCGACGGCGATCAGGAAACCGGCGCCGACCCAGCCGGCCACCGGGTGGACGGTGTTCATCACGACGAGCGCGGACTCGGCGCCGACCGGGCTCACCCCGCCGCCGAGCACGAGCGTGCCGACCGTCACCGCGGCCGCCGGGGCGGCGAGGAAGAGGGTCATGAGGAGCAGGTGGCCGGCCGCCAGGACCGGGATAAGCCGCGTCGCCCCGGTGTCCCGGTGGCGGCCCAGCCGGGCGGCCAGCGATCCGGCGACGGCGCTGCCCAGCAGCGCGTAGACGCCGACCAGCACGGCTGCCGGCTGGGCGGACGAGCCGGCCAGGGTGGTGGCCGCCTCCGCGGCGGTGCCTGAGCCCCGCATCGGGTCACCGAAGACCGCCACGGCGCCGCCGGAGGCGACGAGCGCGCCGATCCCAGCCAGCGCGGGCAGCGGCGAGCGGGCCGGGCGCGTGTTCGCCGGCTGGGTCTGCACGGAAGCGGTCATGGCGGGCTCCTTCGCGAGGCGGCGCGACGATCGCGCCGGACACCGGGAACACTTGCCGCTCCCCGTGGTCCGCGCGTCTGCCGCAGGGCAGGGAGCAGGCAGGACTCCGTAGCTCACGGGGTCTGCCGTGCGGACGACGGGGTCAGCCGTCCGGCAGACCCCGGCAGGCTCCCTGCCGCCCTACGCTGCGCGCCATGTCCGAGCTGGGAGCGCACTGGCGCCGCCTGTCGCCGTGGGTGCGCGACGGCGTGCTCGCCACCGCCGTCACCGTCGTCGGCCAGGTGGAGCTGCTCCTCCTGGCCGAGCAGGTCGAGGGCCCGCGGCTGCTGCAGCACGCCACGTTCGCGGTGATGACCGGCAGCCTGCTGCTCCGCCGGCTGCGGCCGGTCACGGCGGCGGCGGCGGTGTCGGCCGGCCTCGCGCTGCAGACGCTCCTCGGCGATGCACCTGCGGTGGCCGGCTTCCTCGCCGTCCTGATCGTCACTTACTCGGTCGCCCAGTACGCCGACCGCCGCCGCGACGCCCTGCTCGGCCTGCTGGCGGTCCTCGCCTCCATCGCGGTGTACCCGTTCGTGAACGCCGACGTCAGCGTCGCCGACGAGATCGCCAACGCGCTCATCCCGACGCTGGTCTGGGTCTTCGCCCGGCTGGCCCGGGAACGGCTCGACCGCGCCGTCCGCGCGGAGCGGGAGGCGGCCGAGCATCGGGAGCGGGCCCGTGAGGCGGACGCCGCCCGCGCCGCCGCCCTGGCCGCCGAGCGGCGGCGGATCGCACGCGAGATGCACGACGTCGTCGGGCACGGAGTCACGCTGATGCTGCTGCACGCCGGCGCCGTGCAGGCCGGCCCGGCGGCGCGCGATCCGCAGACCGCGGCTGCGCTGGACGTGGTGCTCGACGCAGGGCGGACGGCGCTGGACGACCTGCACCGCCTGCTGCGGGTGCTGCGCGACGACACCGCCGGCGACGGTGTGCCCGGCACGCTGGCCGACGTCGAGCGCCTGGCCGAGGCCGCGAGCGCCGAACTCGTCGTCGACGGCCGGCCGGGGCAGGTGTCGGCCGCCGTCGAGGCGACCGCCCACCGGGTCGTCCAGGAGTCCCTCACCAACGTCCGCAGGCACGCGCCCGGGGCCGCCGTCCGCGTGCTGCTGCGGTGGACCGACGCGGCGCTGGAGATCGAGGTGACCGACGACGGGCGGACCCCCGCGGGCGACCACGAGCCCGGCTTCGGACTCCTGGGCATGCGCGAGCGGGTCGCCCTCTTCGACGGGCGGGTCAGCGCCGGGCCGCGCCCCGACGGCCCCGGCTGGCGCACCGTCGCCGTCCTGCCCCTGCCGGTGCCGGTGGCGGCATGACGGTGCGGGTGCTGCTGGCCGACGACGAGGAGCTGGTGCGGGCCGGGCTGCGGATGATCCTCGAGGCCGACCCCGAGATCGAGGTCGTCGGGGAGGCGTCGGACGGCGCGGAGGCGGTCGGTCTGTGCCGGTCCCTCCGTCCCGACGTCGTCCTGGTCGACCTGCGCATGCCCCGGCTGGACGGCATCGGCGCGACCCGGCGGATCACCGCGGACCCCGAGCTCGACGTCGCCGTGGTCGTGCTCACCACCTTCGACGCCGACGAGCACGTGGTCGCCGCCCTCCGTGCGGGGGCCAACGGCTTCCTGCTCAAGTCGATGCCGCGTGACCAGCTCACCGGCGCGGTGCGGGCCGCGGTGCGGGGCGACCGGTTGCTCGCCCCGGCGTTGCTGCACCGGGTCCTCGACGACTTCCTGGCGCGGGCGGGGCCCGCGCCGGGGCGGGCGCCGGGGCTGGACGAGCTGACGCCCCGCGAGACGGAGGTCCTCGTGCTCGTGGCCCGTGGGCTGTCGAACGCCGAGGTGGCCGAGCGGCTGGTGCTGGGGGAGGGCACGGTCAAGACGCACGTCGCTCGGGTGCTGGCCAAGCTCGGCGTCCGTGACCGGGTGCAGGCGGTGATCGCCGCGTACGAGGGCGGCCTGGTCCGCGCCGGCGGGAGGGGGTAGGGCCTCAGCAGCCGGGGTTCCGGCAGCTCAGGGCACCGTCGGTGGTCGTCCACACGGCGGGGACCCTCCACCGGGGAACCCGCGCCCACCGGGACGGCGCCGGTTGTTCCGGGAGATCCTCGCCGGGACCGCGTGTCAGGCGCGGGGCAGAGTGCTCAACGCGGGCCGAGGTGGCGCAGCAGCGTCTCGCCGAGGTCGCGCATCGCGGCGACCTGCTCGGGGGAGAGCTGGTCGAACAGGTGGGTGCGCACGCTCTCCACGTGCACCGGCGCGGCTGCCTCGAGCGCGGCGAACCCGTCGTCGGTGAGGACGGCGAGCTGGCCGCGGCCGTCGTCCGGGCAGACCTGCCGGCGCACCCAGCCGCGCTCTTCCAGCCGGGAGACCGCGTGCGAGAGCCGGCTGCGCGAGGACAGGCAGCGGTCGGCGAGCTCGCTCATCCGCATCATCCGGCCCTCGGTCTCCGACAGGGCGACGAGGATCTCGTAGTAGGCGTGCGAGATGCCGGTGGCGTGCGTGAGCTCGCGGTCGAGCCGGTCGAGCAGCAGCTGGGCGCTGTAGAGCCAGGCGCGCCAGGCCCGCTGCTCCTCGACGTCGAGCCAGCGGGTGCCCTCGGGGCCGGGGTCCCGGGGAGCGAGCGACACGTCGGCGGTCATACCCACGAGGGTACTGGCGGAATAGATGAGCCTTCAACTACAGTTTGAGTCAGCAGATAGTCCAACGCTCAACCACTTGGAGGCACCCATGACCACCGCCACGCAGATCCCCGGTTACGTCGTCGGCACCTGGGACATCGACGCCAGCCACTCGACGGTCGGGTTCTCCGTCCGCCACATGATGGTCAGCAAGGTCCGCGGCTACTTCCGCGACTTCTCCGGCGAGATCGTCACCACCGAGGACCCCACGCAGTCCAGCGTCACCGCGCGCATCAACATGGACTCGATCGACACCCGTCAGGAGCAGCGCGACGCGCACATCAAGTCCGCGGACTTCTTCGACGTGGGCAACCACACCGAGATGACCTTCCGCTCGACCGGCGTCGCCACCGACGGTGCCGACTGGACCGTCACCGGTGACCTGACCATCAAGGGCATCACCAAGTCCGTCGCTCTCCAGCTCGAGCTCAACGGCTTCGGGCCGGACGCCTACGGCGGCACCCGCGCCGGCTTCTCCGCCAAGACCGAGATCTCCCGCAAGGAGTACGGCGTCGACATCGACATGCCGATGGACGGCGGCGGCGTCGTCGTCGGCGACAAGATCACCGTCGAGCTCGAGATCGAGGCCGTGCTCCGCACCGCCTGAAAGAGGACCCCCTCCTCCCCACCCCTCGCAAGCTCGGGGCGGTGCCCTGGAGGGGGCCGAACCTGACGATGATCACGGTTGCACGAGGGCCCTGGACGCCGCGTCGCGTCCGGGGCCCTCGCCGTGTTCACCGCCTGCGCGAGTGGGCAGTTGCGGTCGCTCGTGCCGGCGCGTCAGCGCGTGTCGCCGACCGCAACTGCCCACTGGGGGTCCCGGCCGGGGGACCCCCTCGTGCGCACTGCGGGGGAGACTGGGCGCATGACGAGCTCGACCCTGACCCGCGCGCGCACCCGCATCCCCTCCGCCCTCCTGGTCGCCGTCGGCCTGGCGGCCGGCTTCGGCGTCGCGCAGGCCACCGGGGTGCGCGCGCTCGGCGGCGCGCTGTTCTTCGGTGCCGGGCTGGGCGCGGCCTGGCTGTGCGCCGAGCGCCGCGGCTGGGCGGTCACCCTCGGCCTGGGTGCGCTCTACATCGGCGCCTTCGTGCTCGCGCACGTGCTGGCGCTCGGCGTCGGGATGGCGTCCTGGCTCGCGGTCGCTCTGGTGACCCTCGTCGCCACCGGGGTCACCTACGCGGTGGCCGACCGGGCCTGACCCGCCCGCACAGGACTCGCGCCGCAGGACGGCGGTCGGCGTCCGCAGCGGCCGGCCGTGCTCGAGGAGGGCGCCGGCTCCCGGGGGTGAGTCCGCTCACGTCAGGGATAGGGCGCCGAGCGCCTAGCATGGGAAGGTCGCCGGGCCGGCGGCTGTTGACCCTGGTGTCTGGGCGCTCCGCAACGGAGTCGGACGCGCCGACCCCCTGATCTCCCTCGAGGTGCCCTTCCGCATGCCCATCCGCGACGACCTGCGCAACGTGGCGATCATCGCCCACGTCGACCACGGCAAGACGACCCTGGTCGATGCCCTCCTCCGCCAGGCCGGCGCCCTCGGGCGCGCCAAGGGCGAGGGGACGGACAACGACTCCACGCAGGACCGCGTCATGGACTCGATGGACCTCGAGCGTGAGCGCGGCATCACCATCCTCGCCAAGAACACCGCCATCCGGCTGGCCGACGAGAACGGCAACCCGGTGACGGTCAACATCGTCGACACCCCCGGCCACGCCGACTTCGGCGGCGAGGTCGAGCGCGGCCTGTCGATGGTGGACGGCGTCGTGCTGCTCGTCGACGCCTCCGAGGGCCCGCTGCCGCAGACCCGCTTCGTGCTGCGCAAGGCGCTCGGCAAGGGCATGCCGGTGATCCTCGTGGTGAACAAGACCGACCGTTCCGACGCGCGCATCGGCGAGGTCGTCGACGAGGCCTACGAGCTGTTCATGGAGTTGCTCGAGGACTCCGGCATGGACGTCGACAACCTCGACTTCCCGATCGTCTACAGCAACGGTAAGACCGGGCAGGCCTCGCTCACCCGGCCCGCCGACGGCACCTCGCCGGACAGCCCGGACCTCTCGCCGCTGGTGAAGACGCTGCTGGACACCATCCCGGCGCCGACCTACGACGCCGAGGAGCCGCTGCGGGCGCAGGTCACCAACCTCGACGCCTCCCCCTACCTCGGCCGGCTGGCGCTGCTGCGCATCCACTCCGGCACGATGAAGAACGGCCAGCAGGTCGCCTGGTGCCGCACCGACGGCACGATCAAGAATGTCAAGATCACCGAGCTGCTCGTGACCGAGGGCCTCACCCGCACCCCGGCCGACAGCGCCGGTCCGGGCGAGCTCGTCGCCATCGCCGGCATCGAGGACGTCATGATCGGCGACACGCTCGCCGACCCGAACGACCCGCGCCCGCTGCCCCCGTTGACCGTCGACGAGCCGTCGATCTCGATCACGATCGGGATCAACACCTCGCCGCTGTCGGGCAAGTCGGGCAAGAAGCTCACCGCTCGCCTGATCAAGAACCGCCTCGACCAGGAGCTGGTCGGCAACGTCTCGGTGCGGATGCTGCCCACCGACCGCCCCGACACCTGGGAGATGCAGGGCCGCGGCGAGCTGGCGCTGGCCATCCTCGTGGAACAGCTGCGTCGCGAGGAGTTCGAGCTCACTGTTGGCCGGCCGACCGTTGTCACCAAGACCATCGACGGCAAGCTGCACGAGCCGGTCGAGCGGGTCACCATCGACACCCCGGGCGAGTACGTCGGCACCCTGACCCAGGCGCTCGCCGTCCGTCGCGGGCGGCTGGAGAACCTGGTGCACCACGACACCGGCTGGGCGCGGATGGAGTACATCGTGCCGTCGCGTGGCCTGATCGGGTTCCGCACCGAGTTCCTCACCGAGACCCGCGGCACCGGCGTCCTCAACCACAACCTCGAGGGCTACGAGCCGTGGCTGGGCGACATGCGCGCCCGCCCGACCGGCTCGCTGGTCGCCGACCGCCAGGGCGTGGCGACGACGTACTCGATGTTCTCGCTGCAGGAGCGCGGCCAGCTGATGGTGCAGCCGGGCACCGAGGTCTACGAGGGCATGATCGTCGGTGAGAACTCCCGTCCGGACGACATGGACGTGAACATCACCAAGGAGAAGAAGCTCACCAACATGCGCAAGTCCACCTCCGAGGAGCTGGAGCGGCTCATCCCGCCGCGCATCCTGAACCTGGAGCAGGCGCTGGAGTTCTGTGCCGAGGACGAGTGCGTCGAGGTCACTCCGGCCACCGTCCGCATCCGCAAGGTGGTGCTCGACCAGACCGAGCGGGGCAAGGCCAAGAACCGCAAGCCCAAGTAAGAGGACCCCGTTCTCCCCACCGCTCGCAGGCTCGCGGCGGTGCCCTGAACGGGGCCAGAGAGGCCCCGTCCGGCGTGTCCGGGCGGGGCCTCTGGCGTGTCGCGGAGCCGGAGGCGCAGCTGCGTTGACACCTCTTTCCGGGCCTCCCTAGCGTCGGATGGCGTTCCGGGGCCGCACCGCGGGGGAGCCGGGCGCACGCCGTCGGCGAGGACGGGCCCGGCAGCGGTCCTGCCACCGTGCGACGACGCCGGTGGACCGCCCACGGACACCGGAGTCCCCATGCCCGGACAGCACCCCAGCCCGTTCCGCACCGCGCGTCGCCGCACGCTGGTCGCCGTCCTCGGCGCCGGCCTGCTGGCCGGCGGCCTCGCCGCACCGGCAGGCGCGACCGACGACGACGGGCAGGACGGCGGCGGTGGCGGCGGTCCGAGCACGAGCGTCGAGCCCTTCGGCGCCACCCCCGACGGCACCGCGGTCGAGCGCTGGACCCTGTCCCACGGCGACACGACGATGCGCGTGCTGACCTTCGGCGGCGTCATTCAGACCCTGGAGGTGCCCGACGCCGACGGGGACGTGGACAACGTCGTCCTCGGCTTCGCCGACCTCGAGGGCTACCTCGCCGAGGACGACCCCTACTTCGGCTCGCTCATCGGCCGCTACGGCAACCGCATCGCCGAGGGCCGGTTCACCCTGGACGGCGCGACGTACCAGCTGCCGCTCAACGACGGCCCCAACACGCTGCACGGCGGCCCCGCGGGCTTCTCGGAGCGGGTCTGGACCGCCACCGACGTCAGTGACGACGAGGTGGCCGCCCTGCAGCTGCAGCTGGTCAGCGAGGACGGCGACCAGGGCTTCCCCGGCACGCTCACCACGACGGTCACCTACCGGCTGGACGCCGAGTCGCGGCTGACCGTGCACTACCAGGCGACGACCGACGCCCCGACCGTCGTCAACCTGACCCAGCACACCTACTGGAACCTGGCCGGCGAGGGCTCCGGGGACGTCTACGACCACGAGCTGCAGCTCGACGCCAGTGGCTTCACGCCGGTCGACGAGACGCTCATCCCGACCGGCGAGATCGCCCCGGTCGAGGGCACGCCGTTCGACTTCCGCGAGCCCACCCCGATCGGCGCGCGCATCCGCGTGGCCGACCAGCAGCTGCTGTACGGGCAGGGCTACGACCACAACTGGGTGCTGGACCGGGAGGACGACGGTGCGCGGGAGGGCTCCGACAGCGAGGACGCGCTCGCGGAGGCCGCCGTGCTGCACGACCCGGCCAGCGGCCGGACGCTGACGATCTCCACCACCGAGCCGGGCATCCAGTTCTACTCGGGCAACTTCCTCGACGGCACGCTCGTGGGCACCGGCGGCGGGGTCTACCGGCAGGGCGACGGGCTGGCGCTGGAGACACAGCACTTCCCGGACTCGCCGAACCAGCCGGACTTCCCCTCCACGGTGCTGCGCCCGGGCGAGGTCTACGACAGCACGACGGTCTTCGAGCTCACCTCCTGACCCCTGCCGCCTCCTGTCGGCGATTTCCGCGGAAATCGCCGACCAGGGGTGTCGTGACCGTTCCGTGACCAGACGTGACGGCCGGCCGGGGGGCGCCGACCCGCCCACGACACGCTCACCGGGACCCACCACCTCGGCTGCCTACGTTCTCCTCGGGGCCGTGTAGGCGGGCCCGGGGATCGACGAGGAGGCGACGCTGATGAGGACCACCCGGCACACGCTGGCGGCGGAGGGACACCGCGGCGGGATCGACGTCCGGGTGAGCCTGCGCAGCGACGCGGGGTCCGGCGAGCAGGCCTTCGACGGGGCCTGGTTCCCGCGCAGCCGCGACCTCGCCGTCGAGCTGCCCGAGCTGGTGGCCGCGCTGGACAAGCGCGGGCTGCGCGTCGAGCGCTTCACCTACCCGCTCGACGCCTGGTCCCCGGCGCCGCGCAAGGTCGTCGTCGGCGGGCGGGTCGTCCGCACCGGCGGCTTCCGCAGCATGGACGCCGGGGTGGTCTGCCTGACCTGGGCCGGCGGCACCCGGCGCGCCGACCTGCTCGTCGTCCCCCCGGAGACCGACGTCATCACCGGCGCGCGGGCGCTGCGGCTGTGCACCCGCCGCGGCCTGCCGCGCTCGCCGCAGATGGTGCTGGCGGCCGCCCGCTCCACCCCGCTGCCCCAGGTGCCGGCGGGCGCGCCCTACACCCGGGCTGTCTAGGGGGCCTGCGCCGACAGCGAACCGGCTGGACGGCGGGGGAGCGGCTCGGCTGGGCTTGCGGCATGCGACTGCTCGTCCTCGGCGGCACCTCATTCCTCGGCCGGCACGTGGTGACGGCGGCCCTCGACCGCGGCCACGAGGTCGCGACGTTCACCCGCGGCGTCTCCGGGGACCCGCCCGCCGGCGCCCGCGCGCTGCACGGCGACCGGGACGACGCCGCCGCGCTGCCGGCCGCGCTCGACGGCTGGGCGCCCGAGATCGTCGTCGACACGTCCTGTCAGACCCGGGCGGCCGCCCGCAACGCCGCAGCCGTGCTGGGTGGCGTGCGCGGGTACGCCTTCGTCAGCAGCCTCAACGCCTACGCGACCTGGCCGCCGGGCCCGATCGGCCCCGAGGAGGGCGAGCCGACCTGGGACACCGAGGACGACGACTACGGCCCGGTCAAGGTGTACGCCGAGCGGGAGATCGGGGCCGCGGTGCCGGGCCGGTTCCTCACCGCGCGGGCCGGGCTGATCGTTGGTCCGGACGACCGGGTGGACCGGCTGGGCTGGTGGCTGCGGCGGATCGCGCGGGGCGGCCGGGTCGTCGTCCCCGCGGAGGGGTGGGACCAGCCGATCGCTGCGGTGGACGTCCGTGACCTCGCCGGCTGGCTGGTGCAGATGGCCGAGCAGGGCTCCGCCGGCGCGGTGAACGCCACGGGTCCGGCGGGCATGGCGACCCTCGGCGGCCTGCTGGAGCTCTGCCGGGAGGTGACCGGTGGCGACGCGGAGTGGGTCCGGGTGCCGAAGGCCGAGCTGCTCGCGGCCGGCGTCGAGCCGTGGCTGCACCTGCCGCTGTGGCTGCCGGCCGAGGTGGCCCGGACCGCCTGGGACGTCGACACCACCCGAGCGCGCGAGCTGGGGCTGCCCAGCCGGCCGCTGGCGCAGACCGTCACCGACACCTGGGCCTGGTTGCGCGGCGTCGAGTCCTTGCCGCCCCCGCCGCACGGCCTGCCCCGTCCCGGACTGCCCGCCGACCTGGAGGCCGCGCTCCTGACCGGCCGCTGAGACGCCGAGGGGCCCCGCCCGGCAGCAGCCGGACGAGGCCCCTGGAGGGGGTCCTTCTTCAGTCCCGCGGGTCGCTGGGCCGGCCCGCCGTGACGTCGCGGCGCAGGTCGGCGGCGTCCGCACCGTCGGCTGGGGGCACCGGGTGCTCGGCCTCGGCCAGCCGGGCGGCCTCGGCGGCCAGGGCGTCGGCGGACTCCAGCGCGCGGTCCTTGCGGTACTCGCGGAAGGAGTGGACGACGGCCGCCACCCAGACGGCGACGAGCAGCGCGTAGACCACGTAGCGCACCGGGTCGGAGGCGTCGATCCACTCACTGCGCAGCAGCGTCCGGCTGTTGGTCAGCACGATGGCGCCGCCGACCAGCGAACCGAGCATCCGCGGCGGCACGTGCCGCACGAGCCAGGCGGCGATCGGGGCGGCGACCAGTCCGCCGGCCAGCAGACCGAGCACCCACACCATGTCGATGCCCTGCGAGCCGAGCGCGACCAGGAAGCCGAGGCTGGCCGCGAGGGCGACCAGGAACTCCGAGGTGTCGATCGAGCCGATGACCTTGCGCGGCTCCATCCGGCCGCTGGCGAGCAGGGCAGGGGTGCCGACCGGGCCCCAGCCGCCGCCGCCGGTGGCGTCGATGAAGCCGGCGGCCAGGCCGAGCGGGCCCAGGAAGCGCTTGCGCACCGGCTTGCCGAGGTGCCGGCGGTCGATCCCGCGGAGGGTGAAGCGCACCAACAGGTAGACGCCGATCGAGACCAGGACCAGTGACATGACCGGGGCGGCGACCGCGGTCGAGAGGTTCGAGAGGAAGTTCGCGCCGAGGAAGGCGCCGATAGCGCCCGGGACGCCGACCTTGGCGACGACCTTCCAGTCGACGTTGCCGAACTTCCAGTGCGACAGGCCCGACGCCAGCGTCGTTCCGATCTCGGCGAGGTGGATGGTGGCCGACGCGGCGGCCGGGTTGGTGCCGATGGCGAGCAGCAGGGTCGTCGACGTGACGCCATAGGCCATGCCGAGGCTGCCGTCGACGAGCTGGGCACCGAGGCCCACGAGGGCGAGCAGGACGAGCATCTTCACGGGCTGGGTCTCCGGATCCGGGGAGGGCCGCGGGCGCGCGACGAGGCGCAGCGCAGCGCGGGGAGAGCGAGGGGGTGCGCGGAGCGCGGGAGGTCAGCAGCCCGGACAGCAGGCGGTGCAGACGCGCAGCAGGTCGACGTGGATCCGCCCCACCAGGAGCACCGTCGTCGCCGCCACGGGTCAATGTCTACCAGATCGGTGCACATATGCCCAAAGGACGTCCCGGCGCGTCGGACGCCCGGGTTCAGGCCCGCGCGCTCGCCGCGCCGTCCTCGCCCAGGGCGTCGACCAGGTCGGCCCGCGCTCGGGCGACCCGGGACCGGATGGTGCCCACCGGGCAGCCGGCGACCTCCGCGGCCTCCGCGTAGGGCAGCCCCAGCAGCTGGGTGAGCACGAAGGCCTCGCGGCGGTCGGGGGCGAGCCGGGCCAGCAGGTCGGCGACCGCGGCGCCCTCGCCCACCCGGTCGGCGGCGTCGCCGGTGCCCAGGGCCTCGAGCTCGGCGTCCTCGCGTACGAGGGTGAGCCGGCGGCGCCGGCGGGACCGGACGGCGTCGGCGCACACCCGTCGGGCGATCGACAGCAGCCAGGTGCGCAGCGACGAGCGCCCCTCGAAGCGGTGAAGGGACCCGAAGGCGCGCAGGTAGGTCTCCTGCGTCAGGTCGTCGGCGGACTGCCGGTCGCCGAGGGCCGCGCACAGCCGCCAGACGTCGGACTGGGTGGCGCGCACGAGGGCTGCTGCGGCGAGGGGGTCGCCGTCGACGGCGGCAGCCGCCAGCCGCTCCAGGTCGCCCACGTCTCCCATCCTCCCCGCCGGACCGTCCTCCGGGCTCCACCCGAGATGAGGGGGAACCAATCGGCTCCGGGAGACGACCACCCCATCATGCAGTGCACCCCGTACCGCGAGGCGCTCTCCGCCCGGCTCGACGGCGAGTCGCCCGGCCTGCCCGCCGGCGAGCTCGACGCGCACCTGGACGCGTGCCCCTCCTGCGCGGCCTGGGCCCGGCAGGCCGAGCTGGTCACCCGCCGCGCCCGGCTGGCCCCCGCTCCCGCCGTGCCCGATCTCACGGCGACGGTGCTGGCCGCACTGCCCCGCGAGCTGCCCGGCACGGCCGCGGCCGCCCGCGCCCGCCTGGCCGCCGCCGCGCTGCGCCTGGCCCTGCTGGCCGTCGGCGTCGCGCAGGCCGCCTTCGCCTGGCCCTCGCTCACCACCGGCACCGCGGCGATGAGCGCGCCGGTGCACATGGCCCACGAGACCGGGGCCTGGAACCTGGGCACCGCCGCGGCCTTCCTCGCCGTGGCCGCTGCGCCCCGACTGGCCGCCGGCGCACTGCCGTTCCTCGGCACGTTCGCCGCACTCCTCGCCGCCCTCACCGTCGCCGACCTGCGGGCCGGGCACGTGCACGCCGAGCGGGCGGTGACCCACCTGCTGCTGCTCGCCGGCGTGGCGCTGGTCGGCAGCGTCGCCTGGCGGGGACGCCGGCGCCGGGCCCTGCCGGCCGTCGGCCGGCAGCGGGTGCCCGCGTGACCCGCCGCGCGCCCGCGGCGCCGCTGCTCCTGCTGGCCCTGGTCGGGCTGTGGTCGGTGGCGGGGGTGGTGACCGCGCCGCCGGCCGCCGCCCACGCCGAGCTGGTGTCGACCGCCCCGGCCGAGGGCGCCCGGCTCGACGAGGCCCCGGACCGGGTCACGCTGACCTTCACCGAGGGCGTCTCGCTCGGCGCCGGCTACGCCCGCGTGCTCGACGCCGCGGGCGAGCGGGTCGACGCCGGGGACGCCACGGTCGAGGGCGACACCGTCGTCGTCCCGCTGCGGGCGGACCTGCCCGACGACGGCTACCTCGTGACCTACCGGGTGGTCTCGGCCGACTCGCACCCCGTCTCCGGGGCCTTCTCCTTCGCCGTCGGAGACGGCGAGCTGGTGGCCGCCGCGGACGCCACCGCGGGCGCGGGCGACACCGACCCGGTCGTGGCCGCGGCCCTGCCGGCGGCCCGCTGGCTGGGCTTCACCGGGCTGTCCCTCGCGATCGGCGTGCCCGTGCTGCTGCTCACCGCCTGGCCGGCCGGCTGGGCGTCGGCGCGGCTGCGCCGCATGACCACCGGCGGGCTGGTCGCCGTCGCCGCGGGTGCCGCGCTCTCCTTCCTCCTGCAGGGCGCGTACGCCGCGGGCAGCGGGGTGACCACGGTCGCCGACCCGGCGCTGCTGGGAGCCACCGCCGCCTCCGGCAACGGCGCGGCGCACCTGGTGCGGATCGTCCTGGTCGCCGCGCTGGCGGTCGTCCTGCGGTCGGTGTGGCGGCGCGGGGGCCCGGCGGTCATGGACGTCGTCGCCGGCGGTGTCCTCGCCGTCGCCCTCGTCGGGACGGTCGCGGCCGTCGGCCACCCCGTCGCCGGACCGATGCCGGGCCTGGCCGTCACGTCCGCGGCGGTGCACGTCGCGGCGATGGCCGTCTGGCTGGGCGGGCTGGCCGGGCTGCTGGGCGGTGTGCTGCGCGAGGACGCCCCGGCGGACGACGTCGCTCGGGCGCTGCCGCCGTTCTCCCGGCTGGCCGCCGGCTCGGTCACGGCGCTGGTGGTGACCGGCGTCGTCCAGTCGGTCCGCGAGGTCGGCTCACCCGTCGCCCTGGTGACGACGACCTACGGCTGGGTGCTGCTGGCCAAGCTGGCCCTGGTGCTCCTGCTGCTCGCCGCGGCCGGCGTCTCGCGGGTCTGGGTGCAGCAGCACCTCGGCGTCCGGCGGCCCCGGCCCGCGCCGCGCCGCCGGGTCACCGCGCACGCCTTCGCGGCGTCGTCCGAGGAACCCGAGCCCGACCCGGTGGTCGCCTCGGCCGCCGGCGCGCGCGCCGAGGTGCAGGCCGCCGCGGCCGCGGCCGAGCGGCCCGCGCTGCGCCGCTCGGTGCTCGTGGAGCTCGCCGTCGGCCTCGTCGTCCTGGCGCTGTCGGCCGTGCTCGTCGGCACGCCCCCGGCACGCGCGGAGGTCGCCCAGCCGGTCGACGTGACGCTGCCGGTGCAGACCGCGGCGGGGGAGGACGGCAGCGTGCAGGTGTCGGTCGACCCGGCCGCCGCCGGGCCGAACACGCTGCACCTCTACCTGCTCGACGAGCGCGGGCAGCTGACCCAGCCCGTCGACATCCGGGTGGCCCTCACCGAGGAGGCGCAGGAGATCGGCCCGATCGACGTCGCCCTCGAGCCCGCCGGGCCCGGCCACTACGTCGCCGACGGCATGGCGATCCCCGGCGTCGGCACCTGGACCCTCGCGGTCACCGTCCGGCTCGACGAGTTCACCGCCGGCACCGCCAGCACCACGTTCCCGGCCCGCTGACCCGCACCAGCCCGTACCGACAGGAGACCCGTGTCCTCATCCCCGCCCCGACCGCTCGCGCGCCTGGGCGTCGTCGTCCTGGCCCTGCTGACGGCGCTGGCCGCCGCGCTCGCGGGAGCGGGCGCCGCCTCCGCGCACGTCGGCGTCTCCTCGACCGACGCCACCGCCGGCGGCTTCGGCAACCTGACCTTCCGGGTGCCCAACGAGAGCGACACCGCCAGCACCGTCGCGCTGCGCATCGCCATCCCGGAGGAGTCCGCGATGGCCTCGCTGCGGGCGCAGCCGGTGCCCGGCTGGACGGTCACCACGACGACGTCGGACCTGGCGACGCCGCTGGAGAGCCACGGCGAGCAGGTGACCGGCTACGTGTCGGTCGTGGAGTTCCGCGCGGCGGACGGCGGCGGCATCCGGCCCGGCGAGTTCCAGGAATTCGCCCTCTCCGGTGGCCCGTTCCCCGACGCCGGGCAGCTGTCCTTCCCGACGGTGCAGACCTACAGCGACGGCACCGAGTCGGTGTGGATCGAGCCGACGGTCGCGGGCCGGGCCGAGCCGGAGCACCCCGCCCCGGTCCTCGAGCTGAGCTCGGCCGCCGCTCACGGTGCCGCCGCGACGACCACCACGACGACGGCCACCGACACCGCGGCGGCGAGCGCCGGTCACGGCGACGCCGACCCCGACGCGATGGCCCTCCTCGTGTCGATCCTGGCCCTGTTCACCGGTGTAGCCGGCGTCGTCCTCGGGTGGCGGGCAGGCCGTCGTACCGTGTCCTCGTGAGCGAGCTCGCGAGCGAACGCAGAGACACAGCACCTCGGGGCACGCGGCCGACGAGCGTCAGCGAGGAGGAGGCGTGACCTCCTCGTCCCGCAGCCGGCTCGCCGCCCTGACCGTCTCGGCCGGGATCCTGCTGGCCGGCTGCGGGGGTGCGGCTGCCGAGGAGAGCGCCTCCGCCGAGGGCCACGACCACTCCGGCGACGCCCCCGCGGTGGTGGAGGGCCCCGAGGACCGCTACGCCGGGCTGGACCTGCCCGACCCCTACCAGCGGCCCTCCTTCACCCTCACCGGCCCGGACGGGCAGCCCTACGACTTCGGCGCCGAGACCGCCGGCGCGCCGACGCTGCTGTTCTTCGGCTACACCAACTGCCCCGACATCTGCCCGACGACGATGGCCGACGTCGCCGTCGCGCTGCGCGGGGTCGACCCGGCACTGGCCGAGCAGGTGCAGGTGGTCTTCGTCACCACCGACCCGGCGTTCGACACCCCGGAGGTGCTCGCCGAGTACCTGGGCCGTTTCGACGCCGACCTGCCGACCCGCTTCGTCGGGCTGACCGGCGACCAGGCCGCGATCGACCGCGCCCAGCTGGCCGCGGGCGTGCCGCTGGCCGAGGACTCCGGCCGCCTGCACTCCTCGCTGCTGCTGCTGTACGGCGCCGACGACCTCGCCCACGTCGCCTTCGACGCGGGCAACACCAGTCGCGACATCGCCGGCGACCTGGGCCTGGTGGCCGGGGCGTGAGCCGGGCGGCGGCCCGCCTGCTGGTCGTCGTCCTCGGGGTCCTGGCCGCGCTGCTGCTCGCCGGGCCCGCGCAGGCGCACGTGGGCGGGGGCGCCGCGGGCAGCGACTTCGCCGGGCGGGTCCTGGCGGTCGACCCGGCGCTGCCCGGCGTGGTGGTGCGGGTGCTCTCCTTCGGCGACGAGTTCGAGGTGGTCAACCCGACCGCGACCGAGGTCGCGGTGCCCGGCTACTCCGACGAGCCCTACCTGCGCATCGGGCCCGACGGCGTGTGGCGCAACGCGAACAGCCCGGCGACCTACATCAACCTCGACCGGTTCGGCCGGGTGACCCTGCCCGCGCACGCCGACCCCGCCGCCGAGCCGGACTGGGTGCAGGTGTCGACCGGGTCGAGCTACGTCTGGCACGACCACCGCACGCACTGGATGAGCGAGGAGCTGCTGCCGCCCCCGGTGGCCGCCGACCCGACCCGCGAGCACCTGGTGTCGTCGTGGGTGGTGCCGATGACCTACGGCGGCACCCCGGTGCGGGTGCGCGGCGAGCTGACCTGGAGCCCACCGCCGCCGGCCGGGGTGGTGTGGCCGCTCTACGCCGTCCTCGCGCTGGCCCCGGTCGTCGCGGCGCTCCTCGGCCGCGGACCGCGCCCGCTGGGGGCGCTGCTGGTGCTCGGCGGGGTGGCGGCGGTGTACCACGCGGCGACCACCCCCGAGCCGGCGGCGGGCGTCTCCTCGCACGCCGGCGCGCTGGTGTCGGCGCTGCTGTCCGGGGTGGTCGCGCTCGCCGTGGCCGTCGCCGGTCTCGTGGCCGCCGTCCGGGGCCGGGGTGGGCTCACCGCGCTGCTGGCCGTCGTCCTGGGCTGGCTGCTGCTGGTGCAGGGGCTGCCCGACGTCGACGTGCTGTGGGCGGCGAACGTGCTGGCCGAGGGGCCGGTGCTGCTGACCCGCGCGGCGGTGGCGGTGCTGGTGGCCCTGGGCGCCGGCTGCGTGGTCGGGGGCCTGGTCGCCACCCGGCGGTTCCGCGAGAGTCGCCGTCCGGCCGACGAGTTCCTGCCCAGGGGGTAGGTACTCGCCGGCCGGACCGGGCTCACAGCGGGTCGCCGGTCACCGGCTGCAGGTGGCTGCGCTCGGCGAACAGCGCGTTGGCCCGCTCGAGGTCGGCCTCGAAGTCGACCTCGACGGCGGCGTGGTGGGAGATGTCCAGCGGACGGACGCGCAGCCCGGCGGAGGCGATCGCGGTCTCGATGCCGCGCTCGAAGTAGTCCTGCTCCGCGCAGGTGGCGAGGTGCTCGATCAGCACCGGCTTGTCGGCGGCCGAGACGTGGTTGATGCCGACCGCCTCGCCGAGGCCGCCGACCACGGTCTTGGACAGCTCGTCGATCCAGCCCTCAGGGTCGACGGTGTACTTGACCTCCTCGTCGGCGACGGTGGAGGTGTCCACGCACACGAAGCTCTCGTCGGCCCGCAGCGCCGGCAGGGCGGTCTCGAGCACCGCCGGGTCGAAGACGACGTCGCCGTTGAGCCACAGCACGCCGCCGTCGCGGGTGTTCCGCAGGGCGCGCAGCAGGCTCTGCGAGGTGTTGGTGACCCGGTAGTCGGGGTTGTAGGCGAAGCGCACGTCGGGGACCGCCCGCATGACGCGCTCGGCCTCGAAGCCGACGACCACGGTGATGTCGACCGAGGGGCCGAGCACCGAGCGCAGCCCGTCGAGCTGGCGCTGCAGGATGCTGCGGCCGTCGTGCAGCGGGGTCAGCGGCTTGGGCCAGGGTCGGCCCAGCCGGGTCCCCATCCCCGCGGCGAGGATGACGACCTGGACGGGGGCGTCCAGGGGCGGCGCGGCAGGGGCCGGCCCGGTCAGTTCGGCGGTGGTGGCGCGGTCAGCGAGCACGGTCGTCCCCTCCTCGGGTGGTGGTCCCGGCGGCCGGTGCCGACGGGAAGAGCAGGTCGAGGACGCGCTCGGTGGCGTGCCCGTCCTCCAGGTGGCAGAAGGTCTGCTGGAACTCGGCGTAGCGCCCGGCGTAGCGCTCGCGCACCCCGTCGAGGTCGGCGATGGCGTCGATCAGCTCCGCGCTGGTGGACAGCAGCGGGCCGGGGGCGACGTCCTCGAGGTCGAAGTAGAAGCCGCGCAGCTCGTCGCGGAAGTACGCCAGGTCGTAGGTGAAGAACAGCATCGGCCGGCCGGTGATGGCGAAGTCGAACATCGTGGAGGAGTAGTCCGTGACCATGGCGTCGGCGGCCAGGTAGAGCTCCCGGATGTCGGGACGGCTGCAGACGTCGTGCACCGGCGAGCCGTTCACGACCTCCAGCCGGTCCATCACCATGTTGTGCAGCCGCAGCAGCAGCATGTGGTCCTTGCCGAGCCGGGCGGTGAACTCCTCGAGATCGACGGGGAACTCGAAGTCCTGCGGCCCGGTCTTGTTGAACACCAGGTCGTCACGCCAGGTCGGCGTGTAGAGGACGACGGTCTGGTCGTCGGAGATGCCGAGGTCGGCGCGGACGGCGGCCCGGACGGCGTCCCGCTGGGGGCTGCTGAGCAGGTCGTTGCGCGGGTAGCCGGTCTCGTGGATCTCCCCGCGGTAGCCGAAGGCCTTGCGGAGCCGCGGGGTGCTGGCCGCGTTGGGGGACAGCAGCAGGTCCCACTTCGCGATGTCGTGCTCCAGGTAGGCCAGCCGGCCCTCCGGCGCCCAGCGGACGTCGTTGTGGATCCGCTTGAGCGGCGTGCCGTGCCAGGTCTGCAGGTACCGCGCGCCGGGCTTCTTCTCCCAGTCCAGCGGGATGTGGTCGTTGGAGACCACCAGGTCCGCGCCCTCGAGCGCCGCGATGGACTCGGGGCTGCCGAAGGTCACCGTGGCGACGTCGGCGGGGAAGGTCGCCTGGGTGTGCGGGGCCGAGAGCCACGTGTGGGTCGCCTCGACGCCGCGGTCGAGCAGCGCCTCGTAGAGCGCCCGCGGGCTGTCGGAGAAGTGGCCGCGGAAGGCCACGTACACGATGTTCACCCAACTCCTCCCGGAGAGATCAGGTCGCCGGTCGCCCGGCGGGTCAGCACCGGCAGCAGCAGGTCGGCCAGCTGCTGCCAGGACTCCACCACGGCCAGCACGCCGGCGTCGCGGAGCGCCGCCGCCCGCTGCGCGCGCTCGCCCTCGGGCACGAACAGCAGGTTGCCGACGGTAGGGCACCCGGCCCGCACCGCCGACAGCGCGCCCGGCACGGAGTCCTCGACCGCCAGCCCCGCCTCGGGCGCGATGCCCAGTTGCTCGCAGGCGTACAGGTACACCGCCGGGTCGGGCTTGCTGGTCGGCACCGGCAGGGAGTCCTCGGCGCTGAACCGGACGCCGGACGGCATCAGCCCGTCGAGGCCGGTGGCGGTGAAGCAGGCGGCCAGCCGGGTCAGCGCACTGGAGCTGACCACCGCGAGCCGCAGGTGCGCCGACAGGGCCGTGAGGGCGTCGGTGGTCTCCGGGTGCGGGGTCAGCGTGGCGCCCAGGTGGGCGGTGACGGCCCGCTTCTCCTCGGCGACCCACGGCTCGACGTCGACCTCGGGGCACCCGGCCTCGGCGGCCAGCCGGCGCGACGTCGTCCGGAAGTTCATGCCCGTGGTGGCCAGCCGCAGCTCCTCGGGGGTGAACCGGCGCTCGTCGCCGAGGTCGGCGAGGAAGCGGTTGGTCACGTCGGCGGAGGCGACGAACGCCGGCTCCTCGGAGGGGAACAGGTTGCCGTCGGCGTCGCAGAGGAGGACCTCGAGCCGGGCGACGAGCGGCTCGAGGTCCTCCTCTGCGACGCCGACGGCAACCTGTTCCCCTCCGAGGAGCCTGTCTCTTATACTCATGATAGACAACACGAGACAGTACTAGATCGATTATAACTGAATCAGCCTTAAAACAAAAAAAACATACAAACACAATAGAGTACACAA
>NZ_NVPT01000056.1 GCF_002802985.1 Geodermatophilus chilensis | reverse complement strand
TCATGTTGGTTTGGTTGTGGTTTTTTTTTGTGTTGATGATGCGACGGCCTCCAGGATTGACACGGAAGGCGTCTTCGGCAGAGGCAGATTGGGAGAAGATACAGGAGCCCGCCCCCGCGGTGTCGGCCGACGGGCTGGTCGTCGGCGACCCGCCGCTGCTGGCCCGCCTGACCGGTGCGCTGCTCGTCCTCGCCGGCCTCGCGGGGGCGGCGGGTCTCTTCCCGACCTACCTCGTCGTCGGCGGCACCGAGGTGTCCCAGTCCGCCGGGGCGCTCAACCTGCTCGCCGGGCTGCTGGTACCCCTGACCACCGCAGTGGTCGGCGCCGGTCTCCTCGCCGGCCGCGTGCCGCGCTTCGGCCTCGCCCACGCCGGCATCGGCGGCGCGCTGGCCCTGAGCCTGCTCCTGATCGAGCTCTACCGGGCCAGCACCTCCACCGTCCGGCCGGGGATCGAGGTGATCGCCGGCCAGCGGGTGCTCACCAGCACGGTCGACGTCGGGCCGGGCTGGGTGCTCGGCGTCGCCGCGCTCGGGCTCACCGTCCTGGCCGGCGTCCTGGCGGTGGCCGCCTGGGGCCGCGCCGTCATGGAGGACGCCGGCACCCTCGACCCCGCCCGTCCCGCGCTCGCCGGCGCCGCGGCGGTGCTCGGGGTCGGCGCCGTGCTGTGCCTGGTGCTGCCGGCCGCCGACCTGCCCGACCGCATCGTCACCGACCCGACCACCCGACTGCAGGTCGTCGTCGAGCAGGAGGGCCCGCAGGGGCTGCTCGAGCGACCGGGCCTCGCACTGCTCGGTGGCCTGCTGCTCGCGGGGACCGTCGTCCTGTGCTCGGTGCTGGCCCCCTCGCTGCGGCCGCGGCTGGCCGCGGTCGGCGGCCTGCTCGCCATCGCCGCCGTCGTCCTCGCCGCCGGGCTGGCCGGCCTGCGGGACGCCGCGGTCTCCGACGAGCTGGAGTGGACCCTGCCCGGCGTCGGGCTGCTGCTGGCCGGCGTCGGCTACGTCCTCCTCACGGTGCTGGCCTGGCGGCTGCGCCGGGCGCCGGCCCGATGACCGGGCCGGGCGAGGAGCGGGTCCGCGTCGTCGTGGCCACCCCGGGCGACGACGGCGACGACCGTGCCACCGCGTCCCTCGCCCGCGGCCTGCGCGACGCCGGGATGGAGGTCGTGCACGCCGGCCGGATCCCAGCGGACGCGGTCGCCGACACCGTCGTCCAGGAGGACGCCGACGCCGTCGGTCTGCCGGTGCTCCCCGCGGACGCGCCGGAGCTGGTCGCCCGGCTGGCCGCGTTGCTCGCCGACCGCGGCGTCGACGACGTCACCGTCTTCGCGTGCGGCCCGGACGCCGACCTGCCCGGCCTGGCGCGGCTGTTCCCGCCCGGCAGTCCGCCCGCGGAGATCGCCGACTGGCTGCGCGGGCACGTCGGCGGGTGACCGGGAGCGCGCAACTCGTGCACACGGCCGCCGCGGCCGACGTCGTCCCCGCGGTGAGCAGGGCGGTCGTCACGACGCCGGTGGCGCGGCGCGCGGCGGCGGCTGCTCGTCGTCGGGGCGCTCCGGGAGCCGGCGTCGTGTGATGCCGCCCACCCTCCCAACGCCGGTGCGCGCCCCGGCGTGCGCGGGCGATACGGTGCCTGTTCGTGGATCTCTTCGAGTACCAGGCCCGTGACCTGTTGGCTTCGCACGGTGTCCCCGTGCTCCCCGGCGGCGTCGCCGAGACCCCCGACCAGGCGGAGGCGATCGCCCGCGAGATCGGCACCACCGTCGTCGTCAAGGCGCAGGTGAAAACCGGCGGCCGCGGCAAGGCGGGCGGGGTCAAGCTCGCCGACGACGCCGAGGAGGCCCGGGCGCGCGCCCAGGACATCCTCGGCCTGGACATCAAGGGCCACATCACGCACCGCGTGATGGTCGCCCAGGCCAGTGACATCGCCGAGGAGTACTACTTCTCCTACCTGCTCGACCGCGCCAACCGCACCTTCCTGGCCATGGCCAGCGTCGAGGGCGGCATGGAGATCGAGCAGCTCGCCGTCGAGCGCCCGGAGGCCCTGGCCCGCGTCCCCGTCGACGCCACCGTCGGCGTCGACACCGCCAAGGCCACCGAGATCGTCGACGCGGCCGGCTTCCCCGCCGAGGTGCGCGACCAGGTGATCGCCATCGCCGTCCAGCTGTGGGACGTCTTCGCCAAGGAGGACGCCACCCTGGTCGAGGTCAACCCGCTGGCCAAGGCGCCCGACGGCACCGTCCTCGCGCTCGACGCGAAGGTGACCCTCGACGACAACGCCCGCTTCCGGCACGCCGAGCACGAGGCCCTCGAGGACTCGGCCGCGGCCGACCCGCTCGAGGCCGCGGCCAAGGAGAAGGACCTCAACTACGTCAAGCTCGAGGGCGAGGTCGGCATCATCGGCAACGGCGCCGGGCTCGTCATGAGCACGCTCGACGTCGTCGCCTACGCCGGTGAGGAGTTCGGCGGCGTCAAGCCGGCCAACTTCCTGGACATCGGGGGCGGTGCCTCGGCCGAGGTCATGGCCAACGGCCTACACATCATCCTGTCCGACCCCGCCGTGAAGAGCGTCTTCGTCAACGTCTTCGGCGGCATCACCGCCTGCGACGCGGTCGCCAACGGCATCGTGCACGCGCTGCAGCTGCTCGGCGACGAGGCGACCAAGCCGCTGGTCGTCCGGCTCGACGGCAACAACGTGGAGGAGGGCCGGCGCATCCTCGCCGAGGCCAACCACCCGCTGGTGACCCTGGTGGACACGATGGACGGCGCCGCCCGCCGGGCCGCCGAACTCGCCGCCGCCTGAAAGAGGACCCCCCTGCCCCCACCGCTCGCACACTCGCGGCGGGGCCCTGCAGGGGGGCCGACCCACTTCACGCCTGAGAACAGGACTCCAGAGATGTCGATCTTCCTCAACGAGAACAGCAAGGTCATCGTCCAGGGCATGACCGGCTCCGAGGGGCGCAAGCACACCCAGCGCATGCTGGCCTCGGGGACGGCGATCGTCGGCGGCGTGAACCCGAAGAAGGCCGGCCAGAACGTCGACTTCGACGGCGCCAGCGTCCCGGTGTTCGGCAACGTGGCCGAGGCGATGAAGGAGACCGGCGCCGACGTCAGCGTCATCTTCGTCCCGCCGGCCGGCGCGAAGAACGCCGTCATCGAGGCCGTCGACGCCCAGATCGGGCTCGCCGTCGTCATCACCGAGGGCATCCCGGTGCACGACTCGACCTACTTCTGGGCCCACGCCCAGGGCGGCTCCACCCGCATCATCGGCCCGAACTGCCCCGGCGTCATCAGCCCCGGGCGCTCCAACGCCGGCATCATCCCGGCCAACATCACCAAGCAGGGCCGGATCGGGCTGGTCAGCAAGTCCGGCACGCTGACCTACCAGATGATGTACGAGCTCCGGGACATCGGCTTCTCCACCTGCGTCGGCATCGGTGGCGACCCGGTCATCGGCACCACGCACATCGACTGCCTGCAGGCCTTCCAGGACGACCCGGAGACCGAGGCCATCGTGATGATCGGTGAGATCGGTGGCGACGCCGAGGAGCGGGCCGCGGACTTCGTCCAGGCCAACGTCACCAAGCCCGTCGTCGGCTACGTCGCCGGCTTCACCGCGCCCGAGGGCAAGACGATGGGCCACGCCGGCGCCATCGTCTCGGGCTCGGCCGGTACCGCGCAGGCCAAGAAGGAGGCCCTGGAGGCCGCCGGTGTGCGCGTGGGCAAGACCCCGTCGGAGACGGCCCGTCTGATGCGCGAGATCGTCGGCGCCTGAAAGAGGACCCCCCTGCCCCCCGCCACTCGCGAGCTCGCGACGGGGCCCTGCAGGGGGGCCGCCGTCCTCCGGCCCTCGCTGCCCGGCGGCCCCTCGGGGTCGCCGGGCAGCGGCGTCCCTGCGTCCGGCCGGCTCCCGTCGGGGGATGATGGGCGCGCCGCGGTGGCACCTGCTGCAGGCGGTGTCCACGATCCGCGCAGTCCCCAGGCCACGACCGAGGAGTGCCCCGCGATGACCAGTCAGCCGCCGCAGCCGCCGGGCGGGTACGGGCACCAGCCGGGCGAGGGCGACGACGCGCACCGTCCCGACGGCGGGCAGACCGCTCCTGGGCGACCGGGGTACGGGCAGCCGCCGCCGTCCTACGGCCAGCCGGGGCAGCCGGTGTACGGACAGCACCCCGGCCACGGCACGCCCTACGGTCAGCCGGCCTACGGGCAGCCGGCGTACGGGCAGCCGGCCTACGGGCAGCAGGGCTACGGACAGCAGCCCGGACACGGCTACGGGCAACCGGGCTACGGCGCGCCCTACGGCCAGCCGGGCTACGGCGCGCAGTACCCGCAGCAGCCCCACGGCCAGCCGCCGTACGGCCAGGTCCCGTGGGGCCAGGGCCAGCCGCCGTACGGACAGCAGACGCCCTGGGGGCAGCCGTACGGGCAGCCCCAGGCCCAGCAGCCCTGGGCTCCGCCCGCCCGCAGCGGCGCGCAGGTCGGCCTGGA
Organism: Geodermatophilus chilensis; assembly: GCF_002802985.1. GTDB lineage: Bacteria > Actinomycetota > Actinomycetes > Mycobacteriales > Geodermatophilaceae > Geodermatophilus > Geodermatophilus chilensis. Next base: position 26,608 of record NZ_NVPT01000056.1, on the reverse strand, counting down.
TCGCACGCGGGTGTACCGGGGCGACTGGCTCGTGGCCCTGTGCGCCGCGGCGTTCCTGCTCTTCGCCACGCTGCCGTGGTTCACCTTCGACTTCGGGTTCGGCTTCGCCGAGACGATCAACGGCTTCGACTTCGGGCTGGTCGCCACCGCCGCGGTGCTGCTCGTCCTCGCCGGGGTGTGGTCCCTGCTGCCCGCCGTCGTGGACCTCGGGCTGCCCTTCCCCCGCGGCTTCGTCACCGTGGGCCTGACCTCGCTGGCCCTCCTGCTGACCCTCGTCGAGTGGCTGAGCACGTTCGAGGGGGGCTTCAGCCTCTTCGCGCTGCTCACCTTCCTCACCGCGGCCGCCGCGGTCGTCGTCGCCGTCCTCACGCTGCTGCGGCAGCCGCGCAGCCGTCCGGGGACGGCCGCCGGCGGCACGACCTGGCCCGGCCAGCAGCCGGCACAGCCGTGGCAGCCGACCGCGTACGGCGGGCAGCAGCCGCCGCCGTACGCCGCGCCGTCGGTCCCGGAGCAGTCCCCGCCGACGCCGCCGTCCGAGGGCGACCGGGACCCTCGCCGCCCGGGCGGCTCGACGGCCTCGGGTGCGGGGTCCGACCCGTCCGCGTAGTCCTCCTCACGCCGTTCCTGGGATCCACCGGGCGCGTGCTCCGGCGTTCCCGGCCCGGCCTTGGGACAGTGGGGGCGTGGTCTCCCTGCTCGCCCGACTGAGCCTGCCCGGGCAGCGGGACCCGGGCGCCCGCACCGCGCGGCACGCCCCCGTCCTCGCCGCCGTGGCGACCGCCGCCGTGACGGTGCTGGGGCTGCTCGGCGTGGGCCTCGCGTCGGTGGTGGTGCAGACCCTCGACCCGGCCGGCGGCATGCCGGTCGCGGGCTCGGCGCACCTGGCCGGCCGGCTGTGGCTGCTCGCCCAGGGCGGTGGCCTGACGCTCGGGTCCGGCCCGCTGGTGCTCGCCCCGCTGCTGCTCACCCTGGCCGTCGCCTGGGGCCTGTCCAGCGCCGGCCGCGGCGTCGTCCGCGCCTGCGACCTCACCGGCGGGCGGTCCCTGGCGGCCGCCGTGGTCGCGGCGGTCGGGACGCACACGCTGCTCGCCGTGCTGGTCGGGCTGCTCGTCACCACCCCGGACGCGGAGGTCGACCTGCTGCGGTCGGCGGTGGGCAGTGCCGTGCTCGCCCTGCTCGCCGTCGGCTGGGGGACGGCGCGCGACTCCGGCCTGCTCGACGACGTCCTCGACTCCGCGCCCGGGCCGGTGCGGGCGCTGCTGCGCGCCATCGCGGCCGGTCTGCTGACCGCCGTGGCCCTCGGCCTGACGGTCGTGGCGGTGGCCCTGGCCGCCGACACCCGGGGCTACGCCGCGCTGTCGGGCTCCCTCGGCGGGTCGGGCGCCGGCGCGGTCGGCCTCCTGGCGCTGGGCGTGCTGCTGCTGCCCAACGCCGCGGCCGCCGCGATCGGCGTGGCCGCCGGACCGGGGTTTGCCGTCGGCAGCGGCACGCTGGTCTCCGTGCACGGCGTCACCCTCGGGGCGGTGCCGGCGCTGCCGCTGCTGGCCGCGCTGCCCGACACCCAGGCGGTGCCGCTGCTGGCCTTCGCCTCCCAGGTGGTGCCCGCGCTGGCCGGGCTGGTCGCCGGCACGACGCTCGGCCGGCGGCTGCGCGAGACCGACGGCGGCTCGGTCGTGGCCGGGCTGTGGGGCGTGCTGGCGGGCGTTCTGCTCGGCCTGGCCTGCGGCCTGTTCACCTGGGTCGCCGGCGGCTCGCTCGGCGACGGCGCGCTGGCCGACGTCGGGGCGCCGCCGGTAGCGACCGGGCTGGCGGTGGCGCTGCAGGCCGGCGTGGCTGCCGCGCTCGCGGCCGCGGTCGCCCGCTGGCGGTCGTCGGCCTGAGGGGGCGGGGGAGCGGTGGCCGGCCCCGGCTAGGGTCGCTGCCGTGCCCGCTCCCGATCCCTCCGCGCGGGCGCGGCTCGTCGTCCTGCTGTCGGGCACCGGGTCCCTGTGCGAGGCGCTGCTGACCGCCGCGGAGGACCCGGGCTACCCGGCCGTCGTCGTCGCCGTCGGCAGCGACCGCGACGCCCCGGGGCTCGAGCGCGCCCGGCGCCGCGGCGTCCCGACCTTCACCTGCGCGCTGCGCGACCACCCCGACCGCGCCGCCTGGGACCGCGCGCTGGCCGCCGCCATCGCCGCGCACCGCCCCGACCTGGTGGTCTCCGCCGGGTTCATGAAGCTCGTCGGCCCGGCCGTGCTCGAGGGCTTCGGCGGCCGGCTGCTCAACACGCACCCCGCGCTGCTGCCGGCCTTCCCCGGCGCGCACGCCGTCCGGGACGCGCTCGCCGCGGGCGTCGACGTCACCGGCAGCACCGTGCACTGGGTGGACGCCGGCGTCGACACCGGACCGGTGATCGCCCAGCGGGAGGTGCCCGTCCTCCCCGGGGACGACGAGGCGCGACTGCACGAACGGATCAAGGACGTGGAGCGCGAGCTCCTGGTGGAGACGGTGGCGCGCGTGGTCACCGGCCTCGGCACCGAGACCACGGAGGACCCCCGATGAGCGACCGCACCCCGATCCGCCGCGCCCTGCTCGGCGTCTACGACAAGACCGGCATCGAGGAGCTGGCCCGCGGCCTGGCCGACGCCGGCGTCGAACTGGTGAGCACCGGCGCGACCGCCCGCCGGATCGCCGACGCCGGGGTGCCGGTCACCCCGGTCGAGCAGGTCACCGGCTTCCCCGAGTGCCTGGACGGGCGGGTGAAGACGCTGCACCCGGCGGTGCACGCCGGCATCCTGGCCGACCGTCGCAAGCCCGCGCACGTGCAGCAGCTCGAGGACCTCGGCATCGCGCCGTTCGACCTCGTCGTCGTCAACCTCTACCCGTTCACCGAGACGGTGGCCTCCGGCGCCGGCCCGGACGAGTGCGTGGAGCAGATCGACATCGGCGGCCCGGCCATGGTCCGCGCGTCGGCGAAGAACCACCCGTCGGTCGCGGTCGTCGTCGACCCGACCCGCTACGGCGACGTCCTCGCCGCCGTCTCCGCCGGCGGTTTCACCCTGGCCGAGCGGCAGTCGCTGGCCGCGGCGGCCTTCCGGCACACCGCCGAGTACGACGTCGCCGTCGCCTCGTGGCTGGGCAGCGTCGTCGCCCCCGACGACGACTCGGGCTTCCCGACCTGGGTCGGCGCCAGCTGGGAGCGCGCCGACGTGCTGCGCTACGGCGAGAACCCGCACCAGCGGGCGGCGCTGTACCGCAGCGACCGGCCGGGGCTGGCGCACGCCGAGCAGCTGCACGGCAAGCAGATGTCCTACAACAACTACGTCGACACCGACGCCGCCTGGCGGGCCGCGCACGACCACACCGACCCCTGCGTGGCGATCATCAAGCACGCCAACCCCTGCGGCATCGCCGTCGGCACCGACATCGCCGCGGCCCACCGCAAGGCGCACGCGTGCGACCCGGTGTCGGCCTTCGGCGGCGTGATCGCGGCCAACCGCGAGGTCGACCTCACCATGGCCGAGCAGGTGGCCGAGGTGTTCACCGAGGTCGTCGTCGCGCCGTCGTTCACCGACGACGCGCTGCAGGTGCTCACCGCGAAGAAGAACATCCGGCTGCTGCGGCTGGGGGAGTCGGCCCGGCCGGCGACCGAGCTGCGCCCGATCAGCGGCGGGCTGCTGGTCCAGAGCGTCGACCGGATCGACGCCCCCGGCGACGACCCCACCACCTGGACCCTGGCGACCGGCGAGCCGCTGGACGCCGCCGGCCTCGACGACCTGGTGTTCGCCTGGCGCTCGGTCCGCGCGGTGAAGAGCAACGCCATCCTGCTGGCCCATGACAAGGCCACCGTCGGCGTCGGCATGGGCCAGGTGAACCGGGTGGACTCCGCGCGGCTGGCCGTGGCGCGGGCGGGGGAGCGGGCCGCCGGCTCGGTCGCCGCCTCGGACGCCTTCTTCCCCTTCGCCGACGGCCTGCAGGTGCTGCTCGACGCCGGGGTGCGGGCGGTCGTGCAGCCCGGCGGGTCGGTGCGCGACGAGGAGGTCGTCGCGGCCGCGGCCGCGGCCGGCATCCCGCTCTACCTGACCGGGACCCGCCACTTCGCCCACTGACGAAGGACCCCCTTGCCCCCCACCCCTCGCAGGCTCGCGGTGGGCCCCTGCAAGGGGGCCGCGTCCTCCTCACTCCTCGCAGGCTCGGGGTGAGCCTCTGGACGGGGCCATAACCTGCACCGGTGCGCAACACCCGACCCCACGTCCGGCCGCCCGAAGCCGGCGCGGTCGTCGAGGGTGAGGACTTCGCGCGGGTCGACTGGTGGGGCACCGAGCTCGACGGCGTCACCTTCACCCGCTGCCGGTTCGAGGACGCCGGGCTGGAGGAGCTGGTCACCCGACGGTGCGTCTTCGACTCGTGCGTGCTCACCGGCGTGCGGATGGGCGGAGCCGCGCACCTCGGGACGGCGTTCCTCTCCTGTCGCTTCGACCGCGCGCGGCTGTTCGACGTCACCTGGGACGGCTGCAAGCTCACCGGCTCGCAGTTCCCCGGCGCGCAGCTGCGGCCGATGACCACGACCGACAGCGACTGGAGCTGGACGTCGCTGCGCGGTGCCGACCTCTCCGGGCTGGTGCTGGCCGGTCAGCGGTTCCGGGAGGCCGATCTGACCGACGCCGACCTCCGCGAGTGCGACCTCACCGGTGCCGACCTGGACCGGGCCCGGCTGCAGGGCGCGAAGCTGCGCGGGGCCGACCTGCGCGGCGCGTCCACCGACGGGGTGAACTGGCGGGCGTTCGACCTGACCGGTGTCCGGCTCGACCTGGTGCAGGCCGTCCAGGTCGCCCGCGCCCACGGCGCCCTCGTGGGGGATTGACGAGAGCAGGCTGCGGTACGGGAGACGCCCTGCGAGGCGGCGCAAGGAGTGGGGGCCGGAGGCTCCCGCGATCGAGTGCCGGGCAGGGCTCAACGCCACAGGGGGACGGCATGTGACCGCGGTGTCGTCCGGTAGGACGACAGTGTCATCGCCCCTCACCTCCACCTGGGGCCGGTGAGCAGGGCCTTCAGGGCGCCCAGCAGGCCGAGCACCGGGACGGCGACGGCGAACCAGAAGCCGGTGTCGATGGTGTCGAGGTCCCAGCCCTCGGCGGCCAGCGGCACCAGGACCCCGGCTCCGGCCACCAGGCTGACCAGCAGCGCCAGCACCCCGAGGAAGCGGTGCGAGCGGGCCGGCAGGACGACGAGCAGGCCCAGCAGGAACAGCACCGCGCCGCCGAGGACGACGGCCATCGGCTGCCAGAACCCGGTGTCGAGCAACGCCGCGACACCGCCGTCCGCGGCGTCGTCGAACCCGCGGCGGACCAGGTCCCAGCCGGTCAGGTCGCTGCCGGGCAGCCAGCGCAGCAGCAGGCTGACACCGGCGGCGATGCCGGCCAGGAGCAGCAGCAGGCTGGCCAGGCTGTCCGGGCGCCGCACCCGCACCGGCGTCGTCGAGTACTCCGGGGCCGGCCGCGGAGCGTAGCCCGGTGGGGGCGGAGGTGGGCCGGCGGCGTAGCCGGGGCCGCCGCCGGGCGCGGCCGGGGCGGCCACGGGCCGCATGCCGGGGATCGTCTGTTCCCGCCAGTCGTCGGTGCCCCGCGCCCCGGCGGCCGGGGACTGCTCGCGCTCGCTCATCTGCACTCCTCGCGCACCAGCGGGCGGGGGACGCGCCCGCACCTGCGAGCCTAGGGCGGGGTGGCCCGCGCCGGACCCCTCTCCGGCAGACTGTCGGCCGTGCAGGCGACGACTCTCGACGGCAAGGCGACCGCAGCAGCCATCCGGAACGAGCTCACCGAGCGGGTCGCCGCCCTCACCGCGGCCGGTCACCGCCCGGGCCTGGGCACGCTGCTGGTCGGCGACGACCCCGGCAGCCGCTGGTACGTCAACGCCAAGCACAAGGACTGCGCCGAGGTCGGCATCGCCAGCATCCAGCGCGAGCTGCCCGCGACGGCGACGCAGGCCGACGTCCTCGCCGTCGTCGACGAGCTCAACGCCGACCCGGCCTGCACCGGCTACATCGTCCAGCTGCCGCTGCCGCGGGGCATCGAGGAGAGCGCCGTCCTCGAGCGGATGGACCCGGCCAAGGACGCCGACGGCCTGCACCCGATCAACCTCGGGCGGCTGGTGCTCAACGTCCCGGGCCCGCTGCCCTGCACGCCGGTGGGCATCGTGGAGCTGCTGCGCCGCCACGACGTCCCGATCGCCGGCGCCGAGGTCGTCGTCGTCGGCCGCGGCATCACCGTGGGCCGGCCGCTGGGGCTGCTGCTCACCCGCCGGTCCGAGAACGCCACCGTGACCCTCTGCCACACCGGCACCCGCGACCTGGCCGCGCACCTGCGCGCCGCCGACATCGTGGTCGCCGCCGCCGGCGTCCCCGGCCTGGTCACGAAGGACGTCGTCAAGCCCGGCGCCGCCGTCCTCGACGTGGGCGTCAGCCGGGTCGGCGGCAAGATCGCCGGGGACGTCGCCCCGGACGTCGTCGAGGTCGCGGGCTCCGTCGCCCCGAACCCCGGCGGGGTGGGGCCGATGACCCGGGCGATGCTGCTGCAGAACGTCGTCCTGGCCGCCGAGCAGGCCGCCGCCGCGGACGTCCTCTCCGCCTGATGACGCGCCCGCCGCTCCACACCCGCCGGCCGTTCCTGGCCGGCCTGCTGCGGCAGCTGCCGCTGCTGGTGGTGCTGCTCGCGGTGGGCGTCGGGCTGCTCATGGTCACCTTCGAGCACTGGCGGCGGGGGCTGGTCGTCGTCGGGCTGGCGCTGGTCGGCGCGGGGGTGTTGCGCCTGCTGCTCCCGCTGCGCCGGCTCGGCTTCCTCGCCGTCCGCAGCCGCCCGGTGGACGTCGTCCTGCTGGCCGGCTGCGGAGTGCTCTTGACCGCCTTCGCGCTGGCGATCCCGGGTGAGTGAGGTGGCCGATCACCTGACTGGGCGCGCCGGGGCCACCGGCACTAGGTTGGCCGCCATGGCAGAGCAGCCCAGGAACGGCAAGGTGACCGTCGTCGGTGCCGGGTTCTACGGCTCGACCACCGCCCTGCGACTCGCGGAGTACGACGTCTTCGAGACCGTCGTGCTCACCGACATCGTCGAGGGCAAGCCCGAGGGCCTGGCCCTCGACATGAACCAGTCCCGCCCCATCGAGGGCTTCGAGACCAGGGTCGTCGGTGTCGGCGGTGGGTCCTACGAGGGCACCGAGGGCTCCGACGTCGTCGTCATCACCGCGGGCCTGCCCCGCAAGCCCGGCATGAGCCGGATGGACCTCATCGAGACCAACGCCAAGATCGTGCGGTCCGTCGCCGAGAACATCGCGCAGACCTCGCCCGACGCGGTGATCATCGTCGTCTCGAACCCGCTGGACGAGATGACCGCGCTGGCGCAGCTGGCCACCCAGTTCCCGAAGAACCGGGTGATGGGGCAGGCCGGCATGCTCGACACCGCGCGGTTCTCCAACAACGTGGCCGAGGAGCTCGGCGTCCCGGTCGGCTCGGTGCGGACCCTGACCCTGGGCTCGCACGGCGACACGATGGTCCCGGTCCCGTCCCGGTGCACCGTCGACGGCAAGCCGCTGTCCGACGTCATGGCCGCCGACCGCATCGAGCACCTGGTCGACCGCACCCGCAACGGCGGCGCCGAGGTCGTGGCGCTGCTCAAGACCGGATCGGCCTACTACGCCCCCTCCGCGGCCGCCGCTCGGATGGCGCGCGCGGTCATGGAGGACTCCGGTGCGGTCATGCCGGTGTGCGCCTGGGTCGACGGCGAGTACGGGATCAACGGCGTCTACCTGGGCGTCGAGGTCGAGATCGGCCGCGAGGGCGTGCGGAAGGTCGTCGAGGGCGACCTGTCCGAGAGCGAACTGGCCGGGCTGCGCGAGGCGGCCGAGGCCGTGCGCGCCAAGCAAGCCGACGTAGCCGACCTCTGAGCCGAACCGGCTCGGAGCATGTAGAGAGGGACCCGCACGTGGCAAAGATCAAGGTCGAGGGCACCGTCGTCGAGCTCGACGGCGACGAGATGACCCGGATCATCTGGCAGTTCATCAAGGACCAGCTGATCCTCCCGTACCTCGACGTCAACCTCGAGTACTACGACCTGGGCATCGAGAAGCGCGACGAGACCGACGACCAGATCACCGTCGACGCCGCGAACGCGATCAAGAAGTACGGCGTCGGCGTCAAGTGCGCGACGATCACCCCGGACGAGGCCCGCGTCGAGGAGTTCGGCCTCAAGAAGATGTGGCGGTCCCCGAACGGGACGATCCGCAACATCCTCGGCGGCGTGATCTTCCGCGAGCCGATCATCATGCAGAACGTGCCGCGGTTGGTGCCGGGCTGGACCAAGCCGATCGTCGTCGGCCGTCACGCCTTCGGTGACCAGTACCGCGCCACCGACTTCCGCTTTCCGGGCGAGGGGACGCTGACGATCACCTTCCAGCCCAAGGACGGCGGCGAGCCGATCCAGCACGAGGTGTTCCAGTCGCCCGGCGGCGGTGTCGCGATGGCGATGTACAACCTCGACGAGTCGATCCGCGACTTCGCGCGGGCCTCGATGAACTACGGCCTGCAGCGCGGCTACCCGGTCTACCTCTCGACGAAGAACACGATCCTCAAGGCCTACGACGGCCGGTTCAAGGACCTGTTCGCCGAGGTCTTCGAGTCCGAGTTCAAGGACCAGTTCGAGCAGGCCGGCATCACCTACGAGCACCGGCTGATCGACGACATGGTCGCGGCGTCCCTCAAGTGGGAGGGCGGCTACGTCTGGGCGTGCAAGAACTACGACGGGGACGTCCAGTCCGACACCGTGGCCCAGGGCTTCGGCTCGCTCGGCCTGATGACCTCGGTGCTGATGAGCCCCGACGGCCGCACCGTCGAGGCCGAGGCCGCCCACGGCACGGTGACCCGCCACTTCCGGCAGCACCAGCAGGGCAAGGAGACCTCGACCAACCCGATCGCGTCGATCTTCGCCTGGACCCGGGGCCTGGCCCACCGCGGCAAGCTCGACAACACCCCCGAGGTGACCCGCTTCGCGGAGACCCTGGAGAAGGTCTGCATCGACACCGTCGAGAGCGGCCAGATGACCAAGGACCTCGCGCTGCTGATCTCCAAGGACCAGCCGTGGCTGACCACCCAGGACTTCCTGGCGGCCATCGACAGCAACCTGCAGAAGGCCATGGCCTGACGAAGGACCCCGTCCTCCCCACTCCTCGCAAGCTCAGGGCGGGGCCCTGAACGGGACCTTGACGGCGGCCCCTCACCTCACGGTGGGGGGCCGCCGTGCGTCGGAGGCCGGGTTCCCTCCTCGCGCAACTCCGGGGAAGTGGTGCTCTGGAGCGGCGTCCGGACAGCATCTTCGGCGTAGTCGCGCAGGCTGTGGACGACGTCAGCGCGCAACCGCGGCTCACGGCACGCTCAGCGGGTGCCTCCGCCCCGTCGCCCCGATGCCCTCCGCGGTCGCGTCTTCCGCAAGCGGGACGTCGTCGGCTCGGGTTGCTCACCCCCGCCGAGCTCCGCAGCAGCGCCTGGCGCCGTCTCTACCGCGGCGTCTACGCGGACGCCGACCTGCCGGACTCCTTCGGCGTCCGCGTCAGCGGTGCACGCCTGCTGGTCCCGTCGAGTGCGGTGTTCAGCGGGCGGACGGCGGCCCACCTGCACGGGGTCACCGGACTGGTCGACGTCCGGACGCCGGTGGAGGTCACCCTGCCCCCGGACGTGCGGTCCGGGCCCGTCGCCGGCCTGCGCGTCCGCCACGTGACGCTGGGCCTCGCTGAGGTCGTCCAGGTGCCGCACGGACCATGCACGACGGCCGATCCGGGCGGCGCTCGACATCGCGCGCACCGAGCCGTTCCTGGAGGCGGTGGTGGCCCTGGACGTCCTGCTCGGGAAGGGAGTGGTCGACCACCCGGTGCTCCGTGCCGCGGTTGCCGTCCAGTCGACGCCGAGGGGTGCCCGGCGAGCCGCGCGGGCCGTCGACCTCGCAGACGGCCGGGCGGAGTCGCCGCAGGAGTCGCGGCTCAGGGTGCTGCTCGGCCTCGCCGGCCTTCTCGCCGTCCCCCAGTACACGGTCCGCGACCGGGACGGCCGGTTCGTGGCGCGGGTCGATCTGGCCTTCCCCGAGCAGCGCGTGGCGGTCGAGTACGACGGCGCCTGGCACGGCGCCCCGGGCCAGCTGACGCGGGACAGGCGGCGGCTCAACGCCCTCGTCGCCGCCGGCTGGACCGTCCTGCACGTGACCGCCGCCGATCTGAGGCAGCCGGAGGACCTCGTGGCGCGGGTGGCAGCCCTGCTGACCCGATCGAGTTCGGGGAAGTAGCCGCCTGTTCGGCGGATCGGTCAGCTACTTCCCCGAAGTCGTCTGTTCAGGGAGGGAAGTCGTCAGGCGCCGAAGAGCTGGGTCCACCAGGGGCCGCCGGGACCCTCGGCGACGCCCACGCCCAGCTTCGTCAGGTCGCAGTCGAGGATGTTGGCACGGTGCCCCGGGCTCTCCAGCCAGGCCTCCATCACCGCCGCGGCGTCGGCCTGGCCGTAGGCGATGTTCTCCGCCCGCGAGTAGTCGATGCCGGCCTGCTCGGCCCGGTCGAAGGGGGAGAGGCCCTCCGGGCTGGTGTGCGAGAAGTAGTCGCGGTCGCGCATGTCCGCGCTGTGCGCCCGCGCCACCGCGGCCAGCGCCGGGTCGGCGGTGAGGGCACCGCAGCCGGCGTCGGCGCGGGCCTCGTTGGCCAGCGCGAGCACCGCGGCCTCCGCGGTGGGGGCGGTGGGGACGGCGGCCCGCGCCACCGGCGCCGGCTCGGTCCCCGTCTCGACGGCGGGCGCCCCGGCCTCGGCCTCGGCGTCGGCGTCGGTCGCGGACCGGGTCGCCGGCTCCTCGACGGGGACGGCGGCGTCCGAGGTCGTGGCGGCCGTGCGCGCGGGCGCCGACGGGCTCACCGGGGACGGCACCCCGGCCGACGACGGGGCGGCGGGCGTCGCGGCGGGGGTCTGCGGTGCCGGGGCGCTGTCGGTCTGCACCGACGGGACGTCCACCGACCCGCCGGGGGCCGACGACGACCCGGCCGAGCCCGTCACGGCGGGAGCGCTGCCGTCCGGCGTCGGGGTCGACTCGAGCGCCACCGGGTCGGTGAAGCTGGTGACGACGCCGGACACCATGGGCGCCCCGACCGTCACGACGGCGACGGCGCCGGCCACGAGGAGCAGGGGCACCAGGCGTGGGAGCCGGAGGAGACGAGCCCACCGGCCGAGTGCTGCGGCGATGCGGGAAGAGAGCGGCGGACCCGCCGGCATGTGGTGCACGAGTGGTGGCCCCCGCCAGGTGCTAGATCACGAACCGTTACTGTGGCAAGAGTAGCTGTGAGCGGAGCGTGATCGACAGTGGGCTGTGACCCAACTCACTGTGGGCTGACCGACCCCGCTCGGATGGTGCCCTGTGGAGGGCGAGCGGGCAGCATGGACGTCGTCCCACTGCCCCGTTCGACAGGAGCACGCCGCCGGTGAGCGACGTCTGGCTCAACATCGTGATGGTCGTCGCCTTCGTCCTGATCGGCGGCGCCTTCTCGGGGGCGGAGATCGCGCTCGTCTCGCTCCGCGAGTCCCAGGTGCGTGCGCTGGCCGAGAACGGCGGACGGCGGGGCAAGGCCGTGCAACGCCTGCTCAGCGACCCCAACCGCTTCCTCGCCGCCGTCCAGGTCGGCGTCACGCTGGCCGGCTTCTTCTCCGCCGCGTTCGGGGCCAGCACCCTCTCCCGGCCGTTCGCCGACTGGCTGGTCGGCCTCGGCATGCGCGAGGGTCTCGCCGGCACGCTGGCCTTCGTGCTGGTCACCATCGGGATCAGCTACCTGTCCCTGGTGGTCGGCGAGCTGACCCCCAAGCGCCTGGCGCTGCAGCGGGCGGAGGGCTTCTCCCTGCTGGTCGCCGCACCCCTCAACGCCATCGCCAAGCTCTCCCGCCCGGTCATCTGGCTGCTGTCGACGTCGACCAACCTGCTGGTCCGGCTGCTCGGCGGCGACCCGGGGGCCAGCGGCGAGTCGATCAGCCAGGAGGAACTGCGCGACCTGGTGACGGCGCACGAGTCGCTGAGCTCCGACGAGCGCCGGCTCATCGGTGAGGTGTTCCGCGCCGGCGACCGCGAGGTCCGCGAGGTCATGACCCCGCGCACCGAGGTCGACTTCCTCGAGGCGTCGATGACCGCGAGCCGTGCGGCCAAGCAGGTCTCCGACTCCAGCCACTCCCGCTACCCGGTCGTCGGCCGCGACGAGGACGACGTCCTGGGCTTCGTGCACGTGCGCGACCTGTTCCTGCCCAACCACCCGGCCGGCCGGGCGGCGACCGTCGGCGACCTGGTCCGCGAGGTCAAGCGGCTGCCGGGCACCGCCGGCGTCCTCACCGCCCTGTCGGAGATGCGGCGGGAGAACCAGCACCTGGCGATCGTCGTCGACGAGTACGGCGGCACCGACGGCATCGTCACCCTCGAGGACCTCATCGAGGAGGTCATCGGGGAGATCTACGACGAGTACGACGAGGACGTCACCGACGGCGGCGACGAGCGCCCGGACGGCCCGCAGGAGGTCGACGGGCTGCTCAACCTCGACGACTTCCGCGAGGCGACCAGGCTGCAGCTGCCCGAGGGTCCCTACGAGACCGTCGCCGGCTACGTGCTCGCCGAGCTCGGCCGGCTGCCCGTCGTCGGTGACGGCGTCGAGGTCGAGGGGCGCACGCTGACCGTCCTGGAACTCGACGGACGGCGGATCGCGCGTCTGTCGGTCAGCCGTGCCCCGCAGCCCGAGGTCGACCCGGCGCAGGTGCCGACCAGCACGATCGGCACCTGAACTGAAAGAGGACCCCCTGCCCCCCGCCACTCGCAGGCTCGCGGCGGGACCCTGCAGGGAGCCGGGGCGAGGTTAGCCGCGCTTTTGGGCGGTTTCCCAGGCGTCGCGGACGATGCCGGCCAGGTCGGTGTGCTTCGGCGTCCAGCCCAGGTCGCCGCGGATCCTGTCGCTCGAGGCGACCAGTTGCGCGGGGTCCCCGGCCCGGCGCTGCCCGACCTCGACGGGCACCGGGTGCCCGGTGACCTCGCGGACGGCGTCGATCACCTGCTGCACCGAGAAGCCGGTGCCGTTGCCCAGGTTGTAGATGCGGTGCTCGCCCGGGGACGGCGCGGAGAGCGCGAGCAGGTGGGCGTCGCTGAGGTCCTCGACGTGGATGTAGTCGCGGATGCAGGTGCCGTCGGGCGTGGGGTAGTCCTCGCCGTAGATCGTCAGGTGCTCCCGCTGGCCGGCCACCACCTGCAGCGCGATCGGGATGAGGTGGGTCTCGGTGGTGTGCCGCTCGCCGAGGCCGTAGGCGGCGCCGGCCACGTTGAAGTAGCGCAGGCTGACCGCGGCGAAGTCGTACGCGGCCGTGTAGGAGGTCAGCATCGCGTCGACGGCGAGCTTGGTGGCGCCGTAGGTGTTGGTCGGCCGGGTCGGGGCGTCCTCGCGGATCGGCACCTGCTCGGGCTCGCCGTAGGTGGCCGCGGTGGAGGAGAAGACGATCCGGCGGCAGTCGGCGGCGCGCATGGCCTCCAGCAGCGCCAGCGTCCCGCACACGTTGGTGTCCCAGTAGATCTCCGGCTTGACCTGCGACTCGCCGACCAGGCTCTTGGCCGCGAAGTGCAGCACCGCCTCGGGGCGGACCTCGGCCAGCACCGGCGCGGAGTCGTGCAGCGAGGCCTGCACGAACGTCGCACCCGAGGGGACGGCGTCGGCGTGACCGGTCGAGAGGTCGTCGAGGACGGTCACCTCGTGCCCACCCTCGAGGAGGGCGGCCGTGACTACGCTGCCGATGTAGCCGGCTCCACCGGCGACGAGAACGCGCATGCGTCCACCCTAGATCCGCGCGCGGCCACCCACCGTCGCGACGCGGAGGTGCGGTCAGGAGGTCCCCACGTGGTCAGCGCACGACCGGCGGTGCAGCAGCTGCCCGCCTACCGGCCGGGGCGCAATCCCGCCGACCTCGCGCGGGAGATCGGCGTCGAGCGCGCGGTCAAGCTGGCCAGCAACGAGGTGGCGTTCCCGCCGCTGCCGGCCGTCGTCGAGGCGCTCGCGGCCGCGGCCGCGGAGACCAACCGCTACCCCGACAACGGCGCGGTCGTCCTGACTGCCGCCCTCGCCGAGCGCCACGGCGTCGACCCCGCCCAGGTGGTGACCGGCTGCGGCGCGGTGATGCTCTGCCAGCAGCTGGCGCAGTCGTTCAACGACCCCGGCACGAGCATCGCCTTCGCCTGGCGGTCGTTCGAGATGTACCCGCTGCTGGCGCAGGTGGCCGGCGCCCGGTCGGTCCAGGTGCCGCTGGTGCCCGGTCGCCCGGGCGGCCCGGCCGACACCCACGACCTCGAGGCGCTGGCCGCCGCGGTCGACGACAACACCCGCGTGGTGTTCGTCTGCAACCCGAACAATCCCACCGGGACGGCGGTCCGCCGGGCGGAGCTCGAGCGCTTCCTCGACGCCGTCCCCGCCGACACCCTCGTCGTCCTCGACGAGGCCTACCGCGAGTTCGTCACCGACCCCGACGTCCCCGACGGGCTGGAGCTGATGCGGGGGAGGCCCAACGTCGCCGTGCTGCGCACCTTCTCCAAGGCCTGGGGGCTGGCCGGGCTGCGGGTCGGCTACCTGGTCGCCGAGGACCCCGCCGTCGCCGAGGCGGTGCGGAAGACACACGTGCCGTTCAGCGTGTCCACCCTCGCCCAGGCCGCCGCGGTCGCCGCACTGGCCAGCGAGGACGAGGTCCGCCGGCGCTGCGCCGCGGTCACCGCCGAGCGGGACCGGCTCACCGCCGCGCTGCGCGAGCGGGGCCTCGACGTCTCCGACAGTCAGGCCAACTTCGTCTGGCTGCCGGTGGGTGAGGAGGCCGCGGGTCTGGCGGCCGCGCTGGAGTCCCGGGCCGTCATCACCCGGCCGTTCGCCGGGGAGGGCATCCGGGTGACCGTCGGCACCCCCGAGGAGGACGACGTCTTCCTCGCCGCCCTCGACCGGGTCCCCACCGCTCCGGTCGCGTGACCCGCCGCCGGTGACGAGGACGTTCGGGACGTGCGGCGCCAGGGCCCGGGATCGGCTGGTTTGATGGCCGTCGTGCCTCTTCCCCGTGTGCTGTCCGGCATCCAGCCGACAGCGGACTCGTTCCACCTCGGCAACTACCTGGGTGCGCTGCGGCAGTGGGTGGCCCTCCAGGAGGACCACGAGGCGTTCTACTGTGTCGTCGATCTGCACGCGATCACCGTCGACTGGGACCCCGAGGCGCTGCGCCGGCGCACCCTCGTCTCCGCGGCCCAGTTGCTCGCCCTCGGCGTCGACCCGGAGCGCAGCGCGCTGTTCGTGCAGAGCCACGTGCCCGAGCACGTGCAGCTGTCCTGGGTGATGGAGTGCCTGGCCCGCTTCGGCGAGGCCAGCCGGATGACGCAGTTCAAGGACAAGAGCCAGCGCGAGGGCACCTCCGGCGCCTCGGTCGGGCTGTTCACCTACCCGGTGCTGCAGGCCGCCGACATCCTGCTGTACCAGGCCGACCGGGTGCCGGTCGGTGAGGACCAGCGGCAGCACCTCGAGCTCACCCGCGACCTCGCGACCCGCTTCAACAACCGCTTCGGCACCAGCTTCCGGCTGCCGGAGGCGCACATCGTGCAGGGCACCGCGAAGATCCTCGACCTGCAGTCGCCGGACAAGAAGATGAGCAAGAGCCTGCCGCCCGCCGGCTGCGTCGACCTGCTCGACGACCCGAAGGTGACCGGCAAGAAGATCCGCTCGGCGGTCACCGACACCGGCCGCGAGATCGTCGCCGACCCCGAGGGCAAGCCGGGTGTGACGAACCTGCTGACCATCCACAGTGCGCTGTCCGGGCGTGGCGTTGCCGAGCTCGAGGAGCACTTCGCCGGTCGCGGCTACGGCGACCTGAAGAAGGAGCTGGCCGAGGTGGTCGCCGACTTCGTGACGCCGGTCCGCCGGCGCACCCAGGAGCTGCTCGACGACCCCGCGGAGCTGCAGCGCACGCTGGCACAGGGCGCGGCCCGGGCCCGCGAGGTCGCCGCCCGCACGGTCGCCGACGTCTACGACAGGGTCGGCTTCCTGCCACCTGCCGGAGCGCCGGCGTGAACGACGACACCTTCGTCCCGCGCAGCCGCAGCGCCGCGAAGACCGCCGTCCTCGGCGTGGTCGTCCCCATCCCGGAGCCGTGGTCGCAGCTGTTCGTCGACTGGCGAGCCAAGGTCGGCGACCCGCAGGCCGCCTCGGTGCCGCCGCACGTGACGCTGCTGCCGCCGACCGAGGTGCCGCTGGCCGAGCGGCCGGCCATCACCGCGCACCTGGCCGAGGTCGCCGCCAGCCACCCGCCGTTCGACATGCACCTGTCGGGCACCGGCACGTTCGCGCCGGTCTCCGCGGTGGTGTTCGTGGCCGTGGCCCGCGGCATCGGCAACTGCGAGCTGATCGCCAACGACGTCCGCCGCGGGCCGCTGGCGCGGTCGCTGTCCTACCCGTACCACCCGCACGTGACCGTGGCCCACGACGTCCCGGGGGACATGCTCGACCTGGCCTACTCCGGCCTGGCCGACCTCTCGGCGGAGTTCCGGGTCGAGCACTTCACCGAGTTCGAGCAGACGCCCGACGGCGTCTGGGCGATCGCCCGCGAGTACCCCCTCACCGGTCCGCCGCACTGAAAGAGGACCCTCCCGCCCCCCACCCCTCGCTGTCGCTCGGGGCGGGTCCCTGCAGGGGGCCGTTCCGGCACGTCACCAGAGCCGGGGCGCGCGCGGCGCGGTCTGCCCGCAGACTCGGGCGGGTGAGCGCCACCCGGACCCAGCAGTCCGCACCCGCGCCCGCCGGGGACCAGCCGCCCGGTGGCCGCTGGTCGTGGGTCACCCAGCTGCCCGGGCGCTGGCAGGAGCGGGTCACCCGGCTGCGCCGCCGCCTCCCGTGGTTCGACCACCTGGCCCGCGCCGGCGGCCGCTACCAGCGCACCCAGGGCGACCTCATGGCCGCGGGCGTCACCTACTTCGTCTTCCTCGGCCTGGTGCCGGTGCTGCTGCTCGTCGCGTCGGTCATCGGGCTGGTCCTCGCGGGCAACCAGCTGCTGCAGCAGGAGCTCTCCGCCACCATCCGCGAGAGCTTCCCCGGCCCGACCGGCGCGGAGATCACCAGCGAGCTGAACGGCGCCGTCGGCTCGGCCGGTCTCACCGGGCTCATCGGCCTGGTGGGCTTCCTCTACGCCGGGCTGCGCGCCATGGACAAGCTGCGCCTGGGCATGGAGCGCATCTGGAAGGGCCGCGTCGACGACCCGGAGTTCCTCCGCGACAACCTGCAGGACCTGCTGGCGCTGGCCGCGTTCGGCCTCGCCGGACTGGTCAGCCTCGGTCTCACCGGCGCGGTCACCCGGGCCGCGTCGTGGACGCTGGAGGCGCTGGGGCTGGACCGCGCGCCGGGCCTGTTCCTGCTCACCGCGGCGCTCGGGCTGGGCCTGGCCGTCGTCACCGACGTCGTCGTCTTCCTGTGGCTGCTGCGGGTCGTGCCCTCCACCTCCTACCCGCTGCGCCGGCTGTTGCCCGGGGCGCTGTTCGGCGCGGTCGGGTTCGAGGCGCTCAAGCTCGTCGGCAGCCTCTACCTGTCGATGATCTCGGGCAGCGTGACCGCCTCGGCGTTCGGCGGCGCCGTCGGCATCCTGATCTGGATCAACGTGGTCTGCCGGTTCGCGTTCTTCACGGCCGCGTGGACGGCCACCCTGCCGAAGGTGCAGGGGGACGCCCACGTGGTGCCGGAGGTCAGCGGTCCGGACGTCCCGCCGGCGGACGGCCCGGCAGTCCCTCCGCGCTGACCGCGGACGCGCTCACCCGCCGGACCGGCGGCGCAGGCCGACCAGCGTGCCGACGACGACCCCCGCGCAGACCACGGCCAGCCCCACCGGCAGGAGCAGCGGGTCCCCGCCGCCCGCAACCGGGATCGGCGCGGGCGGCCCGGCGAGGTCCGGCACCCGGGGTGCCGGCGCAGGCGGGGGCGGGACGTCGGCCGCCGAGTCGACCAGGCGGCCCACGCCGGCAGTCCCGGTGGGGACGGCGAAGCCCCAGTCCAGCAGCAGCGCGGCCTGGTCGGCGGCGCGCAGCGGCACGTTCTCGGCGCCCATCACGCTGACCACCACCCGCCGACCGTCGCGCTCGGCGGCGGTGACGAACGCGTGCCGGGCGGCGTCGGTGAAGCCGGTCTTGCCGCCCAGGTTCCCCGGGGAGTCGGCCAGCGGGTTCTGGTTCTGGATCTGGAAGCCGGGCGAGCGGCCCTCGACCGCCGGGATCTGGGCGACCGGCGTCCGCAGCAGCGCGACCGTCGCCGGGTCCGCGACCAGCCGGCGGAAGACCAGCGCGAGGTCGTAGGGCGAGGAGCTCTGCCCGGCCACGTCGAGGCCGGACGGCGTCCCCGCGACGGTGTCGTACGCGCCGATCGACGCCGCCACCTCGTTCATGGCCCGCACGGTGAGCTCCGGACCGACCGCGGCGCGGGCCAGGGCGCCGGCCGCGTCGTTGCCCGACTGCATCACCAGCGCCTGGAACAGCAGGGCGACCGGGTAGCGCCCGCCGGCGACCAGGCCGACGCGGCTGCCCTCCACCGCCTCGTCCTCGACCGTGCCCTCCACGACCTCCGCCGGGTCCAGCAGCGGCAGGAGGGTCAGCAGGGTCAGGGTCTTGAGCGTGCTGGCGGGGTAGTAGCGGCCGTGCGGGTCGCGGGCGGCCAGCACCGCCCCGCTGCCGGCGTCGGCCACCAGCCAGCCGGGCGCGACCACACCGACCGGCAGCGGGGGAGCGCCGTCGGCGACGACGGTGCCGCGGGTGTCGAGGCCCTCACCGCCGACGGTCACCCCGCCGGGCCCGCTGCCCTGCGGCGGACCGCCCGGCGCCGGCGCGGTGGGCGTGGGCGCCGACGGGTCGGCGGTAGGTCGGGCGTCCTCGGCCAGCGCCGGCCCGGCGCCGCCGAGCAGCAACCCCGTGGCCAGGACCGCGGCGGTCAGCCGTGCCGCCGCCCGTCGCATGGCGCGCACGCTAGCCCGCGCGGTCCGGGGCGCGGCGCGTGGTCCGGGCCACTGCGGTCGCGGCGTTGGCAACGATCGAGTCTCGGTCTCCGACGCGGGGTTCGGCGCAGCCGCCGGGCGGAGCTAGCGTGCCGTCGTCGCGTGCTGTGGGGACCGGCGCCCGCCGGCAGTCACGCATCGACCCGACCCACCGGGACCGGCCGCCTCGTCCGTGCGGCCGGTCTCCCCAGAGAGGAGATCGTCTTGCGCCGAGCGCGGAGGATGAAGGCCGCGGCGTTGCTGCTGGCCGGCAGCATGGCCCTGGCGGCCTGTGCCAGCGACGAGCCCACCGGCAGCAGCGGCGGCGGCGAGGGCGGTGGCGGGAGCGCCACCGAGGAGCTGCGCGTCGGCCTGGCCTACGACACCGGCGGCCGCGGTGACCGGTCGTTCAACGACTCGGCCTACACCGGCGCCGCGGCGGCCGTCGACGCCCTCGGCGGCGAGCTCCAGGAGCTCAGCCCCAACGACGACGCCTCCAACCGCGCCGACCTGCTCGTCCAGCTCGCGGAGCAGGGCTTCGACCCGGTCATCGCCGTCGGCTTCAACTACGACGACGTCATCGCCGAGGTCGCCCCGCAGTTCCCCGAGACCACGTTCGCGCAGGTCGACGGCTCCAACGCCGACGGCGCCAAGGGCGACAACGTCACCGGCCTGATCTTCGCCGAGGAGGAGGGCTCCTTCCTGGCCGGCGTCGCCGCCGCGCTGAAGAGCGAGAGCGGCCACATCGGCTTCGTCGGCGGCGTGCAGAGCCCGCTGATCGAGAAGTTCGAGGCCGGCTACGTGGCCGGTGCGCAGACGGTCAACCCGCAGATCACCATCGACCGGCAGTACATCTCGCCGGCCGGTGACTTCTCCGGGTTCAACGACCCCGCCCGCGGCCAGATCGTGGCCCAGGGCATGTACGACGCCGGGGCCGACATCGTCTACCACGCCGCGGGTGGCTCGGGCATCGGCGTCTTCCAGGCCGCCGCCGGCTCGGGCAACCGGGCGATCGGCGTGGACTCCGACCAGTACCTGACGGTCAGCGACCCCGCGCTGCAGGCGGTCATCATGACCTCGATGCTCAAGCGGGTCGACAACGCGGTGGAGCAGTTCATCAACGACTACGCCGAGGGCAACGTGCAGGGCGCGACCGACGTCCTCAACGACCTGTCCACCGAGGGCATCGGCCTGGCCACGTCGGGCGGCTTCATCGACGACATCCAGGACGACATCGAGCAGTACTCGCAGCAGATCATCGACGGCACCATCACGGTCCCGACGACGGTCGAGTGACACCCGTGCGGGTGTTCCCGCACGACTGAACCACCCTGCGACGCGGGCCCGGGCGCCAGACGCCCGGGCCCGCGCTGCTCCGGGGCCGCCCCGGACTCGGACGGAGCCCGCCGGGTGCGGCACCATACCCACGGCCCCCCGGGCCCGAGGACCCGGCGGCGCGGCTGATCCCGCACGCCGGAGCCATCCGTAGTGACCTCCCGCCCACCGGCGGGTCCACAGCGAGGAGATGCCGGCATGTCCCCAGCAGACTCGCCAGCAGGAGGCGCGGCGGCGGGCGACGTCCCCCTCGCCGTCGAGCTGCGCGGGATCACCAAGCGCTTCCCGGGCGTGGTGGCGAACGGGGACATCGAGCTGCGGGTCCGCCGCGGCGAGGTGCACGCCATCGTGGGCGAGAACGGCGCCGGCAAGTCGACGCTGATGAAGACGCTCTACGGCGAGCACCGCCCGGACGAGGGCGAGATCCTCGTCGACGGCCGCCCGGTCCAGTTCCGCAGCCCGGCGGACGCGATCGCCGCCGGCATCGGGATGGTCCACCAGCACTTCATGCTGGCCGACAACTTCACCGTCCTGGAGAACGTGATCCTGGGCAGCGAGCCCACGAAGCGCGGCCGGCTGGACCGGGCCGGTGCTCGCCGCCGGATCGAGGAGATCTCCGAGCGCTACAACCTGGGCCTGCGGCCCGACGCGCTCGTCGAGGACCTCGGCGTCGGCGACCGGCAGCGCGTCGAGATCGCCAAGGTGCTCTACCGCGACGCCCGCATCCTGATCCTCGACGAGCCGACCGCCGTCCTCGTGCCCCAGGAGGTCGACGAGCTGTTCGGCAACCTGGCGGAGCTCAAGCGCGAGGGCCTGACGGTCATCTTCATCTCGCACAAGCTCGACGAGGTGCGCCGCGTCGCCGACTCGATCACCGTCATCCGGCGCGGCACCACCGTCGGCACCGCCGACCCGCGGACGACGACGGCCAAGCAGCTGGCCGAGCTGATGGTCGGCGCCGAGCTGCCCACCCCGGAGACCCGCGAGTCCACCGTGCGCGACACCCCCGTGCTGCAGCTGGTCGACGTGACCGTCAGCGACGAGAGCCGGCGCCCGGTGGTGGACGACGTCACGCTCACCGTGCGCGAGGGCGAGGTCGTCGGCATCGCCGGGGTGGAGGGCAACGGCCAGGCCGAGCTCGTCGACGCGATCATGGGCCTGCGCCCGCTGGCCGCCGGCTCGGTGCTGCTCGGCGGGGAGGACGTCACCGCCTGGAGCACCCGCGCCCGGCGGGAGGCCGGCGTGGGCTTCATCCCCGAGGACCGGCACCGCCAGGGCATGCTGCTCGACGCGCCGCTGTGGGAGAACCGCATCCTCGGCCACCAGACCCGCCCGCCCGCGGTGAAGGGCCCGTTGATCGACCGCCGCGGCGCCCGGGCCGACACCGCCCGCATCATGCGCGAGTACGACGTCCGCGCCCCCGGGCCGGACACCCTCGCCGTCGCCCTCTCCGGCGGCAACCAGCAGAAGCTGATCGTCGGGCGGGAGATGAGCGCCCGGCCGCGGCTGCTGGTCGCCGCCCACCCGACCCGAGGCGTCGACGTCGGCGCCCAGTCGGTGATCTGGGAGCTGCTCAAGGACGCCCGCGCCGAGGGCCTGGGCATCGTGCTGATCTCGGCCGACCTCGACGAGCTGATCGGCCTGTCGGACACCCTGCACGTCATGCTGCGCGGCCGGCTGGTGGCCACCCTCGACCCGCGGCGGGTGACGCCGGAGGAGCTCGGCGGGCACATGACCGGCGCGCGGTCGACGGCGGGTGCGGCGTGAGTGGCGTCGTCCGCCGGGTCGGTCTCTCCCTGCTCGGCCCGGTGCTCGCCGTCCTCGTCGCGCTGGTCATCTCCGCGCTGGTCATCGCCCTCATCGGGCAGGACCCGCTCGAGGCGTTCCGGGTGATGACCGACCTGGGCCAGAGCCCGTCGCAGCAGGTGCAGTCGATCGTCGTGATCCTCAACCGGGCGGTGCCGCTGTTCCTCGCCGGCCTCGCCGTGGCAGTCGCGTTCCGGATGGGCCTGTTCAACATCGGCGTCGAGGGCCAGTACCGGCTGGCCACCGTCCTCGCCGCCGCGGCCGGCGCGGCCGTCGCCCTGCCCGGCCCGCTGCACGTGCTGCTGATCGTCGTCGTGGCGATGGCGGTCGGCGCGCTGTGGGCCGGCATCGTCGGCGTGCTGAAGGTGACCCGCGGCGTCAGCGAGGTCATCAGCTCGATCATGCTGAACTTCATCGCGCTCGGGCTGGCGTCGTTCCTGCTCACCGGCCCGCTGCGCGGCAGCCCGCCGGGCGCCTCGATCATCACCACCGCCGAGATCCCCGAGTCCGGCCGGGTGCCCAGCCTCAACGGGCTGCTCACCGCGCTCGGGCTGGCCGAGCCGCGCAGCGGCCTCTACGGCTTCCTGCTGGTCGCGGTCGTGGTGGGCGTGGTCGTGGCCGTGCTGCTCACGCGCACCCGCTTCGGCTTCGACCTGCGCGCCACCGGCCTGTCGCCCTCGGCGGCCACCGCCAGCGGCGTCGACGCCCGGGGCATGGTCGTGAAGACCATGCTCATCTCCGGTGCCATCGCCGGCCTGGTCGGCCTGCCCGACCTGCTCGGGTCGCAGTACGACTACGGCACCGAGTTCACCGCCGGGCTGGGCTTCCTGGGCATCGCCGTCGCGCTGCTGGGCCGCAGCGCCCCGGTCGGCATCGCGCTGGCCGCGCTGCTGTTCGCCTTCCTCGACCGAGCCGCGCTGCCGCTGCAGTTCGCCGACATCCCGTCCTCGGTCGTGACGATCATCCAGGGCACGATCGTGCTCGCCGTCGTCGTCGCCAACGAGATCGCCCGCCGGCTGGCGCTGCGCTCGGCCGAGCGGGCCGGCGCGTCCGCCGGCCCGAGCCCGCAGACCGGTGGGGACGACGGCGCGCCACCGCCCACCGCGCCGGACGGCGGACAGCGGGTCCACACCGGCGTGCCGGGCGACCAGCAGGGGGCGCAGGCGTGAGCACCACGGCGACGACCCGCACCGGGCGGCCCAGCCGCGGCCCTCTGACCGACCTGCTCACCGGCGGCGGCCGCGCCCGACGGGTGCTCTGGCTGCTCGTCGGCCTGTGGCTGCTGTTCTCGCTGGTTCGGGTCGTCTCCGGGGAGCAGGAGCTGACCTCGTCGTCGACCCTCTCGGCGGCGCTGCTGCTCGCCGTCCCCATCGGCCTGGCCGCCCTCGGTGGGCTGTGGTCCGAGCGCGCGGGCGTGGTCAACATCGGCCTCGAGGGGATGATGATCCTCGGCACCTGGGGGGCCGGCTGGGCCGGCTACCAGTGGGGCTGGGTCGGCGCGGTCGTCGGGGGCGTGGTCTTCGGCGCGGCCGGCGGCCTGCTGCACGCGATCGCCACGGTGACCTTCGGCGTCGACCACGTCGTCTCCGGCGTGGCGATCAACATCCTCGCCGAGGGCGTCGTCCGCTTCCTCTCCGAGCTGCTGTTCACCGAGGACACCGGGGGCGGCCCCACGCAGTCGCCGTCCCTCGCCGGTGACCCGCCGTCCTTCTCGCTGCCGCTGCTGTCCTCCGGGCCGGACCTGCTCGGCGACCTCGAGCGCCAGCACTGGTTCCTCGTCAGCGACCTGGCCGGCCTGCTGCGCGGGCTGACCAGCGGCGTGGGCCTGCTGACTCTGCTGGCGGTGCTGCTCATCCCGGTGTCCTACCTGCTGCTGTGGCGCACCGCGTTCGGCCTGCGGCTGCGGTCCTGCGGCGAGAACCCGGCCGCGGCGGACTCCCTCGGCGTCCCGGTCTACCGGCTCAAGTACCTCGCCGTGATCACCTCCGGCGCGCTGGCCGGCCTCGGCGGTGTGTTCCTGGTGTTCGTCGCCGGCATCTACCGCGAGGGCCAGACCGGCGGCCGCGGCTTCATCGGGCTGGCGGCGCTGATCTTCGGCAACTGGCGGCCCGGCGGGCTGGCGGCCGGCGCGGGCCTGTTCGGGTTCGCCGACGCGCTGCAGCTGCGCAGCCAGACCGCGGTGGTGGCCCTGCTGCTGCTCGTCGCCGTCCTGCTGGCCGCGGTGGCGGTGTACCAGGCGGTGCGCCGCAAGCCGGTGCAGGCGGTGCTGGCCGGCGTCTTCGCCGTCGCCGCGCTGGTCGGTTTCCTCACCATCGACCGGCTGCCCGAGGGCATCGTCTTCTTCACCCCGCACCTGACCACGCTGCTCGTGCTCTCGCTGGCCTCCCAACGCCTGCGGATGCCCAAGGCCGACGGGTTGGTCTACCGACGAGGAGAGCACTAGTGACGGATGCCGGGGTGGTGGGCGGGGAGAACACCGTCGACTGGAACGCGCTGCGCGCGGCCGCCCGGGAGGCGATGACGCACGCCTATGCGCCCTACTCGCGGTTCCCGGTGGGCGTGGCCGGGCTGGTGGACGACGGCCGCGTCGTCACCGGCTGCAACGTCGAGAACGCCTCGTACGGGTTGGGGCTGTGCGCCGAGTGCGGGATGGTGAGCGACCTGGTCCGCACCGGGGGCGGCCGCCTGGTGGCCGTGTCCTGCGTGGGCGGCGACGGGCAGCCGCTCATGCCGTGCGGGCGGTGCCGTCAGCTGCTGTGGGAGCACGGCGGCCCGGAGATGCTCATCGAGACGGTGTCCCTGGGCATCGTGCCGATGCGCGAGGTGCTGCCGGACGCCTTCGGGCCCGACGACCTGGAGAAGGCGGCCGCGCGGTGACCATCGACGCGATCGACGTCATCCGCACCAAGCGGGACGGCGGGCAGCTCAGCGCCGCGCAGATCCGCTGGGTGATCGACGCCTACACCCGCGGGGTGGTGCCCGACGAGCAGGTCAGCGCACTCCTCATGGCGGTGTTCTTCCGCGGCATGGCGCCCGAGGAGCTCGCCGTCTGGACCCAGGCGATGATCGACTCCGGCGAGCGCAAGGACCTCTCCCCGCTGGGCCGGCCGACCGCCGACAAGCACTCCACCGGCGGGGTCGGCGACAAGACGACGCTGCCGCTGGCGCCGCTGGTCGCCGCCTGCGGGGTGGCGGTGCCACAGCTGTCCGGTAGGGGCCTCGGGCACACCGGCGGCACGCTGGACAAGCTGGAGGCGATCCCGGGCTGGCGGGCCGACGTCCACGAGGAGGCCTACTTGGCGCAGCTGCGCGAGGTGGGTGCGGTGATCTGCGCGGCCGGCCACGACCTGGCGCCGGCGGACAAGAAGCTCTACGCGCTGCGCGACGTCACCGGCACCGTCGAGTCGATCCCGCTGATCGCCAGCTCGATCATGAGCAAGAAGATCGCCGAGGGCGCCGACGCGCTGGTGCTCGACGTCAAGACCGGGTCGGGCGCGTTCATGAAGGACCCGTCGTCCTCGCGCGAGCTGGCCCGCACGATGGTCGGGCTCGGCGAGGCGGCCGGGGTGCACACGGTGGCGCTCGTGACGGCGATGGACCGCCCGCTGGGCCGCGCCGCCGGCAACGCCGTGGAGGTCGCCGAGTCGGTGGAGGTGCTCGCCGGCGGCGGTCCGGCCGACGTCGTCGAGCTGACCCTGGCGCTGGCCCGGGAGATGCTGGCCGGCGTAGGGCGCGGCGACGTCGACCCCGCCCAGGCCCTCCGCGACGGGCAGGCCATGGACGTCTGGCGGCGGATGATCGTCGCCCAGGGCGGCGACCCCGACGCTCCGCTGCCGCAGCCGGCCGAGCGGCACGTGGTGACCGCCCCGGTCACCGGCACGCTGACCCGGCTGGACGCCTACGCCCTCGGCGTGGCCGCCTGGCGGCTGGGCGCGGGCCGGGCGCGCAAGGAGGACCCGGTGTCGGCCGCCGCGGGCGTCACCTGGACCGCCGGGGTGGGAGAGCAGGTGGTGGCCGGGCAGCCGCTGCTGGAGCTGCACACCGACGACGCCGCGCGCATCCCGCGGGCGCTGGAGGCGCTGGAGGGCGCGGTCGGCGTCGACACCGGCGACCAGCCGCTGCCCCTGGTGCTCGACCGCATCACCGCCTGAGCCGGGTCCGGCGGCACGCCCGTCCGAGGCTCTTGCCAGATCCAGGCCGCGGTGATCATGGACCTGCGGTGGCGACACACCGGTGCTCTCCGGCGTGTCGCCACCGCGGCTCCATGATCGTCGGCAGGTGGGGGCAGGGCTCCTCCGGAAGCCGCCGGGGGAGGGGCTGGCACCTATACACATCTCCGAGCCCACGAGACCGTGCTAGACCTCGTATGCCGGCGTCTGCTTGGAAAAAAAAACTACAACAACAGGATCACATAGCACCTCAGAGACA
>NZ_NVPT01000055.1 GCF_002802985.1 Geodermatophilus chilensis | reverse complement strand
GGATGTGTATAAGGGACAGGTCCCGCCGCGAGCTGGCAGGGGGCAGGGGCAGGGGGTCCTTTCTCAGTCCTGACCGGCGGCGCGGGCCAGTAGCGGCCGCATGCGGTGGTCGACCAGCCGGCGCAGCGCCAGCGCGGTGTCGGTGCGCTGGACCCCGGGGATGGACAGCACCCGCTCGGTGATCCGCCACAGGTCGTCGGCGTCGACCGCGACCACCCGCACCAGCAGGTCGGCCACGCCCGACAGCGCCGTCACCTCGAGCACCTCGGGGATGTCCGCGAGCGCCTCGCCGACGTCGGCCAGGCTGCGCTGCACGACCTGCACGGTGACGTAGGCACCCAGCCGGTAGCCCAGCGCCTCCGGGCGGACCCGGTGCTCGAAGGGCGCCAGCGCCCCGCTGGACTCCAGCCGGGCCAGCCGCGCCTGCACGGTGTTGCGCGCCAGGCCGAGCCGCTGCGACAGCGCCATGACCGTCGCCCGCGGGTCCTCGCCCAGGGCCTGCAGCAGGCGGGCGTCGGTGGCGTCGAGAGCCGGCACGTCGCTCAGTCTGACAGGCGCGGCGGCCCTCCGACGGGTCATCGTGCGCAGTCCGGCACCGGGATCTTGCGCAGATCGGTGCCGCGGGTGTCTCGTCAGGGGCGCCCGGGCCGTGCCACGATGTCTGTAAGTGGCGCCACACCCGGGTGCCACGAGGCGTCCACACCGCCCGCCTGACCGGCGACCCCGGCAGCGGCGGACGACGGCGAGGAGGAGCACATGAGCGTGTCCAGTGCCACCGAGGTGGTCGACCCGGTACCGGGCGCGGGGGCGCCGCACCTGCCCCGGCAACCCGACCTGATCCAGCTGCTGACCCCCGAGGGGCAGCGGGTCGAGCACCCGGAGTACGCGATCGACCTCGACGACCAGCAGCTGCGCGACCTCTACCGCGACCTGGTCCTGGTCCGCCGGTGGGACGCCGAGGCCACCGCCCTGCAGCGCCAGGGCGAGCTGGGCATCTGGGCCTCGCTGCTGGGCCAGGAGGCCGCCCAGGTCGGCGCCGGCCGCGCCCTCGAGCCGGGGGACCACGCCTTCCCGACCTACCGCGAGCACGGCGTGGCCTGGACCCGCGGGGTCGACCCGCTGCACGTCATGAGCCTGTTCCGCGGCGTCGACAACGGCGGCTGGGACCCGGTCGCCACCGGTTTCAACCTCTACACCGTCGTCATCGGCGCCCAGACACTGCACGCCACCGGCTACGCCATGGGGCTGCAGCGCGACAGCGCCGAGACCGCCGTGCTGGCCTTCCTCGGCGACGGCGCGACCAGCCAGGGCGAGGTCAACGAGGCGATGATCTGGGCGGCCAGCTTCTCCGCGCCGGTCGTCTTCTTCTGCCAGAACAACCAGTACGCGATCAGCGTCCCGCTGGAGCGCCAGTCGCGGGTGCCGCTCTACCAGCGCGCCGCGGGCTTCGGCTTCCCCGGCGTCCGGGTCGACGGCAACGACGTCCTCGCCGTCCTGGCGGTGACGCGGGCGGCGCTGGCCGCCGCCCGGGAGGGCCAGGGCCCGACGTTCGTCGAGGCGTTCACCTACCGGATGGGCGCGCACACCACCTCCGACGACCCCACCCGCTACCGGCTCGCCAGCGAGCTGGAGGAGTGGAAGCTGCGCGACCCGATCGCCCGGGTCAAGGCGTACCTGTCCCGCAGCGGCTCCGCCGACCAGGACTTCTTCGACGCCGTCGAGGCCGAGGCCGACGAGCTCGCGGCACGGATCCGCCGCGGCACGACCGAGATGCCCGACCCGCCGGGGACGGCGATGTTCGACCAGGTCTACGCCGAGCAGACGGCGCACCTGGCGGCGCAGCAGGCGGAGTTCGAGGCGTACCAGGCGTCGTTCGAGGGAGGGCACCGGTGACCGAGACGCTCACCATCGGCAAGGCGCTCAACCTCGGCCTGCGCAAGGCCATGGAGGACGACGCCAAGGTCGTGCTCATGGGCGAGGACATCGGCCGGCTCGGCGGGGTCTTCCGGATCACCGACGGCCTGCAGAAGGACTTCGGCGAGGACCGCGTCGTCGACACCCCGCTGGCCGAGGCCGGCATCCTCGGCACCGCCGTCGGCCTGGCCATGCGCGGCTACCGGCCGGTCTGCGAGATCCAGTTCGACGGGTTCGTCTTCCCGGCCTACAACCAGATCGTCACCCAGGTGGCCAAGATCCACGCCCGCTCGCGCGGGAAGCTGACCATGCCGGTCGTCATCCGGATCCCGTTCGGCGGCGGCATCGGCGCGGTCGAGCACCACAGCGAGAGCCCCGAGGCCTACTTCGCGCACACGCCCGGGCTCAAGGTGGTCGCGGTCAGCAACCCGGTCGACGCCTACTGGGGCATCCAGCAGGCGATCGCCCACCCCGACCCGATCGTCTTCCTCGAGCCCAAGCGGCGGTACTGGGACAAGGCCGAGGTGGACACCGCCGCCACGCCCGACCCGCTGTTCGCCTCCCGCGTCGTCCGCGGCGGGGACGACGTCACCGTGCTGGCCTACGGCCCGATGGTGAAGACGGCGCTGCAGGCGGCCGAGGCGGCCGCGGAGGAGGGGCGCTCGGTGGAGGTCGTCGACCTGCGCACCCTCTCCCCGCTGGACCTCGACCCGGTGGTGGAGTCGGTGCGGCGCACCGGGCGCTGCGTCGTCGTCCACGAGGCGCCGGTGACCCTCGGGCTCGGCGCGGAGATCGCCGCGCGGATCACCGAGGCCTGCTTCCACTCCCTGGAGGCGCCGGTGCTGCGGGTGGGCGGTTACGACACGCCCTACCCGCCGTCGAAGCTCGAGGAGGAGTACCTCCCCGACCTCGACCGGGTGCTCGACGCCGTCGACCGCGCGATGGGGTTCTGAGGATGGGGACGCTCAAGCAGTTCAAGCTCCCCGACGTCGGCGAGGGGCTGACCGAGGGGGAGATCCTGCAGTGGCTGGTCGCCGTGGGCGACACCGTCACGGTCAACCAGCCGCTGTGCGAGGTGGAGACGGCGAAGGCCGCCGTCGAGCTGCCCTCGCCGTTCGCGGGCACGGTCACCGCGTTGCTGCACGAGGCCGGGGCCACCGTGGACGTCGGGACGCCGATCATCACCATCGACGTCGGCGGGGAGGCCCCTGACGGGGACGCGGCCGAGCCTGCTGCGGGGCTCATCGGCGGCGCCGCGCCCGGCGGGCGGACGGCGGTGCTCGTCGGCTACGGGCCGCGGACGACGGAGGCCCGCCGCCGCCCGCGCCGCGCGGTCGGGACTGCGGCCGCCGCGACACCCGGGGCCGACCACTCCCCGGCGGCCGATGTCCCCCAGCGCCCGCCGCTGCTGGCCACCGCGCCGGACATGACCACCAAGCCGGTGCGGCACGGCGGTCTGGAGGTGGGCCGCCAGGCCGAGGCGCACGCGGCGTCGGTCGACGCGGCGCCGTCGCGCGCGGCCGAGCAGGGGCGGCGCCGGCCCCGGCCGCTGGCCAAGCCGCCGGTGCGCAAGCTGGCCAAGGACCTCGGCGTCGACCTCACCGAGCTGACCGGCAGCGGCGCCGGCGGGGTGATCACCCGCGCCGACGTCGAGGCGGCCGCGGCCGGCCCGGCCCGGGTCGCCGCGACGGCGTCCGTGACGGAACTCCGCCCGACTCCCGCGACGACGGCGGGGGAGCAGCGGATCCCGGTCAAGGGGGTCCGCAAGCACACCGCGGCGGCGATGGTGGCCAGCGCCTTCACCGCCCCGCACGTCACGGAGTTCCTCACCGTCGACGTGACCCGGATGGTGAAGCTGCGGTCGCGGATCGCCGCGCGCCCGGAGTTCGCCGACGTCAAGGTCAGTCCGCTGCTGTTCGTGGCGAAGGCGCTGCTGCTGGCCGCCGCGAAGCACCCGATGGTCAACAGCTCCTGGGACGAGGCGGCGCAGGAGATCGTCGTCCACGGGCAGGTCAACCTCGGCATCGCCGCGGCCACGCCCCGCGGGCTCGTCGTCCCGAACGTCAAGGATGCCGGGCGGCTGTCGCTGGCCGAGCTGGCCGGCGCGCTCGCGCAGCTGACCGAGACCGCCCGGGCCGGCCGCACCGCGCCGGAGGACATGACCGGGGGGACGATCACCATCACCAACGTCGGCGTCTTCGGCGTCGACACGGGGACGCCGATCCTCAACCCCGGTGAGTCGGCGATCCTGGCCTTCGGTGCCATCCGCGAGATGCCGTGGGTGCACAAGGGGAAGGTCAGGCCGCGGCAGGTCACCCAGCTGGCGCTGTCGTTCGACCACCGGATCATCGACGGGGAGCTGGGCAGCCGGTTCCTCGCCGACGTCGGCGCGCTGCTCTCGGACCCGGGGACGGCGCTGGCGTTCTGACCTCGCCGACGGTCATGGCGCCGTGACCACCGCTCCGGTCAGGATGTGGTCGCGACGCCGTGATCGTCGCGAGGGGAGCGTGGACGTGACCGACCTCGACCGGCTGCTGGAGTTCGCGGCCCGATCCCGGCTGGCCGAGGG
This sequence comes from Geodermatophilus chilensis, assembly GCF_002802985.1. Lineage (GTDB taxonomy): Bacteria > Actinomycetota > Actinomycetes > Mycobacteriales > Geodermatophilaceae > Geodermatophilus > Geodermatophilus chilensis. The sequence goes on along the minus strand of NZ_NVPT01000055.1, from coordinate 26,481 downwards.
CGGCTTCGGCTACCTGGGGGACGACGGGCGGGTGCGCCCCGAGCGCGGCCAGGAGACCTGGATCGTCGCCCGCATGACGCACGTCTTCGGCCTCGCCCGGCTGACCGGCCGCAGCGGGTGGGACGAACTGGTCCGGCACGGGGTCGAGGCCCTGACCGCCGGGCCGCTGCACGACGGAGCCCGTGGCGGCTGGTACGCCTCGACGGCCGACGACACCAAGGCCGCGTACGTGCACGCCTTCGTCGTCCTGGCCGGGGCCACGGCGACCACCGCGGGCGCGCCCGGCGGCCGGTTGCTGCTCGACGAGGCGCTCGACGTCTGGCAGAACCGGTTCTGGGACGACGCCGAGGGCCTGGCGGTCGAGGAGTGGGACGCCGGCTGGTCGCGGCTGTCGGACTACCGCGGCGTCAACGCGAACATGCACGGCGTCGAGGCCACCCTCGCCGCCGCCGACGCCCTCGGGGACGACGACCCGAGGACCGAGCAGCTGCGCCGGCAGGCGTTGCGCACCACCGAGCGCGTGGTGCACGGCTGGGCCCGGGAGGGGGACTGGCGGCTGCCCGAGCACTTCACCGCGGAGTGGCAGCCGCTGCCGGACTACAACCGCGCCGAGCCCGCGCACCCGTTCCGCCCGTACGGCGTCACGGTCGGGCACCAGTTCGAGTGGGCCCGGCTCGCGCTGCACCTGCGCGCCGCCCTGGACCGGGATCGCCTCTCCCGCGCGGAAGACGATGCCGGCTGGCTGCTCGAGGACGCCACGCGGCTCTTCGCCGCGGCCGCCTCCCGCGGCTGGGCCGCCGACGGGCACGACGGCTTCCCGTACACGCTGGACTGGGACGACCGGCCGGTGGTGGCGCAGCGCATGCACTGGGTGCTGTGCGAGGCGGTGGCCGCGGCGCGGACGCTGGCCGCCGTCACCGGTGACGCCTCCTACCGGCGGCTGGCCGTGCGCTGGTGGGCGCACGGCGAGGCACGCTTCGCCGACCCGGCGACCGGCAGCTGGCACCACGAGCTGACGCCGGAGGGCGCGGTCGCGTCGGGCACCTGGGACGGCCAGCCCGACGCCTACCACCTGGCGCAGGCTCTCCTGCTGGACGGCCGTCCGGTCCGGGGGAGCGTGGCGGCCGCGCTGCGGTGACCCAGGCAACGGAGGTGTCCTGCGCGGAGGGACGGGTAGAGCGACTACACAACCCGATCACGAGCAGAGGAGGCCAACCGTGGCCAGCGTGCAGGAAGCCATCGACGTCGACGTCCCCATCCGGGTCGCCTACGACCAGTGGACGCAGTTCGAGAGCTTTCCGAAGTTCATGGGCGGGGTCGAGCGGATCATGCAGCTCGACGACACCCACACCCACTGGGTGACCAACATCGACGGCGTCAAGCGGGAGTTCGACGCCGAGATCACCGAGCAGCACCCCGAGGAGCGGGTGGCCTGGACCAGCACCAGCGGCGACGCCAAGCACGCCGGGGTGGTCACCTTCCACCGCCTCGACGACAACAAGACCCGCGTGATGATCCAGATCGACTGGGAGCCGCAGGGCATCGTGGAGAAGGCCGGCGCGGCGCTGGGCTTCGACGACCGGCAGGTCAAGGCCGACGCCAAGCGGTTCAAGGAGTTCATCGAGAGCCGCGGCACCGAGACCGGCGCCTGGCGGGGTGACGTCTCCCGGCCCGACCAGGCCTGACGCCGGCCGTCCAGGCCGGACCGCAGACCCAGGACAGCGCCCGCCCCCTTGTGCAGGGGACGGGCGCCGTCGTCTGTGGAGGCCCCGCTGCCGGGAGGAGGACTGCCTCCTCGGCCCCGTCCCGGCCACCGCCGGCCACCCTCCAGGGGCCCGCGCCGAGCTTGCGAGGCGTGGGGGGAGGGGTGGTCCTCTTACTCGGCGTCGAGGTCCTGGGCGACCAGGCCCACGATCTTGTCGAGGACGGCGGGGTCGTCGCTGCTCACGACGACCTCCGCCCCCTGCTTCGCGCCGAGCGTCATGATCATGAGCGGCGAGCCGGCGTCCACCGGGTTGCCCCCGGGCGTGGCCAGCGTGACCGGGATGCCGGCCTTGCCGACGGCCTCGGCGATGAGGGCCGCCGGCCGGGCGTGCAGCCCGACCCGGGAGCCGACGGTGACGGTCTGACTGGGCATGGGGGTTCTCCCTCGCTTCGGGAACGGGCGGTGGCCTACAGCCTGCTGGTTCAGGCCCGAGCCGGCTGGGTGACCGGGGTGGCGTTGTGGGCGTGGGCCATGTCGACGGCGTCCTCCGGGACGGCCTCGGCCTTCGGGCGGCCGATGCTCTTCGCGATCGTGACCGCGAGGGCGCCGACCACCGTGCCGATCACGATCGCCAGCAGGAACATCGCGACACCGTTGATCGCGAAGAGCACGAACAGACCGCCGTGCGGCGCCCTCAGCTCGACGCCCGAGGCCGCGACGATCGCCCCTGTGGTCGCCCCGCCGAGCATCATCGAGGGGATGACCCGCAGCGGGTCGGCCGCGGCGAACGGGATCGCGCCCTCGGAGATGAAGGACGCTCCCAGCAGCCAGGCCGCCTTGCCGTTGTCCCGCTCGGCCGGGGTGTAGAGCTTCGGCCGGATCGCCGTGCTCAGCGCCATCGCCAGCGGGGGCACCATGCCGGCGGCCATGACCGTGGCCATGATGACCAGCGGGGCGCCGGCGCCGGCGGCCAGCCCGGTGGTGGCGAAGACGTAGGCCGCCTTGTTGACCGGGCCGCCGAGGTCGAAGCACATCATCAGGCCGAGGATGATCCCGAGCAGGATGGCCGAGGTACCGGACAGGCCGTTGAGGAAGTTCCCCAGGCCGGTGAGCGCGGCGGCCAGCGGGCGGCCGAGGACGACGACCATCAGGCCGCTGGAGATCAGCGTGGCCAGCAGCGGGATGATCACGACCGGCTGCAGACCGCGGACACCGGCCGGCAGCTTCCAGCGGCTGATCCACAGCGCGGCGAACCCGGCGATGATGCCGCCGATCAGACCGCCGAGGAAGCCGGCGCCCACGGTGACGGACACCGCGCCGACGACGAAGCCGGGAACGATGCCGGGGCGGTCCGCGATGGCGTACGCGATGTAGCCGGCCAGCGCCGGGACGAGGAAGCCGAAGGCCGCGCCACCGAGGACGAAGAACAGCGCACCCAGGTAGCCGAGCACGCCGTCGCGGAGGCCCTCGACGGGCTCGGCGAGCACCGGCAGGTCGAAGAACGTGTTGTTCAACGCCCAGGTGGTGCCGTAGTTGGCCCCGGCCTCGGAGGTCGGGTCGGCGAGCGCGATCCCGAAGCCGGCGAACAGGAAGCCTAGGGCGATGAGCAGACCACCCGCGGCGACGAACGGGATCATGTAGCTGACGCCGGTGAGCAGCCAGCGGCGGATCTCGGTGCCGACGCCCGGCCGGCCGCCCGTGGCGGCGGCGGGCTCGGCGGCACCGCCGGCGCCACCGGGCACCCGGCGGGCGTTCGGGTCGTCGGCGGCGGCCAGCGCCTCGCGGACCATGACGTCGGGCTCGTTGATCGCACGCTTGGTGCCGGACTGCACGAGCGGCTTGCCGGCGAACCGGTCCCGGTCCCGGACGCCCACGTCGACGGCGAAGATGACCGCGTCCGCGGCGCGGATCACGGCCGGGTCGAGCGGGGTGGAGCCCGACGAGCCCTGCGTCTCGACGTGCACGTCGACCCCGGCGGCGCGGCCGGCCTCGGTGAGCTTGTCGGCGGCCATGTAGGTGTGCGCGATGCCGGTCGGGCAGGCGCTGACCACGACCAGGCTGCGGCGGGCTCCGGAGCCGGTATCCGCGGCCGGCGCGGCCGCGGCGGCGCTCGTGGCGCCGGAGGCGGCAGCCGGGGCCGGCTCGGGGGAGACGACCTCCTGGACCAGCCGGACGACCTCGTCGGCGGAGCCGGCCGCGCGCAGCGAGGCCACGAACTCCGGCCGCACCAGGGCCCGGGCCAGGGCGGTCAGCAGCGTGAGGTGGTCGGCGTCGCCGTGCGCCGGCGCGGCGATGAGGAAGACCAGGTCGGCCGGGCCGTCGGGGGCGCCGAAGTCGACCTTCGGGGTCAGCCGGGCGAAGGCCAGGGAGCCCTCGGTGACCGCGGCCGAGCGGCAGTGCGGGATGGCGATGCCGCCGGGCAGGCCGGTGGCCGCCTGCGCCTCGCGGGCGAGGGCGTCATCGGCGAGCGCGTCGGCACCCGTGGCCCGCCCGGCGCCGGCGACGAGACCGGCGAGACGGCGCACCACCGTGCTCTTGTCGGAACCCAGGTCGGCGTCGAGCGCCACCAGGTCTGGGGTGATCAGGTCGGGCATGGCCCATCTCTCCAGGGTCAGCGGACGTCGCGGCCGGCGGCCGGGACGGTGGTGCGCGGTGCGGTGGTGCTGGGCAGGCCCTCGGTCCGGACGGTGGTGACCTCGACGTCGAGGGCGGCGACCTGCTCGGGCGTGGGGACGGCGGAACCGGGCAGGGAGGCGCTGGCCGCGCCGTACGCGACCGCGCTGCGCAGCCGCTCGGCCGGCCCGGCGCCGGCCAGGTCGGCCAGCACGTGGCCGGCCAGGCTGCAGTCACCGGCGCCGACGGTGCTGCGGACGGCGATCCGCGGCGGGGTGGCCGACCAGACGCCCTCGGCGCAGGACAGCAGCGCGCCGTCGGCACCGAGGGTCAGCAGCACCTCGCCCACGCCCCGCGCGTGCAGCGTGTCGACGGCGGCCAGCGCGGTGGCGCGGTTGGCGGTGAGGTGCGCCTCGGGGACGCCGGAGAGCTGGGCGAGCTCCTCGGAGTTGGGCTTGAGCAGGTCCGGTGCGGCGTCCGGGCCGGCGGCCAGCAGGGCCAGCAGCGGCGCCTCGGAGGTGTCGACGGCGATCCTCGCGCCGGTGTCGCGCAGCGAGCGGACCAGGTGGGCGTACCAGTCCAGCGGCGTGCCGGGCGGCAGCGAGCCGGAGAGCACCACCCAGCGGGCGCCCTCGGCGTGCTGGTGCAGCGCGATCGTCAGCGCACCCCGGGCCTCGTCGTCCAGCGGGGCGCCGGGCTCGTTGAGCTTGGTGGTGGTGCCGTCGGGCTCGGCCAGCGTGTAGTTGGTGCGCACCGGCGTGGCGATGGGGACCGTGGCCATCGGCAGGTCCAGCCCACGCAGCGCGCGCACGATCGGGTCGTCGTCGGCTGCGGGCAGCACCGTGACGACGTCCCCGCCGGCAGCGGCGATCGCGCGGGCGACGTTCACGCCCTTGCCGCCGGGCTCGGTGGAGCTCGGCGCCAGGCGGGCCACGCCGCCGCGCACCAGCGGGCCGGGCAGCGAGAGCGTCCGGTCCAGGCTGGGGTTGGCGGTGAGGGTGACGATGCGCCCACTCATGCGACCACGACCTCGATCCCGGCGTCCTCGAGACGGGCGAGGTCGGCCGGCGCGGCCTCGGCGTCGGTGACCAGGACGTCGACGTCGGCCGACGTCGCGAAGCGCACGAGGTGCTCGCGGCCGAGCTTGCTGCTGTCGGCCAGGACGACGACCTTCTGCCCGGCGCGGATCATGGCCCGCTTCACCGCGGCCTCCGCCTCGTCGGGGGTGGTGAAGCCGTGGTCGGGGGTGATGCCGTTGGCGCCGAGGAAGGCGACGTCCACCCGCAGGTCGGCGAGGGTGGCGACGGTCCGGTCGCCGACGGCGCACTGGGTGATCCCGCGGACCCGCCCGCCCAGGACGTGCAGGTCGACGCCGGGGGCGGCGGCCAGCCGGGCGGCGACCGGCACCGAGTGGGTGGCGACCAGCAGCCGGCGGTCGCCGGGGAGGACGTCGGCCAGGGCGGCCGTGGAGCTGCCGCCGTCGAGCAGCAGGCTGCCGTCGGCGTCGGGCAGCAGGTCCAGCGCGGCGGTGGCGATCTTGCGCTTCTGCTCGCTGCGGGTGCCGTGCCGCTCGCCGAGCGCGGTCTCCACGTAGGTGAGCGCGCCGGCCGGGACGGCGCCGCCGTGCACGCGGCGCAGCATCCCGGATCGCTCGAGCACGGCGAGGTCGCGGCGCACGGTCTCGGTGGTGACGCCGAACTCCTCGGCGAGCGCGGTGACCGAGACCCGGCCGCGGTCGGCGACCAGCGCGGCGATCGTCTGCTGACGCTCCTCGGCGTACACGTTCCACCTCCCTGGCCCAGTAGCACACATCGGTTGCCCGTTTGTGTTGCCTTGGTGTTGTGTTGGCGTTGTTCTACGTCCGATCCGTTGACAAGTCAACACCTCTTCGTGACTCTGGTCATAGCCGGACCACAGAGTTCTCCCGGCCCGTGCTCCGGACCCCGACCCCCGTGCGAGGCAGCCATGACCACCCACGCTCCTGGAACCGTCACCCCGTCGACCGGCGGCCCGGTGGTGCTGCCCGGCACGCCGGTCGTCCCGGGGGTGGCCTGGGGCCCCGTCGTCCGCCCGTCGGGTGCGGTCGTGCTGCCGGGCGACGACGGCGCCGTGGTCGCCGAGGAGGAGCGGGCGGGGGAGAAGGAGCGCTTCGCGGCGGCCGCCGGCGTGGTGGCCGACCGGCTGACCGAGCGCGCCGGCGCGGCGACCGGGGTGAGCGCGGAGGTGCTGGCCACCACCGCCGGCCTGGCCCGCGACCGCGGCCTGCTCTCGGCGGTCGAGCAGCGGATCGACGCCGGCACGCCCGCCGCCGTCGCCACCGTGCAGGCCGCCCAGCAGTTCGTCGACCTGTTCGCCGGCCTGGGCGGGCTCATGGCCGAGCGGGTGACCGACGTCCGCGACGTCCGGGACCGGATCGTCGCCCAGCTCACCGGGCAGGGGGAGCCCGGCGTCCCCAGCCCGGAGCAGCCGTCGGTGCTGCTGGCCGAGGACCTCGCGCCGGCCGACACCGCCGGGCTGGACCCGACCCGCATCACCGGCCTGGCCACCCGGCTGGGCGGCACGACCAGCCACACCGCGATCATCGCCCGCCAGCTGGGGCTGCCATGCGTGGTCGCCGTCGGCGGCCTGGACGACGTCCCGGAGGGCGCCACCGTGCTGCTCGACGGCGAGCGCGGCACGGTGACCGTCGACCCGGACCCCGAGGAGGCGCGCGCCCGGGTGGCGGCCGCGGAGGCCGCCGCGGCGGCGCTGGCCGGCTACCGCGGCCCGGGCCGCACCCGGGACGGGCTCGAGGTCAGGGTGCTGGCCAACGTGCAGGACGGCGCCGGGGCGCGGACCGCCGCGGCCAGGCACGCCGAGGGCGTCGGGCTGCTGCGCACCGAACTGGCCTTCCTCAGCCGGGCCGAGGAGCCCTCGGTGGAGGAGCAGGCGGCGGGCTACGCCGAGGTGTTCGAGGCCTTCCATGGCCGGCGGGTCGTCGTCCGCACGCTGGACGCCGGGTCGGACAAGCCGCTGGCCTTCGCCACGATGCCCGACGAGGAGAACCCGGCCCTCGGCGTCCGCGGGCTGCGCGTCGCCCGCCGCGACCCCGGCCTGTTGGAGCGGCAGCTGGACGCAATCGCCGAGGGGGCCCGCCGGGCCGGCGCCGCACCGTGGGTGATGGCGCCGATGGTGGCCACCGTCGCCGAGGCCGCGGACTTCGCCGCGCGGGTGCGCGCCCGCGGGCTCACCCCCGGCGTGATGATCGAGGTGCCGTCGGCGGCGCTGATAGCCGAGCGACTGCTGCAGCACGTCGACTTCCTGTCGATCGGCACCAACGACCTCTCGCAGTACACGCTGGCCGCTGACCGGCTCTCCGCCGACCTCGCCGACCTCACCGACCCGTGGCAGCCGGCGCTGCTCGCGCTGGTGCAGCTCACCGCCGAGGCCGGCCGCCGCACCGGGAAGCCGGTCGGCGTCTGCGGGGAGGCCGCCGCCGACCCGCTGCTGGCCTGCGTCCTCGTCGGCCTCGGCGTCACTTCGCTGTCGTGCGCGGCCTCGTCGATCGCCGGGGTGGGCGCCCGGCTGGCCGTCGTCGACAGCGACGCCTGCCGGCGGGCGGCGGAGGCGGCCCTGCTGACCGACGACCCGTACGCCGCCCGCGCGGCCGCGCGCCGGGAGCTGGGCGTCGCCTGACGGCCTGGGGAGCATCGCAGCGAGCTCTGCGGGCGAGGAGCGGACTCGGGCGCGGAAGGCGACCGATGTCACCGTCGCCTGACGGCCCGGCAGCACCGCCGGGAGCTCTGCGAGCAACGGGCGGACCGGGGCGCGGGGGGCGACCGGGGCCATCGTCGGCTGAGGGCGATGTCACGCCCGTGGATCGACGGATCATCGCTGTGTCACGCGTCCGGCCTGGCTTTCTTCGGAATAATCGGGGCTGCACCTGCATTGCTCAGGGTGTCGTCCTCACGAGACCGGAAAGAAGGCAGCGAGACATGAACAGCGTGACCTCCAGCTGGCGGCGGCGTCGGCAGGCGGCGCGGACGCGCCGGGCGCTCGACCGCGCCCTCGCGCGCAGCAGCAGCCCGGCGATGCGCGACGAGCTGCTGACGATGGCGAACAGCAGCGGGTTCTCCCTCCGCTGAGAAGGACCCCTCCTCGTGGAGGGGTCGATGCGCGACCCCGGCCTCCTGCACGGAGACCGGGGTCGCTCGCTGTCCGCCCGGTCCCGGGTCCCGCCGCGCGTGCGAGCTCGGCGTCAGGGGGGTCGCTTCCCCGACCGCGCAGGTCACACCCCTGTGACGTACCTGCCGGCGCCCGCTCCGCCGTCCCCCCTTGGGGGTGTGACCGGTCAACCCGCGCACCCCCCGTGCCGATGGGACGGGCGTGAGCAGAACGGGTGGCCGCAGGTGAGCGGCCCCGCAGTGTCCGAGGCCCGGGAGACGTCTGGCGCGACCACGGGGCTGCTGCTGAGCTACGTCCGCCAGCAGGGCGGGGACGACGCGGTCGCGGAGGTGCTGCGCCGCGCCGGCGTGCCCTTCACCGCCGCCGAGCTCGAACTGCCGTCGCACTGGACCAGCTACGACACCCGCATCCAGCTGTTCGCCGCCGCCACCGAGGTGCTCGACGACGCGCAGACCATGTTCCGCGTCGGTCGCGAGGCCCTGGGCCACAGCCTGACCCCGGCCCTGGTGCTGCTCATCCGGGCGATGGGCTCACCGCGCCAGGTGTACCGCCAGCTGCCGCGTGCCGTGGCCAAATTCTCCACGACCTCGACGATGCGGGTCCTCGAGTCCGGCGCCACCCACGCGACGCTCAGCTACCGCCTGCACGACGGTTACCGGCACTCCCGGCTGGATTGCGAGTACGCCCAGGGGCTCATCGGCATGGTGCCGACGATCTTCGGGCTGCCACCGGCGCAGCTGGTGCACACCGAGTGCGAGTCCGACGGGCACCCCGTCTGCGTCTACCACCTGACCTGGGAGCGCCGCCGGCGGCTGGGCGCACGCCGCCGCGCCGACGACGACGTCCCCGAGCTGCTCGCCCTGCGCGAGCAGCTGCGCATCCTGCAGTCCGCCGCTGCCGACCTGGTCGCCAGCGAGGACGTCGAGACGGTCCTGCAGCGCATCATCGAGAAGGCCGCCGAGGCGGTGCTGGCCCCGAGCTGGGTGCTCGCGGTGGCCGACCCCGCGGGCGGCCCGGCGCTGGTGCGCGGCGCCGGCCTGCCGCAGCACCAGGTCGACGCGCTGGCCGCCACGCTGCTGGCCGGCGCCGACCCGGGCCCGAACGTCGTCGCGGTCGACGTCGCCTCCGCCCGGCGGGTGCACGGCCGGCTGGCCACGGTCTACCGCCCCGGCGACGGCGGCTTCGGGCACGAGCGCCAGATGCTGGGCGCCTACGCCGGCTACGCCGCGGCCGCGCTCGACCTGGTCATGGCGCTGGAGAGTTCCCGGCAAGAGGCCGACCGCGCCGGGACGCTGCTCACCCTGGCCCACGAGCTCGCCGGTGCCACCGACGCCGTGGACGTGTGCGCGGTGGTGGCCGCGGCGCTGCCCCACGTCGTCGGCTGCGACAGCGCCGCGGTGCTGCTGTGGGACCCGGCCGAGGGGTGCCTGCGCACGGCCGCCCACGTGGACCCCGTCGAGGAGCACCGCCGAATCATGCACGCGACGGCGTTGCCCGCCGAGGAGGTGCCGGAGCTGGTCGGGATGCTCACCGACCGGGAGCCGCGGTTCCTGCGACCGGAGTCCAGCAGCCCACTGCTGCGGTCCCTGCTGGAGGCGTTGGAGCTCACCGACGTGGTCGCCGTCCCGGTCCTGGCCGGGCGCACCTTCCTCGGCGTGGCCACCGCGAGCTGGCCGGCCGGGCGCGCGCCCGCCGTCCTCGCCGGCGACGTGCTGCACCGCCTGCGCGGTGTCGGCGACCAGGCCGCGACCGCGCTGCAGCGGGCCCGGCTGCTGGAGACCGTGCGGCACCAGGCCACCCACGATGCGCTCACCGGGCTGCCCAACCGGATGCTCTTCCTCGACCGGGTCGGCGAGGCGCTGGCCACCACCCCCGCGGACCAGCACGTCGGCGTGCTGTTCTGCGACCTCGACCGGTTCAAGTCGGTCAACGACTCCCTCGGCCACGCCGCCGGTGACGAACTGCTGCGCCAGGTCGCCGCCCGGCTGCGGGCCGCGATCCGCCCCGGCGACCTGGTGGGGCGGCTCAGCGGCGATGAGTTCGCCGTCCTGCTGCCCGCCCTCCCCCGGCCGGAGGACGCCGACCGCGTCGTCGCCCGCGTGCTGGCCTGCTTCGACGAGCCCTTCCGGCTCGAGGGGGTCCATGTCGCCGTCGGCACCAGCGTGGGCGTCGCCGTCCACGGTGGCGATCAGGGCGACGCCGACGCGCTGCTGCGCGCCTCGGACGCCGACATGTACCGCCACAAGCACGCCGGCCGCGACGGCACCGGCGCCTGAAGCGACCGGCGATTTCCGCGGAAATCGCCGCGGGGTTCAGGCGCGGAGGCGGGCGCGCAAGGCGGCCTGCTCCTCGGGGCCGAAGCCGTGCTCGGTGAGCCAGCCCTGCGGGCCGCCGTACCGCTCGTCGAGCAGCTCGAGCACCCGCCGCATCGTCCCCGCCCGCGGGGTGTGGCTGGCGACGTCGCGGCGCACCATGTCCTCGGCGTAGGTCGGTGACGCCGCCAGCTTGGCGACCAGGTCGTCGATGACCTCGGCGGTCAGCGCGTAGTCGGCGACGATCTCCTCGTGCGGGACGCCGGCGACGGCGAGCGCGAAGGCGACCACGACCCCGGTGCGGTCCTTGCCCGCGGCGCAGTGCACGACCGTGGCGCCGTCCGTGGGCGCGGCCAGGGCGCTCAGCGCGGCGACCACGTTGTCCGGCCGGTGCGCCAGGTAGCCGAGGTAGGAGCGCACCGCCGGCGGCTCGCCCTGGTCGCCCTCGTCCACCTGCCGCGGCAGGATCGACTCGGCCCAGTCGGTCGGGAGCTCCGGGACGTCGGCCTCCTCGACGGCGAACACGTCGGTGTGGTGGCCGCGCTCGGGCAGCAGGGTGAAGTGCCGGTGCGTCACCTCGGGCACCGCGCGCAGCGGACCGCGGCCCTCCAGCAGCACCTCCGCGGTGGTGCGCAGGTCGACCACCTCGCGCAGCCGCACGTCGTCCACCAGCCGGCGGACGTCGTCCTCGCTGAGCGTCTGCAGGTTGTCGCTGCGCAGCACCCGGCCGGGGACCGTCGTCCCGCCGTCGGTGGTGGGCAGGCCGCCGAGGTCGCGGGTGTTGGTCGTCCCGTCGAGTCGCAGCCAGCGGTCGGTGGATACGGGCGTCACGCTCCGACGGTACGTCGCGCCGCGGAGTGCCGGTTCGGGTGTGGGTGCCCACGCCACAGCCCGGCCCGCGACTGTGGGGCCCGGCCACGTGGGCCTGCCGTGCGCCGCTCCCTACGGTGTGATCCCGCCCACTCCGTGTCCACGGTGGGCGTCGTCGTCCGCGCGTCCACGTCGACCGACAGGAGCCCCATGCGCCCGACCAGAGCCAGGACCGCAGCGGCCGGGGTGGGCCTCGCCCTCGTCGCCTCACTCGGCTGGGCGCAGCCGGCGGGTGCCGCCGACGTCGCCGCCCGGTGCGCCGCGCTGGAGGGGGTGGTCATCCCCGCGGACGCGATGGGCCTGCCGACGACCGGCGGCGAGGTGACCGCCGCCTCCGTCGTCCCCGCGTCCGGCGTCGGCGCCACGGCGATCGGTGAGCACTGCAAGGTGAGCGCCGCGCTGCACCCGGTGGACCCCGCGGCGCCCGACATCCAGATGCAGGTCGCGCTCCCCACCACGTGGAACCACAAGGCCCTGATGTTCGGTGGGGGCGGGTACAACGGGACCATCCCGGCGGTCGACGGGAACGTCCCCTTCGGGCCCACCGACGCGCCGCGGCCGCTCGGCCGCGGGTACGCGACCTTCGCCAGCGACTCCGGGCACCAGGCTCCCGCCGACTTCCTGCCGACCCGATCGCTGTACGGCGAGTTCCTCGCCAACGACGAGGCGCTGCGCAACTTCGCCGGTGACGCGCTGAAGAAGACCCACGACGCCGCCGTCTTCCTCATCGGGCGGTACTACGACCGCACGGCCCCGCGACACACCTACTTCGCCGGTGGTTCCACCGGCGGGCGCGAGGCGCTCGCCGTCGCGCAGCGCTGGGGCCGGGACTTCGACGGGGTCATCAGCGTCTACCCCGCCTTCAACGCCGCCGCTCTCGACCTCTACTTCGGCCACATGACCCGCCAGCTCGCCGCACCGGGGGCGTTCCCCCGGCCGGCGCAGCAGGTCCTGCTCTACGACGCCGTCATGCGCGCCTGCGACGACCTGGACGGGGTGCAGGACGGCGTCATCGGCAACGAGCCCGCCTGCCGGTACGACCCCGTCGCCCTCCGGTGCCCCACGGGGCAGGACTCGGGCGACACCTGCCTGTCCGACGCGCAGCTCACGGCGATCCGCGCCATCTCCAGCGCGATCACGTACCCGTACGAGCTGGCCAGCAGGGAGACCGGCTACCCCGGCTTCCCGTACCTCTCCGGCGCCAGGATGTCGACGCCCCTGCTCGGCCTCGGCACGACCGCCCCGGCGAACCCGATGCCCAAGACGGCCGGTTACGGCATGCAGTTCTGGGACGCGTGGATCAAGTACGCCGTGACCCGGGACGCGGGGTACGACTCCCTGTCCCTCGACCCGCTCGCCCCGGGCCCCTGGGAGCAGCGCATCTCCGACCTCACCGCGCTGCAGGACGTCAACAGCACCGACCTCCGGCAGTTCACGCGGAACGGCGGCCGGCTCCTGCTGCTGCACGGGACGGCGGACGAGCTGGTCAGCCACCGGGCCACGATCGAGTACTGGAACCGCCTGGTGCAGGACATGGGACAGCGCCGGGTCGACGCCTTCGCCCGCTTCTACCTGGTCCCCGGCGCCAACCACGCCAACCTCGCCACGCCGTTCGCCGCCGGCTGGGACTCCCTGACCGCGCTCGACCGCTGGGTGACGAGGAACGCGGCACCGGCCGACCCCGTCGTCCGGGACACCAACCCCGGCGCCACCCGGACGCGGCCACTGTGCGAGTACCCGGCCTACCCGCGGTACAGCGGCACGGGGAGCCCCGACCTGGCGAGCAGCTTCGACTGCGCGACGGGGTGACACCGCTCCCCCGGCCCGGCCGGGACCAGCGCGGTCGACACGCCGCGCCGGTCCCGGCCGGTCACGGGGCGGCTCAGCGCAGGTCGGGACGGCAGGTGGCCGCGGTGTCGGCCGGCCGGCCGACGAGGTCATGGCACACGCCGAGCAGCCGGGACCGCAGCTCGGCGCCGCGGCGGGCGAACTCCCGCTGGGCGGCGACGTACCGGGCCTTGCCCTCCGGCGTCTCGATGGCGACCGGCTCGTAGCCGGCCGCGCGCAGGTCGTACGGCGAGGCCCGCATGTCCAGCTCGCGGACGTCGGCGGCCAGCACAAAGCAGTCCAGCAACAGGTCGCCGGGGACGGCGGGGCCGAGCTTGTAGGCCCACTTGTAGAGGTCCATGGTCGCGTGCAGGCAGCCCGGCTGCTCCATCTCGACCTGCGTGGCCCGGGTGGGCCGCAGCCGGTTGCGGCCGACCGCGGCGGGCGTGAAGAACCGGAACGCGTCGAAGTGCGAACAGCGCACCGGGTGGGCCTCGACGACGGCGTCGGTGCCGGCCTGGCCCAGCCGCAGGGGCAGCGGGTGCCGGCGCTCGTCGGCCCGGTAGACCATCGCCCACTCGTGCAGCCCGAAGCACCCGGTGTGCGCGGGCCGGGCCGCGGTCGCGGCCAGCAGCCGGCCGACGAAGGCGACGGTGTCCCCGCGGTCGGCCACGAAGGCGTCGACGTCCAGGGCGACCGCGCCGTCGTCGCCGGTGGCGTACCAGCGCCAGTCGGCGTGCGATGCCGGGCCGTCGGCGCCAGGCTCGAGCGCCACCCCGGCCCCCGGGTGCCAGCGGCGCAGCTGCGTCGGGCGGGCGCTGTAGTACTCGTAGAGGAAGTCCTCGACCGGGTGGCGGGTACCGGTCGCGCGGCGGGCCCGGTGCCCGGCGGTCAGCGCGTCGGCCCGCTCCGCGTGCGCCCGCGCCAGTGCCGTCCACCGGTCCGCCGGCAGGAGGCACTGCTCCAGGTTAGGTGGCCCCTTCCAGGGCGTCCCCGGGCCTCGGGTGGACCCGTCCCGGGCCCCGCCCTGAGCCTGCGAAGGGTGGGGAGGACGGGATCCTTCCACCAGGGGAGGTGGCCCTCAGGGGGCGGCCGGACCGGTGAGCCGGTGCAGCCGCAGCGCCAGGTGCACCTCCAGGGCCCGCTCCGGCGCCGACCACTCGCGGCCCAGCAGCCGGCCCACCCGCTCCAGGCGCTGGGTGACGGTGTTGACGTGCACCTGCAGGGTCTCGGCCGCGCGGGCCGGGGAGCCACCCGCGTCGAACCAGGCCCGCAGCGTCCCGACCAGGTCGGTGCCGCGCCGCTCGTCGTAGTCCAGCACCGGGCCGAGCGTGGCGGTGACGAAGCCGCGCACGTCCCGGCCCTCGCCGACCAGCAGTCCGACGAAGCCCAGCTCGTCAGTGCCGGCCGCCTGCCCCTCCCGGCCGAGCGCGACCATCGTCGAGGCGCAGCGCTGGGCCTCCCGGTGCGCCGAGGAGACCGCGACCGGCCCCTCCGCCGGTCCGGCGCCGCCGACGGTCACCGGCCGGCCGGCGGCCGTGGTGAGCTCCCGGCACACCTGGGCCGCCGCGGCGCCGGGCTCCTGTCCGGGCAGGCACAGCACGACCCGCCCGTCGTGCAGCCCGGCCAGCCCGCCGCGGACGGCGGCCAGGTGGGTGGCCTGGGCCAGCGCCCGGCCCCGGCAGCGCTCCTCGACGAGGGCGACGACGACGGCGTGCGGCCGGTCGAGGTCCGCGCCGAGCCGGCGGGCGCGCTCCCGCAGCCCGTCGGGGTCGCGCAGCACCGGCCCGAGCAGCTCCTCCAGCAGCTCGCCGCGCACCCGGCCCTCGGCCTCGCTGGCGGTACGACGGATGAGCAGCAGCAGCGCGGTGACCATCGCGGCGCGCTCGAGGATCCGCTGGTCGGAGTCGGTCAGCTCGTCGTCCCGGTGCAGCACCAGGCCGCCGAGCAGCTCGGCGCCCACGGTGACTGCGGCGGTCCACCAGTCCCCGTCGCGGACGGTCCGGCCGGTCGAGCGGGCGAGGGCGGCCGCGGGGTCGGGTGGCAGGTCGCCGTCCGACCCGGGGGACGGCGTGCCGCGGCCGTGCTCGTCGAGGATGGTGATCCGCCCGCCGAGCGCCTCGGTGACGGCGGCCGCGACGTCCTCCACCCCGCCGCCGCGGAGCACGATGTCGATGAACCGGTCGTGCGCGCCCGCGGCCCGCTCGACCGAGGCGGTGTGGGCGCGCAGCTCCCGGGTGGCCGTCGAGAGCTCGTCGAGCGCCGACCGGGTCTCCTCCAGCAGGCGGGCGTTGTCCAGCGCGATCGCCGCGTGCGCGGCCAGCGAGCCCAGCAGCGAGACCTCGGAGCGGTCGTAGAGCCGCTCGGTGCGGTCGGCGGCGAAGAGCACCCCGATCACCCGCGAGCCGCGGACCAGCGGCAGCCCGAGGATGGCGACCAGGCCCTCCTCGGCGACGCCCCCGTTGATCTCGTCGGTGTGCTGGAAGCGCGGGTCGGCGAAGTAGCGGGCGGTGGCGTAAGGGGCGGCGGTCTGCGCGACCAACCCGCCGAGGCCGGCGCCCATCGGCAGCCGGAGCGCCTGGAACCGGGCCGAGACGGAGCCATCCGTCACCCGCATGTACGTGTCGCCGTGGGCGTCGTCGTGCAGGGTCAGGTAGGAGACGTCGCTGCCCAGCAGCTGCCGGGCCCGGCGGACGATCGCGGTGAGCACGTCGTCGACGCTGCGCAGCGAGGCGAGGTCGCCGGCGGTGTCGAACAGTGCGGCGAGCTCGGACTCCCGGCGGCGCCGCGCGGCGAACGCGTCGCGCACCTGCAGGGCCAGCAGCTTGGCCCGCTCCAGCCCGGCCAGCGTCGCGACGTCGGCGCCGGCCGCGCGGGCCCGCACGACCGGCCCCTCGAACTCGATCGCCGCCGCCTCCTCCAGCAGCAGCGCGAAGTACTCCGTGGCGCCGTCGAGCCGGCCGGACGCCGCTGCCGGCCCCCTGCCGGGCCCCGCCGCGGCCCCGTCCCGGGTCCCGCCCTGAGCTCGCGAAGGGTGGGTAGGACGGGGTCCTTCCACAGTGGGGGGCAGAAGGTCCTTCATCAGTGCGCGGTCCACCCGCCGTCCATGACCAGGGAGCTGCCGGTGATCGACGTGGCGGCCGGGGAGCACAGGTAGGCGACCGCCTCGGCGACCTCCTCGGGCTCGATCAGCCGCTTGACCGCTGCGGGGGCGAGCATGACCTGCTCGACGACCGCGTCCTCGGACAGGCCGTGCGCCTTCGCCTGGTCGGCGATCTGGTTCTCCACCAGCGGGGTGCGCACGTAGGCGGGGTTGACGCAGTTGGAGGTGACCCCGTGCGGGGCGCCCTCGAGCGCGATCACCTTCGACAGCCCCTCGAGGCCGTGCTTGGCGGTGACGTAGGCGCTCTTGTAGGCCGAGGCCCGCAGCCCGTGGACCGAGCTGATGTTGACGACCCGCCCCCAGCCGCGGCCGTACATGTGCGGCAGTGCGCCGCGGACCAGCCGGAACGGGGTCTCCAGCATCAGCCGCAGGATCAGCGAGAAGCGGTCCACCGGGAACTCGTGCAGCGGGGCCACGTGCTGCAGCCCGGCGTTGTTGACCAGCACGTCCACATCGAGGTCCAGGGTGCCGACCGCGTCGAGGTCGGAGAGGTCGACGGCGACCGCCGTCCCCCCGACCGCCTGGGCCACCGCCTCCGCCGCCTCGGCGTCGCGGTCGACGACGACCACGTCGGCACCAGCTCGGGCCAGCCGGACGGCGCACGCCCGACCGATACCCGAG
Source organism: Geodermatophilus chilensis (assembly GCF_002802985.1). Lineage (GTDB taxonomy): Bacteria > Actinomycetota > Actinomycetes > Mycobacteriales > Geodermatophilaceae > Geodermatophilus > Geodermatophilus chilensis. The sequence goes on along the minus strand of NZ_NVPT01000055.1, from coordinate 9,206 downwards.
GCGCCGCCGGTGACGAGGGCCCGCCGCCCGCTGAGGGTTCCTGAGTCCGCCATGTCGCGGAAGGCTAAGCGGTCCCGTCGTCCACCCGCACGGTGTGGGGGCCACACACCCTGCCGTTCCGGGGTGGTGGCGGACCACACCACCCGTGCGAGCGACACCCCACAGCGGGACGGCGGGTCGTGCCCTCTGTGCGTGGTGGGCGAACACATGGCCGCAGTCCCGGGTGCGGGCGCGCAGCACATGGGCGCGCCGTCCGGCCCCTGCTCGGCGTCCCCGAGCCTGTGCGGGGACGCCCAGGAGGGTGCCTTCCTCAGTCCGGGATGTTGCCCGGGCGGATGGTGCCGTCGTCGCGCTGGGCGTCGTCGTCGGTGGTGAGCGTGACCTCGTCGCGCTCACCACCGTCCGATCGGTCCTCGCCGGGGACGCCGTCGACCAGGTTGCCGGCGCTGGGGCCGTCGGTCGTGTCAGGGGACTCGCGGTAGCCGGTGTTCTCGGACTCGCTCATCAGATGTCTCTACCTCCGGATCGGGGGGCGGGGCCCGAGACCTCGCCGGACGGACCGTCCGTCCGGGCCCGGGCGATGTCGGAGTCGGCACGGGCGGGGAGGTCGTCGTCCGTCGCGGCGTCGCGCTCGATCGCCTCCTCGCGGGTGAGGGGGACGTCCTCGAAGCCCGAGCCGGTGCTGCTGTTGTCGCCGGTGCCCGATGCGGTGGGGATGTCCTGCTGGATCCGGTCGCTGCCCTGGGGGTCGCTCACGGGAGCCTCCTGTCCGACGGCTGTCACAGAGGCCATGCCCGCATGTGCAGGCCCGAAACGGCCCGCCGACCTCACCGCCCGGTCGCCGTCCTGACACGGGCAGCGGCTCAGCGGCGGTCGGGGACGGCATTTGGCTGCGGTGGACCGGTCGCGGGGGCCCGGAGGGTCCCCCGATCGGGACACGGGCAGCGGCTCAGCGGCGGTCGGGGACGGCATCTGGCCGCGGTGTCGTCCGGTAGGGCGACAGTGAGCTCAGAACGCGGCCTCGTCGACCTCCATGAGCGCGTTGTCGGTGTTCTCGACGATGGCCCGCTCCGACGACAGTCGCGGCAGTACCTGGGTGGTGAAGAACCGGGCGGCGGCCAGCTTGCCCTCGTAGAAGTGCCGGTCCGGGGTCGTCACCTCGCCGGCCAGGGCGCCGAGCGCCACCTCGGCCTGGCGCACGAGCAGCCAGGCGGTGACGAGGTCGCCGGTGGCCAGCAGCAGCCGGGTGGTGTTCTGGCCGACCTCGTACAGCGCGGTGAGGTCCTCCTGCGCCTCGCCGAGGTGGCCGAACATCGCGGTGAGCATCGCCTGCACCTCGGCGAGGGCGGTGGCCAGGGCCGCGCGCTCCTCCTTGAGGCGGCCGTTGCCGGCCTCGGCGTCGATCGTGGCCTGGACCTGCTCGGCCAGCCAGGTCAGTGCGACGCCGCCGTCCTTGACGATCTTCCGGAAGAAGAAGTCCTGGCCCTGGATCGCCGTGGTGCCCTCGTAGAGGGTGTCGATCTTGGAGTCGCGGATGTACTGCTCGATCGGGTAGTCCTGCAGGTAGCCGCTGCCACCGAGGGTCTGCAGCGACTCCGCGGTGAGCAGCTGGGTGGCGCGCTCGGAGCCGAAGCCCTTGACCACCGGCAGCAGCAGGTCGTTGACGCGCGCAGCCAGCTTCGCCTCCTCGCTGTCGGCGGTGCCGGCGGCCTCGGCCTCGGTCACCCGGTCGTGGAAGGTGGCGGCGTACAGGTACAGCGCCCGCATGCCCTCGGCGTAGGACTTCTGCAGCATCAGCGAGCGGCGCACGTCGGGGTGTCTGGTGATGGGGACCCGCGGGGCGTCCTTCGACGTCGCCGTCAGGTCGGCGCCCTGGACGCGGTTCTTCGCATAGTCGAGGGCCACCAGGTAGCCGGCCGACAGCGTGGCGATCGCCTTGGCGCCGACGAACATCCGGGCGTGCTCGATGACCTCGAACATCTGCGCGATGCCGTCGTGCACCTCGCCGACCAGCCAGCCCTTCGCCGGGACGTCGGTCGCGCCGAAGGTCAGTTCGCAGGTCGTGGAGACCTTCAGGCCCATCTTCTTCTCGACGTTGGTGACGTACACGCCGTTGCGCTCGCCGAGGGCGCCGGTCCCGAGGTCGACGTGGAACTTGGGGACGACGAACAGCGAGAGCCCCTTGGTGCCCGGCCCCGCGCCCTCGGGACGGGCGAGCACCAGGTGGACGATGTTGTCGCTCAGGTCGTGCTCGGCCGAGGTGATGAACCGCTTGACGCCGGTGACGTGCCACGAGCCGTCGTCCTGGCGGACGGCCCTGGTCCGGCCGGCGCCGACGTCGGAGCCGGCGTCGGGCTCGGTGAGGACCATGGTGGCGCCCCACTTGTGCTCGAGCATGAGCTGCGCCAGCCGCTTCTGGTCGGGGGTGCCGAGCTCGTCGAGGATCGCGGCGAAGGCGGCCCAGGAGCCGTACATGAACACGGCGGGGTTGGCGCCGAGCACCATCTCGAAGGCCGCCCAGGTCAGCGCGTGCGGGGCGCCGAAGCCGCCGAGGTGCTCGGGCAGGCCGAGGGCGAACCAGTCGCCGTCCTCGACGGCCCGCACCGACCGCTTGAAGCTCTCGGGGAGCGTCACCGAGGAGGTGGCCGGGTCGAACACCGGCGGGTTGCGGTCGGCATCGACGAAGGACTCCGCGATCGGGCCCTCGGCCAGCCGGCGGATCTCGGCCAGCACGCCGCGCGCGGTCTCGACGTCCATCTGGGCGAACGGCCCGGTGCCGAACCGGTCCTTGGTGTCGAGGAACTCGAAGAGGTTGAACTGGAGGTCCCGCAGGTTTGCGGTGTAGTGGCCCATGCCTGTGGCTCCCGGTCATCCGTGCCTGACCCGCGGCCGGTACGCGCGGGTACCAGACGGTATTACCGGCCGGTAACCGAGGGCAAGCACCGCCCGGCCGAGTGCGGACGGCGCGGGGCGCCGCACCCCCTCGGTGGGCGCGGAGGGGGTCGAGACCACCGAGCAGCTGGCCACGCTCGGCGCCATCGGCTGCGACGCCTCCCAGGGCTTCCTCATCGCCCGTCCCATGCCGGCCGCCGCGGTGCCCGGGCACCTCGAGCCGGCGGCCGCCCCGTCGCGTCCGGTCCTCACGACGGCCGGGGGCTGACCGCCGGCGGCCGTGCGCCGCTCAGGAGCGACGGCGGGCGCGCAGCACCAGGCCGGCGAGGCCGACCAGCAGGCCGCCGAGCGCCGCGGCGATCACGAGCGCCAGGACCAGCGGCGCCCGGACGTCGACGAACACCAGGCTGATCTCGACCGTCTGGTTGTTGTAGACGACGAACAGCACGAGGACGACGGTCACGAAGAGGAGCAGCGACAACGCGAGCGTGCGCCCGATGGTCCGGGCGGGGGAGCGCTCGGACGTCGTCCGGTCGGCCGGAGCGGGGCCGGGGGCGGCCGGACCGGCGGTCGTCCCAGGGGTGCCGGTCGGAGCGCGCAGAGGGTCGGGCCCGGGAGCGGTCACGGGTCGAGTCTGGTCCTCGCCGCCGCCGCGCGCACGGTCAGTGGTGCGCGTCGGGCTCGGTCTCGGCCGGCGGCCAGCTCGGACCCGCGACGCCGTCGGCCGGGCCGGAGGTGCCGCCCTGGGACTCCGGGTCGCCGGGCGGGGCCACCTCGCTGCCGAGGGGCTGGGCGTCGCGTGGTTCGTCGGGCTCCGGCATGGTCATGGCCCCAGTCTCCGGCGGTGCCGTCCGGACGGCGACCGGGGACGGCACCCGGCCGGCGGTGCGGTCCGGAGGACCGCGATGTCACCCCTACTCGTCGAGGACCGGGCCGGCCTCGTGGTTCGGGTGGCCCTTGGTGCGCTCGCGCTGCTTCATCCGCGCCTCGTAGACGTGCCGGTCGCCGCCGGCCAGCTCGTCGCGGGCGCGCTCGTCGAAGGCGCGGAAGACCGACCAGTAGTTGGCGTCGTAGTCCTCGACGATCTGGAAGGTCCAGCGGTCGGCGATGACGTTGCGGCCGACGAGGTCGCGGTCGAGGTCGTCGGCGAGCTGGGTGTGGCCGGCCTTGCGGAGGAGCTCGACGGCGTCCTGGAGCAGCAGGTCGGCCTTGCCGGAGTGCTGGTGGAACCCGTACAGCTGGCCGCGCGCCTGCTCGATCGTCTCGAGGGCTTCGGAGAGCTTGCCGAGGCCCTCCACGGTGGTGTCGTCGAGGTCGGGCCGGCTGCGGTCGGTGCTCACGGCCTCATCCTGCGATGTCCCGAGGGTCCCCGCTGGACGACCGCGGAGGGTCCCCGAGGAGCGGGGCCCGGAGGGTCCCCGAGGAGTGGTGGCGGACGGGCTCAGCGCCGTGGGGGACGGCACGTGGTCGCGGTGTCACCCGAGGAGCGGGGCCCGGAGGGTCCCCGAGGAGTGGTGGCGGACGGGCTCAGCGCCGTGGGGGACGGCACGTGGTCGCGGTGTCACCCGAGGAGCGGGGCCCGGAGGGTCCCCGAGGAGTGGTGGCGGACGGGCTCAGCGCCGTGGGGGACGGCACGTGGTCGCGGTGCGGTCCGGAGGACCGCAGTGAACTCAGCCCGCGGCGATGTCGATGAGCCGCTCGGCCAGCTGACGGCCGTGCGAGGCGGGGCCGTCGGGGCCCAGCAGCCCGCCGGAGAGGTACATCCCGTCGATGATCAGGTGCACGTGCGCGGCGAGGTCCTCACCCGACCCCGGGGCGACCTGCTCGGCGAGGCGCTCGAGCCGGGCGTGCAGCTCGAACTTGTAGTCGGCGGCAGCGCTGCGCGCGGGGTGCTGGGGGTCGTCGTACTCACTGCTGACGTTGGTGAACGGGCAGCCGCGGAAGCCGGTGCGGGTGACGTCGGCCTCGACGGTGTCGACCACCGACAGCAGCGCCGCCCGCGGGTCGTCGGCGAGGCGCTCGAGGTCGGCGTCGATGAGGGCGAGCACGGTGGCCGCCCTGCGCGCGAGGTAGGCGCCGACGAGGTCGTCCTTGCTCTTGAACAGCCGGTAGACGGTCATCTTGCCCAGCCCCGTCTCGCGGACCAGCTCGTCCATGCCGACGCTGCGCGAACTGCGGCTGGCGAAGAGCCGCTCGGCGGTGTCCAGGACGATGGCCTGCCGCTCGGCCCGGCTCCGGCGGACGGGAACCGAGACGTCGTCGGCGGCGAGGGGGATGGCGGCTGCGGTCACGCGGCGATGCTGCCGCAGAGCGTGACGGAGCAGTTCGCGGCACGCCGGTACCGGCCGACAGGTGGTTGCTGTGAGTGACGAGGTGCGTCCGGGTTGACCGGGACCCCGGGGATCGGTGGGACGGGTGTGATGATCCGTGACCGTCGCCGGCCGACCGATCCCCGGGGCGGGGTCCTTCTTCAGGCCCTGCGGGTCCGGCGGGGGTTGGCCAGCATGCGGGCCAGGGGAGCGGTCGAGGCCTGCCGGGCCTGCGACTCGTCGGCCGGGCGCTCCTCGGGAGCCTCGGCGCCTACTCGGGGCTGGTGCTGCGTGTCCTCCATGACGTCAGCGTCCCCCGAGCGGTCGGCGACGAAACAGACCCGCGACGGTGAGTTGAGCCGGAGTGACGGAGAGATGCGTCACGCACGACCCTTCGGCGGTGGACGTGGACGCGAGCCGCACCCGCGTCCGCGCCGTCCGGGTCAGGGGGTGTCCGCACCGTCCCCGGTCACGTCGCCGCCCTCGGCGGGCTGGTCCGGGTGCGGCGTCTGGCCACCGGACTCCTCGCCGGGCGGGTCGCCGCCCTCGGCCGGTTCGGTGGTGTGTGCGGGCTGCTCGGGTTCGCTCACGGGAGTGCCTCCTCGGTCGTCGGCTGGCCGAGCCTGTGCCCGGCCGGCCGCCCGGTCAACCGCCACGTCCACCGGGACGGCGGCGGGCAGCCGGGACCGTGCGGCCGTGACCGCGGCGGCGTCGGGCAGCGCTCCCCGGGCCCCGGCCCCGGTGGTCGACAGCGCCGCCGCCGTGGCCGCCGTCGCCACCGCCTCGGCCGCGGTCGAGCCCGTCGCCAGCGCCACGGCGAGCGCCCCGCAGAAGGCGTCGCCGGCGCCGGTGGTGTCCACGGGCCGCACCGGCAGCGGCGGCTGCAGCAGCGCCGGGCCGTCGTCCGGCACCAGGAGGGCGCCGCGCCCGCCGAGGGTGACCACCACGGTCCCGGGAGTCAGCGAGCGGGCCAGCCGCGCCAGCTCGGCGGGGCTGCGCTCGCCGGCCGGCGCGCCGGCCAGTTGCCGCAGCTCGTGCTCGTTGGGCACCAGGACGTCGACCCGCCCGAGCAGCCCGGCCGGCAGCGGCTGTGGCGGTGCCGGGGTGAGGACGACGGTGCCCGCAGCGACGGCGGCCGCGGCCTGCACCGTCTCCAGCGGCACCTCGAGCTGGAGCAGCACCACCCGCGCCTCGCGCACCGCTGCGACGTCGACGTCCGCGGGCCGCAGTTCGGCGTTGGCCCCCGGGACGACGACGATCAGGTTCTCGCCGCTGCCGTCCTCGACCGGGATCGTCGCGCTGCCGGTGGGGGCCTCCGGCGTCCGCGCCACGGCGGTGACGTCGACCCCGGCGTCGGCGAGTGCGGCCAGCTGCCGGTCGGCGGCCGGGTCGTCGCCGACGCGGCCGACCATGGCCACCGCGCCGCCGAGCCGGCCGGCCGCCGCGGCCTGGTTGGCGCCCTTGCCGCCCGGTGCCAGGACGGTCCCCCGCCCCACCACGGTCTCGCCGCGGCCGGGCAGTCGCGGGACGGGGACCAGCACGTCCTCGTTGAGGCTGCCGACGACGGTGACGCGCACCCGCGCAGCATCCCCCGGCGTCTCAGCCGTCGCGCGGCCGGCGGTGGCGCAGCGGGACGACGTACCACGCCACGGTGCCCAGCACGACGACGAAGGCGCAGCAGGCCAGGGCCGGCCACCGGCCGAGGACGACGTCGAGCACGAGCAGCACCGCCGCCGCGATGCCCAGCAGGAGCAGCGCCAGGCCCACCAGCAGCGCGCCGTCGGCGAAGGCCACCAGCTGCTCCTTGCGCCGCTGCCGGAACAGCGTGCGGTGGAAGGAGACCGGCGCGATCAGCACCAGCGTCGCGGTCGCGGTGCTCAGCAGGGTGACCGCGTAGACCGTCGTCCCGAAGGCGCCGAGCTCGTCGAAGCGGGCGCTGAACGGCAGAGTGAGCAGGAAGGCGAAGAGGATCTGCACGCCGGTGATCGCGACCCGCATCTCCTGCAGCAGCTCGGCGAGGTTGCGGTCGAGCACCTCCTCGGGCGTCTGGCCGCGGGCGACGGCGGCCCCCGCCACGTCGGTCCGTTTCCGCGCCACCCACCTGCGGTACCGCCAGGGGACCGGCCCCAACCCACCCCGACGCGCGGTCCGACACGCGCAGACCCCGCGGAGGCGAGCATGGCCCACGACGAGGACCCGGACACCGTCCGCCGGGCGTTCCAGGAGGCGGTGAACATGTCCCCCGCCGAGCTCGAGCGCTGGCTGGAGACCGAGGAGTCGCAGTCGGTCGGGCAGAAGCGGGACGGTTCGGGGGAGTCCACCGGCCACGCCGAGGGACGCCGGATCGTGGAGCTGCTGCGGACGGAGAAGGCGGACCTGACCGACGACGACCTCGCCCACATGCGCAAGGTGCACGGCTACGTCGCCCGCCACCTGGCCCAGCAGCCGGCCAAGGAGGACGTCGAGCACTCCCGGTGGCGCTACTCGCTGATGAACTGGGGCCACGATCCCATGAAGAAGGGCTGACCCTCTCGCATGAGCCCGCTGCGCCGGAACGACCCCGCCCAGTACGACGAGCTGGCCGACCAGTGGTGGGAGGGCTCCGGCGGGTTCGCCGCGCTGCACTGGCTGGCCGCGTCGCGGGCCGAGCACATCCCGCCGGCGCGCGGCCCGGACGCGGTGCTGGTCGACCTGGCCTGCGGCGGCGGGCTGATGGCACCGCACGCCGCCCGGCTCGGCTACCGGCACGTCGGCGTCGACCTCGGTGAGCAGGGCTTGCGGGTGGCCCGCGAGCACGGCGTCCTGGCGGTGCGCGGGTCGGTGCTCGCCGTCCCGCTGGCCGACGGGTGTGCCGACGTCGTGGTGGCCGGGGAGATCCTCGAACACGTCGAGGACGACGTGGGCGTGCTCGCCGAGTGCGCCCGGCTGCTGCGCCCCGGCGGCACCCTGGTGATCGACGCACTGGCGGCCACCCGGATCGGGCGCTTCCTCATGGTCACCGTGGCCGAGCGGCTCCCCGGCGGCCCGCCACCGGGCATCCACGACCCCGCGCTGTTCGTCGACCGCGCCCGGCTGCTCGCCGCCGCCGACGCGCTCGGCCTGGACCTGGAGCTGGTCGGGCTGCGGCCCTCCTTCCGCGAGGCGCTGGCCTGGAGGCTGGGCCGGCGGGGCACGGTGCGCATGAAGCCGGTGCGGTCCACCGCCGTCGTCTTCGCCGGCTACGGCAGGCGCCGGGAGGAGGTCCGACAGAGCGGCGCGGCCGACCGGGCGCCCGTACGGTCGGGGTCATGAGCGCCTCCGAGCTGCGCCGATGAGCGCCGTCCTGACCGGTGCCGGTCGCGCCCTGCCCACGACGATCGACCAGGACGCGGTCTGGGACGGCTTCTTCGCCGGCCACTACGACGGCGTCCGCGCGGCCCGGCGGGTCTTCGCCGGTTCCGGGGTGCGCCGGCGGCACGCGGTGGCCAACCCGCTGGACGAGGACATCAGCGGGTGGAGCACCGGCGCGCGGATGCAGCGCTACGTGCAGGAGGCCCTGCCGCTGGGCAAGCAGGCCGTCGCCGCGGCCCTCGACGACGCCGGCCTGGCGCCGGGGGACGTCGGCCTGTTCGCCGTCGCCACCTGCACCGGCTACGCCACGCCGGGCCTGGACATCCGGCTGGCCAGCGACCTCGGCATGCCGCCGGGGCTGCAGCGGCTGCTGGTCGGCCACATGGGCTGCTACGCCGCCATCCCCGGCCTCGCCGCGGTCGGCGACTACGTGGAGGCCCGGTCCCGCCCGGCCGTGCTGCTGTGCTGCGAGCTGACCAGCCTGCACGTGCAGCCGCCGGTGCGGGAGCTCGACCAGGTCGTCGCCCACGCGCTGTTCTCCGACGCGGCGACGGCCGTCGTCCTGGAGCCCGGGCGGGCGGGGCGGGGGCAGGGTCGCCGGCTGGCCGGTGTGGTGGCCCGGACCGACCCCTCGACCGCCGACCACATGACCTGGGACGTCACCGACCTCGGCCA
>NZ_NVPT01000054.1 GCF_002802985.1 Geodermatophilus chilensis | reverse complement strand
TTTTAGGAGAGACGGCCCGGGCGAGTGGCTGCTAGTGGTGCGCGTGAGTGGTTGGGGCACCCCGCGGAGGGGAGGGGGCCACACAGACCGTAGCCCCCCCCCCCCCCCCCCCCCGAGCGCTGGGTGTACCTGGACACCGGCGTCTTCGGCGGGCTGGCCGAGACGTTGGGGGAGGCGATCAAGTACCGGCTGCTGACCTCACGGGACGGCGGGCCGGCCGGCCCGGTGGTGCTCGCCGGCCCGACCTGCGACAGCGTGGACGTCATGTATGAGCGGCACCGCTACCAGCTGCCGCTGGCGCTGACCGCCGGTGACCGGCTGCTGCTCCTGTCGGCCGGGGCCTACACCAGCACCTACTGCACCGACGGCTTCAACGGCTTCTCCCCCATGCAGGTGCACTGCCTCCCGCCGTCGACCCCCTCAGTCCCCGTCGGAGACCAGGAAGCTGGCGAACTGCCAGACGTCCTCCGGGTCGGGCTGCCGGGTGCCCTCGGAGCTGAACAGGGCCGCGCGGGAACGTAGCGGCGTCCAGTCGACCTGGCGGGAGACGAACGGCCCCAGGTAGGACATCGCGGTGGCGAGAACGTCGGCGTGCGGCAGCTCGTCGGGCAACCGCACCCCTTCCCGTGGGTGGTCGAGCATCCAGCGGATGGCGCCGATCAGCCCGGCGGCGACCTGCAGGGTGGTGGCGTTCTGGCCGGGGGCCAGCCGCCGCGCCTCGTGGATGTCGAGGAGCGAGCCGGTCCACCAGCTGGTCAGCGGGTGACCCATCAGGAGCACGCCCAGCTCGTCGCGGCCGTCGACGATGTCCTCGCCCATGATCCGTTGAGCGGGCTGCAGCTGATAGCCGCGCATGTGCAGCTCGTGCAGGCTGGCGATCGCGGCGTCCGCAGGGCAGTAGGCGTAGTGGACGGTGGGCCGGTAGACCGCCGCGCCGTCCTCCCAGACGGTGAGGTGGTCGGAGATGGAGAACGCCTCGCCGTGGCGGACCAGCATGCCGGTGATGTCCCCGGCGGGCACCCAGGAGCGCACCCAGGTGCGGCAGCCCGGGCGCGCCAGGCAGATCTGGTTGCCCGGTCCGCTGCCGTGGCGGTGCGCCCCCGGGGGCAGGGTGCGCTCGTGCGAGCCCCAGCCGAGCTCGGCCGGGGCGACGCCCTCCTCGTAGAAGCCCTCCACCGACCAGGTGTTGACGAACTCGTCGACCCGCTTGGGGACGGCGGAGATCTGGGTGTCGCGCTCGGAGACGTGGATCACCCGCACGTCCAGCGCACGGGACAACGCAGCCCACTCCCTGCCTGCCGCCGCCCCCTCCACCCGCTCCCGTCGCTCGGGCTCCGCGGCGGACCGCTGGTCGGCCAGCCACGCCTCGGCGATGTCGAGCAGCGCGACCTTGGTGAAGTGCGAGACCAGGCCGGGGTTGGCGCCGTGGTCCAGGACGGCGGTGGGCCCGTCGTTGTCCCCCCACCCGGCGAGCATGCCGCGCAGGTCCAGGTGGCGGCGGTACAGGGTGCGCTCGGTCGGCGGCGCGGCCCACCCGCCGGCGTAGGGGTCCCAGACCTCCAGCGAGGCGTTCACGTACAGCGCCCCGTGGTCCCGGCACCACTGCAGCAGGTCCAGCGTGCCGATGTTCCAGGCCAGGTCGAGAAGCAGGTCGCCATCCCCGAGCCGGCCGGCCAGGACGCCGGCGTATCCGTCCTGGGTCAGGTGCACCGATTCGACGCCGACGCCCCGTGCCCGCAGCTCTCGGGCCGCCCGTGTGACAGCGGGGTCGTCCGAGGCGTCGAGGACCGTGTAGGCCGACGGCGGCAGGGGCAGGGTCTCCAGCAACAGCGGGAGCGTGCAGCGGGCGACGCTGCCGAGCCCCAGCACGACCACCCTCGACACCCCGGTCACCCCGGACCTCCCCAGTCCGCGTCGCGGCGGCCCGCGGGCCGGACCGCGGCCGACGACGGTCAGCGCGAGCCCGGAGTGTAGGACGGGCCAGGACGGCGGGCCGCCGCGGCCGAGCAGCCCTTCGGGACAGCGACGTAACGTGGTCCGGATGTCCTCGCCAGCCCCCGCGACGCTCGCCTCCTGGCTGCGCACCCGCACCGACGAGCAGCTCGCTGCGCTGCTGGCCGCCCGGCCCGACGTGGCCCGCCCCGCGCCGTCCGACGTCGTGGCCCTCGCCAGCCGGCTGGCCGTGCCAGTGTCGGTCGACCGCGCGCTCGACGAGCTGGACGCCGCCACGCTGCAGGTGCTCGACGTGGTGCTGCTGGCCGAGACCGACGGGGTGGACGCCGCCGACCTGCCCGCCGCGCTGCCCGCCGTGCCCGACGACGTCCTCGAGGCCGCCGTCGACCGGCTCACCACGCGGGCGCTGCTGTGGGGGGACGACGTGCTGCACGCCCCCGAGCCGGTGCGCCGCGCGGTCCGCTACCCGGCCGGCCTGGGACGACAGGCCGGCGAGCTGCGGCTGACGCTGCCGACCGACCTGCCGAAGGCGCTGGCCGAGCTGCCCGCCGAGGAGCGCGACGTGCTGGAGCGGCTGACCGGCGACCGCCCCGTGGGCCATCTGCCCGACACCGACGGCAGCGCCGCCTCCCCCGCCCGGCGGCTGCTGCAGCGCGGTCTGCTGGCCCGCATCGACGCCCTCAACGTGGAGCTCCCCCGCGAGATCGGGCTGCAGCTGCGCGGGAGCCTGCCCTACGGCCCGCCGCGGGTGCGCCCGGAGCCGGCCGTCGTCGAGCGCGACCCGGCCGTCGTCGACCGGCAGGCCGCGGGCGCCGCGATGGAGGCGATCGGGCGGGTCGGCGAGCTGCTCGCCCTGCTCGAGGAGGAGCCGGCCGGATTGCTGCGCAGCGGAGGCGTCGGCGTCCGCGACCAGAAGCGCCTGGCCCGCGCACTGCACGTCGCCGAGCCCGAGGCCGGCTGGCTGCTGGAGCTGGCGCATGCGGCCGGCCTGCTCGACGTCGGGGGCCCGCACCGCGACGAGTGGCTGCCCACGCGCGCCTTCGACCTGTGGCGGGAGCAGGAGCTGCCCGACCGGTGGGCGACGCTGGCCGCCGGCTGGTTGGCCGCCGTCCGGCTGCCCTCCCTCGCCGGGCAGCGCGACGTCTCGGGCAAGGCCGTCAACGCCCTCTCCCCCGACCTGGTCCGGCACACCGCTCCGGCGATCCGCCGCTCGGCGCTCACCGCGCTGGCCGAGTACCCGCCCGGCCGCGGTGTGGCCGCCGACGACCTGGTCGCGCTGCTGCGCTGGCGCACCCCGCGGCGGGCCGACCGGCTGGCCCCGGTGCCCGACCTGCTGGCCGAGGCCGCGCGGCTGGGCGTCGTCGTGGGCGGGGTGCTGTCCAGCGGCGGCCGCGGGCTGCTGACCCGGGGTGAGGACGGCGCGGCCGACGCCGTGCGTGGGCTGCTGCCCGACCCGGTCGACCACGTGCTGGCCCAGCCGGACCTGTCGCTGGTGGCGCCCGGCCCGCTGGTCACCGAGCTCGCCGACACCCTCGCGGTGGTGGCCGACGTCGAGTCCTCGGGCGGGGCGACGGTGTTCCGGGTGTCGGAGTCCAGCGTGCGCCGCGCCCTGGACGCCGGCTGGTCGGCCACCGACCTGCACGAGTTCTTCGCCCGCGCCTCGCGGACGCCGGTGCCGCAGGCCCTCGACTACCTGGTGGACGACGTCGCCCGCCAGCACGGCCGGCTGCGGGTGGGCGCGATCGAGAGCTACGTGCGCTCCGACGACCACGGGCTGCTCTCCCAGGTGCTCAACGACCGGCGCACGGCCACCGCGGAGCTGCGCCGGCTCGCGCCCGGGGTGCTGGTCAGCGGACTGGGCGCCGACGAGGTGCTCACCGTGCTGCGCGACGCCGGCTACGCCCCGGCCGGCGAGTCCCCGGGCGGCGCGGTGCTCACCCGCCCGCCGGCCCGGCCGCGCGCCGCAGGGCGCCGTCCCGGCGGGGCCGCCCCGCAGGCACCGCGCCCGCTGACCGGCGAAGAGGTGGCCGCCACGGTGCGGGAGATCCGCGCCGGGGACGCCGCCCTGGCCGCCCGCCGCGGCGAGGCCGTGCGGCAGGTGCCCGGGGTCACCACGGCCGGCACGCTGGAGCTGCTGTCCCGCGCGGTCCGCGAGGGCGTGCCGGTGTGGCTGGGCTACGTCGACGCCCAGGGCAGCGGCAGCCAGCGCGTCGTCCAGCCGGTGTCCCTGGCCGGCGGCTTCCTGCAGGGCTACGACGAGCGCCGCGGGGAGAGCCGCACCTTCGCCGTCCACCGGATCACCTCGGTGGCGCTGGTGGAGGACGACGACCGCGTCGGCTGACCGCTCGACGGCAGCGCTGTGTGCACACACCGCGGTCAGGGACCGGTGACAGCGCTGTGTGCACACGACGCCGGGGCGCCGGTCGACCGTTCGACGGGAAGGTGCTGTCGGTGCCCGTGGTTACCGTGTCGGAGGCCCTGCGCGGCCGCCGTCCCCTCCCGCCTGCCGAAAGGTCCCCGTGACTGACGGACCCCTCATCGTCCAGTCGGACAAGACGCTGCTGCTCGAGGTCGACCACCCGGCCGCCCGCGACTGCCGCGCGGCGATCGCGCCGTTCGCCGAGCTGGAGCGCTCCCCCGAGCACGTGCACACCTACCGGGTGACGCCGCTGGCGCTGTGGAACGCGCGCGCCGCCGGGCACGACGCCGAGCAGGTCGTCGACGCGCTGGTCCGCTACTCCCGCTACCCCGTGCCCCACGCGCTGCTGGTCGACGTCGCCGACACGATGGACCGCTACGGCCGGCTCACCCTGCAGAACGACCCGGTGCACGGGCTGGTGCTGATCAGCTCCGACCGCGCGGTGCTCGAGGAGGTCGTCCGCAGCAAGAAGGTCGCGCCGATGCTGGGGGCGCGGATCGACGACGCCACCGTCGTCGTCCACCCCTCCGAGCGCGGCCGGCTCAAGCAGGCGCTGCTCAAGGTGGGCTGGCCGGCCGAGGACCTCGCCGGCTACGTCGACGGGCAGGCGCACGCCATCGAGCTGGCGCAGGACGGCTGGCACCTGCGCGACTACCAGCAGGAGGCCGTCGACGGCTTCTGGGCCGGCGGCTCGGGCGTCGTCGTCCTCCCCTGCGGGGCGGGCAAGACGCTGGTCGGTGCCGCGGCGATGGCCGAGGCCAAGGCGACGACGCTGATCCTGGTCACCAACACCGTCTCCGGGCGGCAGTGGAAGCGCGAGCTGCTGGCCCGCACCTCGCTGACCGAGGACGAGATCGGCGAGTACTCCGGCGAGCGCAAGGAGATCCGCCCGGTCACGATCGCGACCTACCAGGTGATCACCACCCGCCGGAAGGGCGAGTACCGGCACCTGGACCTGTTCGACGCGCAGGACTGGGGCCTGATCGTCTACGACGAGGTGCACCTGCTACCCGCGCCGATCTTCCGGCTCACCGCCGACCTGCAGTCCCGCCGCCGGCTCGGGCTGACCGCCACGCTGGTGCGCGAGGACGGCCGGGAGGACGACGTCTTCTCGCTCATCGGCCCGAAGCGCTACGACGCCCCGTGGAAGGACATCGAGTCCCAGGGCTACATCGCCCCGGCCGAGTGCATCGAGGTGCGGGTGGCCCTCGACGACGAGGAGCGGATGACCTACGCGATCGCCGAGCCCGAGGAGCGCTACCGGATCGCCGCGACGGCGAGCTCCAAGCTGCCGGTGATCCGCCGGGTGCTCGAGCGGCACCCCGACGAGCAGAAGCTGGTCATCGGCGCCTACCTCGACCAGCTCGACGAGCTCGGCCGCGCCCTCGACGCCCCGGTGATCCAGGGCTCGACCACCAACCGGGAGCGGGAGAAGCTCTTCGACGCCTTCCGCGCCGGGGAGGTCAAGACCCTGGTGGTGTCCAAGGTCGCCAACTTCTCCATCGACCTGCCCGAGGCCGCGGTCGCCGTCCAGGTGTCGGGGACCTTCGGGTCGCGGCAGGAGGAGGCCCAGCGGCTGGGCCGGGTGCTGCGGCCCAAGGCCGACGGCCGGCAGGCGCACTTCTACACCGTGGTCAGCCGCGACACCCTCGACGCCGAGTACGCCGCCCACCGGCAGCGCTTCCTGGCCGAACAGGGCTACGCGTACACGATCGTCGACGCCGCCGACCTGGCCGGGCCCGGCGAGGTCAACGGCCCGGACTGGGTGGACGAGCCCGCCGACTGAACGCGCTCACTGCTGTACCCCGAGGAGCCCAGGACCGCGCCGGTCCTGGGCTCCTCGCGTACGACGGTCAGGTCGCACGGCTCAGCCGTCGGCGAGCGCGGCCCCGAGGCGGGCGACGCCCTCGGCGATCCGCGCCGGCGTGTTCGTGGTGAACGACAGCCGCAGCGTGGCCCGGTCCGGCGTCCCGGCGTAGAAGGCCGCGCCCGGCACGAAGGCGACGTCGTGGGCCAGCGCACGGTGCAGCAGGTCGGCGGTGTCGGGGGCCCCGGCTAGGCGCACCCAGACGAACATGCCGCCGTCGGGGTCGGTCCAGGTGCTGCCCTGCGGCAGCGCGTCCGGCAGTGCCTCGACGAGGGCGTCCCGGCGGGCCCGGTAGGCCGAGCACAGGGTCATGACGTGCGCCTCCACGTCGGCCGCGGCGAACCACGCCGCCGCCGCGGCCTGGTCGACCGTGGAGGTGTGCAGGTCCGCCGCCTGCTTGGCGACCGTCAGCGCGGGCAGCAGCCGGGAGGGCGCCCGCAGCCAGCCCAGCCGCTGCCCCGGCGCCGCGATCTTGGAGAAGCTGCCGACGTGCAGCACGTGGTCGTCGGCGCCCGGGTGCGCGGCCAGCGGGAGCACCGGGGCGCCCCGGTAGCGCAGCTCGGCGTAGGGGTCGTCCTCGACCACCCAGACGCCGTGCCGGGCGGTGAGCTCGACGACCTCGGCCCGCCGCTCCGCCGGCATGGTGCGCCCGGTCGGGTTGGCGAACGTCGGGACCAGGTAGAGCAGCGCCGGCCGCTCCCGCTCCAGGACGTCGGCGAGCGCGGCCGGGTCGATGCCGTGCTCGTCGGTGGGCACGGGCACCACCCGGGCGCCGGCGAGCTGGAAGCACTGCAGCGCCGCCAGGTAGGTCGGGTCCTCCACCAGCACGACCGCGCCCGGGTCGAGCAGCGCCGTCGCGACGAGGCTCAGCGCCTGCTGCGAGCCGGACGTGACCAGCAGGTCGTCGACGGTGGTGAGCAGGCCGCGGGCGGTCATCCGGGCGGCGACCCGCGCGCGCAGCTCCCGGTCGCCCTCGGTGGGCGCGTACTGGAGGGCCCGGCGGGCGGAGGGGCCCCAGAGCACGGACTCGTAGGCGGCGCGGACGCCGTCGAGGTCGAACAGCTCCGGTGCGGGCAGGCCGCCGGCGAAGGAGACGACCTGCGGGCGGTCGAGGAGGGCCAGCAGCTCGCGGACCGGCGAGCTGGCCACCCCGGCCAGTCGGTCGGCGAGGGCGGGGGCGGGACGGGAGAGGACGGCGGACGACACCGGTGCTCCAGGAGGGACTGCGCGGTGAGGGGGACGGCGCCGGGGTGCGGGTGGTGTGCCGCTGTCACCCGGGCCGGGAGGGCCTCCTGGTCGAGGAGCCGCGTCCAGCCTACGACCGCTCTCGACGGGAGGCTCCGAGCGACGCCGCGGTGGGACGGCTGGGGCGCGGTGGGCAGCCGGGGCTGCCGGAACGGACGGCACGGTCCGTCACGGGCATGACGATGCCCACACCGCGCCGCTCCCCTCGGCATCGACCCAGGTCAGCGACGCGACGGTCGGTGCCATACGTCGTCGCGGGCGGCACGCGCGGGAGGTGGCCGGTTGGGCGTGTTGCTCGTCGCGCAGGCAGGATGGCCCTCGACATGGCGAGTGCAGCACGCGCGGAGGCGGTCGCCCCGCAGAGGACCAGCAGACCGCTCCGGGCCTGGCAGCAGGCCGCGCTGGAGAAGTACGAGCAGGAGTCCCCGAAGGACTTCCTCGTCACCGCGACCCCGGGCGCAGGCAAGACGACCTTCGCCCTCACGCTGGCCGCGCGGCTGCTGCAGCGACGCGAGGTCGCCCGCGTGGTCGTCGTCTGCCCGACCGACCACCTGCGCCTGCAGTGGGCCGACGCCGCCGACCGGATGGGCATCGTCCTGGACCCGGGGCTGACCAACGCCGTCGGCCCGGTCCGCGCCGGCACCCAGGGCTACGTGACCACCTACGCGCAGGTGGCGGGCAAGCCGATGCTGCACGCAGCCCGCTCCACCGCGGTCAAGACGCTGGTCATCCTCGACGAGGTGCACCACGCCGGTGACGGCCTCTCCTGGGGCGAGGCGGTCGAGGAGGCCTACGGCTTCGCCGCCCGCCGGCTGTGCCTGACCGGGACGCCGTTCCGCACCAAGCCCGACGAGCGCATCCCCTTCGTCCGCTACGAGGAGGACGGCTTCGAGGGCGACGACGGCGAGAACGGCGCCGGGCTGGTCAGCCGCGCCGACTACACCTACGGCTACAAGGAGGCGCTGGCCGACAGCGTCGTCCGCCCGGTCGTCTTCGCCGCCTACACCGGCACCTCGCGCTGGCGGAACTCCGCCGGCGAGGTCGTCGCCGCCTCGCTGTCCGAGGCCGGCACCCGCTCCGTCGAGATGCAGGCCTGGCGCACCGCGCTGGACCCCAAGGGCCAGTGGGTGCCGCACGTCATCGCCGCGATGGACGACCGGATCACCCACCTGCGCGAGGAGGGCGGCATGCCCGACGCCGCCGGGCTGATCCTCGCCAGCGACCAGGACGACGCCCGCGCCTACGCCAAGATCGTCCGCCGGGTCACCGGCAAGGCGCCGGAGCTGATCCTGTCCGACGACCCGAAGGCGTCGAAGAAGATCGAGCGCTTCGCCACCGGCTCGGCCCGGATCGCGGTCTGCGTGCGCATGATCTCCGAGGGCGTCGACGTCCCGCGGGCCGCCGTCCTGGCGTGGATGACCTCGTACCGGACGCCGCTGTTCTTCGCCCAGGCCGTCGGCCGCGTCGTCCGCGCCCGGGCGTCGCACGAGTCGGCGACGGTGTTCCTGCCCGCCGTCCGGCCGCTGCTGTCGCTGGCGGCGTCGATGGAGGAGCAGCGCAACCACGTCATGCCGCCGCCCAAGGCGCAGGACCCCGAGGCCCTCGACCTCGAGCCGCTCCCGGCCAAGGAGCGCGAGCCGGTCACCATGAAGCAGTTCGAGGCGCTCGAGGCCGACGCCCGCTTCGCTCACGTGCTGCACAGCGGCACCGCGCACACCGGTGAGGGCTCGGGGGGCGGTACGGCCGCGCCGCTGGCCGCCGAGGAGGAGGACTTCCTCGGCATCCCCGGCCTGCTCACCCCGGAGCAGACGGCGTCGCTGCTGGCCCAGCGGGACGAGGAGCTGCGGTTGCGCATCGCCCAGCGCGTGCACGACGACGACACCGGCGAGCTGCCGGTCGTCGAGGACCACCCCGACGAGGACGACGCCGGCCGCTCCTGGCGCGACGCCGCGGAGCTGCGCCGGGAGGTCAACCGGCTGGTCGCCCGGGTCGCGGCCAAGACCTCCACGCCGCACGGGGTGGTGCACACCGAGCTGCGCAAGGCCGTGCCCGGGCCGCCGTCGGCCTCGGCGTCGGTCGACGTGCTCCGCGCCCGACGGGAACGCCTCCGCACCATGCTCTGAGAGCCGTTGCCGGGATTCCTCGCGCGTTGCCGGTGTTGCAGTACCGGCAATGCACGAGGAACGCCGGCAATGTGCCGACGGCTACCGGGCGACGGCGGGCGGGGCGAGCATGACCGCGCCCGGGGGCACGTCCCGCACGACGGTCGCGTTGGCGCCGATGCGGGCGTCGTCCCCCACCGTCATCGGCCCGATGACGACGGCGCCGGCCCCGATGCTCACCCGGTCCCCGATCACCGGCTGACCGCGGCTGGTGTGCCCGATGGTGACCTGCTGGTTGACCCGGCAGTCCCGGCCGACGGTGCGTGCGGTGAGCGTGGTCGCGAAGCCGTGCTCGATGAACAGCCCCGGGCCGATCACCGCGCAGTTCAGGTGCAGCGTGGGCAGCGGCCGGTAGACCGCGCGCAGCAGCAGCCGGACCGCCCACGGCAGCGGCGTCAGCCGGTAGTGCACCAGCGAGCGGAACTCCGGGTGCCGGGCGACCAGCCAGCCGAAGCGCGCGCTCGCGGGCAGCCGCTCCAGCTGCGGCCGGTCCAGGCACTGCGCCCACCACACGGCGTCCCGGCGGGTGTAGGGCCCGGCGGCGCTCGCCTGCACGACCTGCCACAGCGGCCAGGCCCACGCCGCCACCAGCCAGGTGGCCGGGTGGCGCGCGGACTCGACGGCGGGCACGCCGCCACCCTGCCCCAGTCCCCCGCCGTGGGTCAGCTACCCGACCGGGCAGGCCCGGGGGCAGCCGCTCCCTCCACACCTGCGGGACGCGTCCACAGATGCCCGACCGCCGGTCTCCGCCGACCCCCGGCGGGCGATCGGGTCCGATCCGCTCCCCGTGCGTTCGTGACGCCGGGGCGGCGGCTGACCGGGGACGGGCCCGTCAGCCGGTCCTCAGCGCAGCTCGGTGCCCTTGGTCTCGCGCAGGGTGAGGATGACGAGGAAGGCGACGGCCGCGGCGACCGCCACGTACCAGAAGAACCACAGTGGCCGGCCGTTGTTCGACAGCCAGGTGATGACGAGCGGGGCCGTACCGCCGAACGTGGCGACCGTGAGGTTGTACCAGGCGCCGATGCCGGTGGCCCGGAGCTCCGTGGGGAACAGCTCGCTCATGATCGCCGGGGCGATCGAGGCCATCAGTGCGTAGAGCCCCAGACCCGTGCAGAAGACGACGATCAGCGAGAACAGGTTGTCCCGCACCAGGAATGACAGCGGCACGATGAGCACCGCGATCGCCCCGGACCACACCAGCAGCTGCGGCTTGCGCCCGAACCGGTCCGACAGCGCCCCGAACGGGTAGCACAGCGCCACGAACAGCGCGGTACCGATCGACAGCGCGATGAAGACGTCGGTCTTGTCGGCGCCCCGGAAGGTGATCGCGAACGGCGTCAGCGCACTGAAGAACGTGTAGTACGACAGCGTCGACAACAGCGTGAACGCGCAGAGCTGGGCCACGGCCTTCGGGTGGTACTTGATCGTCTGCAGCAGCGGGTGCTTCGTGGCCCGGGCCTTCTCCGCGTTCTCCTCGAACTGCTCGGTCTCGACCAGCGACCGACGCAGCCACATGCCCACCAGGCCCAGGATGCCGCCGATGAAGAAGGCGATCCGCCAGCCCCAGGACTCCAACTGGTCCTGGCTCAGGGTGCTGGTCAGCAGCACACCGAGCAGGGAGGCGGCCAGCAGCGCCGAGCCGGTGGAGACGTAGAAGAACGACGAGTACCGGCCGCGGTGGTCCGGAGGGGCGATCTCCCCCAGGTAGGCGGAGGCGTTGGAGACCTCACCGCCGAGCGACATGCCCTGGGCGATGCGGGCCAGCAGCAGCAGGATCGGCGCCAGCCAGCCCACCTGCTCGTACGTGGGCAGGATGGCGATCACCATCGAGCCGCCCGCCATCAGCAGGATCGTGAGCAGCATCCCGGCCTTGCGACCGCGCAGGTCGGCGAACCGGCCGAGCAGGATGCCGCCCAACGGACGGAAGAAGAAGGCCAGCGCGTAGGCCGACGTCGCCCCGATCAGCGCGAGCGCCCGGTTCTCGGCCGGGAAGAACTGGCCGGCGAAGAAGACGACGAACGTCGCGTACACCGTCCAGTCGAACCACTCGACGGCGTTGCCGATGCTGGCCGAGACCAGCGTGCGCACCGGCAGCCGGTGCCGCTCCTCCGTCGTCCCCCGGTCCTGCCGCACTGCTCCAGCCATGAGGGCCTCCCCACCGTCGTCCAGGGGTCGACCGTAGGGCGGGCGCGCGCGATCGGCACGGCGGGGGAAGGGTCCGGACCGGGCGACGGCCGCCTCGCGGCGAGAAGCACAACGCGGCTCCAGGCCCCCGACCGAGGTCGGGGCGGTAGTCCGCGAAGGCGTAACCAAATTGGCACCCGGGGGCACGATGCACCCGGCCCGGACGCTCTCCACGCTACCCCCGGCGACGCGGCCTCACACGGCCCGGGGCGAGTGACTTCGACCGTTCCGGGTGCGTGCCAGACTCCGCCCGTGGCCGATCTGACCGACGCCGAGGCGCGCGTGCTCTCCGCCGTCGACGAGGCTTGGGCGGTCGCCCGGCTGCAGGACCTGGTGGCCGTCCCCTCGGTCGGCGGCACCCCGGCCGAGTCCGAGGTCCAGCACCTGGTCGGCGACTGGCTGGAGGAGCTCGGCTGCGCCGTCGACCGCTGGGAGGTCGACCTCGCCGAGGCGGCCACGGCACCGGACGCGCCGGGCCAGGAGGTCGAGCGCAGCGAGGCGTGGGGCGTCGTCGGCACCGGTCCGGCGGCCGAGGCGGGGACGCCGGCGTTGGTCTTCTGCGGCCACACCGACGTCGTCCCGCCCGGGGACCGGGCCCTGTGGCCCCGTGACCCGTTCGACCCTCACGTCACCGGCGGCGCGGTCCACGGCCGCGGCTCCTGCGACATGAAGGCCGGGGTCGTCGCCGCCCTCGCCGCGCTGGCCGCCGTCCGGACGGCGGGGGTGCGGCTGGCCCGCCCGGTCGCGGTCCATGCCGTCGTCGGCGAGGAGGACGGCGGCCTCGGCGCGTGGGCCGCCCTGCGGCGCGGGCACCGGGGCGACCTGTGCGTCATCCCGGAGCCCACCGCCGGCGCGGTCGTCACCGCCAACGCCGGGGCGCTCACCTTCCGCCTGGAGGTGACCGGCCACGCCGCGCACGCCGCCCACCGCGACCGCGGGGTGAGCGCCATCGAGCTGTTCGAGCGGGTGCACGCCGGGCTGCGCGCCTTCGAGGCCGAGCGGCAGGCCGGCGCCGACCCGCGCTTCGACGGCGTCCCCTACCCGTACGGCATCAGCATCGGCCGGGTGCGGGCCGGGGACTGGGCCAGCTCGGTGCCCGACCGGCTGGTGGCCGACGGGCGCTACGGCGTCCGGCTCGGCGAGGACGTCGCCGCGGCGCGGGCGGCCCTCGAGGTGCGGCTGGCCGAGCTGTGCGCCGCCGACCCGTGGCTGGCCGGGCACCCGGTGCGCCTGACGTGGACCGGTGGCGCCTTCGCCAGCGGCTCGCTGCCCGCCGGGCACCCGCTGCTGCCCGCCGTCCAGCGGGCGGTCGCCGACACCGGCGCCGGGGTGCCGCCGGAGCGGGCCATCCCCGCCGGCAGCGACCTGCGGCTCTACGCCGCGGCCGGGGTGCCGACGCTGCACTACGGCCCCGGTGACCTGCACCTGGCGCACGGGCCGCTGGAGCGGGTGCCGGTCGACGAGCTGGTCACCGCGGCGCGCGCCTTCGCCCTGCTGACGCTGCGCACCTGCGGGGTGGCATGAGCCTGGTGGGCTTCGAGGCCTGGGCGGAGCTGGCCGGCGACTCCCCCACCTCCCGCACCGAGTGGGCCGCCGTCGTCGCGGCGTGGTCCGAGCCGCACCGCCGCTACCACGACCTGGCGCACCTGGCCGCCGTCCTGGGGCTGGTCGGGGAGGTGGGCGGCGCCGCGACCGACCCCGCCGCGGTGTGGCTGGCCGCCTGGTACCACGACGTCGTCTACGACCCCCGCCGCGGCGACAACGAGGAGGTCAGCGCCGAGCGGGCGCGCGCCGGCCTGCGCGGGCTGGTGCCCGCCGAGCGGGTCGAGGAGGTGGCCCGGCTGGTGCTGCTGACCGCCGGCCACGACCCGGCGCCGGACGACGCGAACGGCGCGGTGCTCTGCGACGCCGACCTCGCGGTGCTGGCCGGACCGCCCGAGGCCTACGCCGCCTACGCGTCGGCGGTGCGGGAGGAGTACGGCCACCTCTCCGACGCCGAGTTCACCGCCGGGCGCACCGCCGTCCTCGAGCACCTGCTGGCGCTGCCGGGGCTGTACCGGCTGCCGGCCGTCGCCGACGAGTGGACGCCGCGGGCGCGGGCCAACCTCGCCGCGGAGCTCAGCCTCCTGAAGGCGCGCGCCTCTTCTTGAGCCGCAGCCCCGCTCCCATCAGCCGGGCGAGCAGCTCGCGCCCGCCGACCGGCTCGGCGCCGGCGGCCACCGCCACCTCGTAGAGCTCGGCGGGGACGTCGTAGTGGTCGCCCTGGAACGCCCGCCGCGGGATGCCGAGCTCGGCGGCGACGAAGGCGTGCAGCTCGTCGTAGGAGACGTCACTGACCAGGTGCGACCACCGCCGACCGCGCCACGGCCACACCGGGGGGTCGATCAGCACCGCCACGGCGTCAGTCTGCCCGCCCGGATAGCGTCCTGCCGGTGACCGAGGAGATCCGCTGGGGCGTCGTCGGACCGGGCCGCATCGCCGAGAACGTGATGGCCGACTTCGCGCACGTGCCCGGCGCCCGGCCGGTCGCGGTCGCCTCCCGGTCGGCGCAGCGCGCGGCGGCCTTCGCCGAGCGGCACGGGCTCGAGCGGGCACACGGCTCCTACGCCGACATCCTGGCCGACCCGGAGGTCGACGTCCTCTACGTGGCGACGCCGCACGCCCAGCACCACGCGGTCGCCCTCGCCGCCATCGACGCGGGGAAGGCGTTGCTGGTGGAGAAGGCCTTCACGGCCACCCCCGAGGGCACCCGGGAGGTCGTCGAGCGGGCCCGGGAGCGCGGCGTCTTCGTCATGGAGGCGATGTGGACGCGGTTCCAGCCGGCCGTCGTCCGGCTGCGGGAGCTGGTGGCCGACGGCGCGATCGGCGAGGTCCGGTCGGTGCAGGCCGACCTGGGCGTCGCCCGCGAGTTCGACCCGGCCGACCGGCTCTTCGCCCACGAGCTCGGCGGCGGGGCACTGCTCGACCTCGGCGTCTACGTCGTCTCGTTCGCCCAGATGGTGCTCGGCGACCCGGACACCGTCACCGCGACCGGCTCGCTGTTCGCCACCGGTGTCGACGCCGAGGTCGCGCTGCTGCTGGGGTACGCCGACGGGCGGTCGGCCACGCTGACGACCTCGCTGCGCTACCCGACGCCCGGGCAGGCGCGGGTGCTCGGCACGACCGGCTGGATCGACGTCCTGCCCCGCTTCCACCACCCGAGCACCATCGTGCTGCACCGCACCGGCGCCGATCCCGAGGAGATCACGCTGCCACCGTCGGGCACCGGCTACAGCCACGAGCTCGCCGAGGTGACCACGTGCCTGCGGGCCGGGCGGACCGAGAGCGCCGTGATGCCGCTGGCCGACACCCTCGCCGTCCAGACGATGCTGGGCCGGGCCGCCGAGCAACTCGGCGTGCGGTTCGTCGAAGACCCGCACGTGATACAGGGTCCTGCCCCTCTCGGGTGAGACGACTCCGGCATCGGCATCCGGCAGCCGATCAGAAGTCAATGGCCCTGCTCCCCGCGGGCCACCGACTCCAGGGAGAACACCGGTATGGCACTCATCGAGGGCCTGGCCGCCGTCGCGGCCAAGATCGTCGGCGCCAGCACCGTCGCCCAGGCCACCGCCGGACTCGGC
The DNA here is from genome assembly GCF_002802985.1 of Geodermatophilus chilensis. Taxonomy (GTDB): domain Bacteria; phylum Actinomycetota; class Actinomycetes; order Mycobacteriales; family Geodermatophilaceae; genus Geodermatophilus; species Geodermatophilus chilensis. Next base: position 15,588 of record NZ_NVPT01000054.1, on the reverse strand, counting down.
ATCGCCGTCGCCGGCGTCACCGGCGCCGGGGCGGCCGGCGCGCTGCCCACGCCGGTGCAGGACGTCGTCGCCGGCGCCGTCGAGGTGGTCTCCCCGTTCGACCTGCCGGACTCGGCGGACGACGACGCCACCGAGACCGACGACTCCGGCACCGACTCCCCCGACGACGCGCTCGAGACCGACGACTCCGGTACCGACTCCCCCGGCGACGCCACCGAGTCCGACGACTCGGGCACCGACTCCTCTGACGACGCCACCGAGTCCGACGACTCGGGCACCGACTCCCCCGACGACGCGGACGACGCGGCCGGGACCGACGACTCCGCCACCCCGGCGCGGCAGGCCCGCGAGGCCGCGCGCGACGCGGAGGAGGAAGCGCGGGAGGTCCAGCGGGCGGCCGACGAGCAGGCGCGAGAGGCCGCACGCGAGGCGCGTGAGGCCCAGCGGGCGGCCGACGAGCAGGCCCGCGAGGCCGAGAAGCAGGCCCGCGAGGCCGCCGAGGAGGCCGCCGAGGCCCAGCGCGAGGCCGAAGAGGAGGCCCGCGAGGCCGCCGAGGAGCAGGCCGAGGAGGCTGCGGAGGCCCAGCGCGAGGCCGAGGAGGAGGCCCGGGAGGCCGCCGAGCGGGAGGCCGAGCGCAGCGGCTCCGACGACGACTGACCCCTCACCCCTCCGGCAGGCCGGGGCCCGCTCCCGCGAGCGGCGTCCCGGCCTGCGGCGTCTCCGGGGGCGCCCAGGCCCGGCCGGTCGCCTGGTCGGCGGTGGGCACGCGGGTCGGCGACCGGCCCGTGCGGCGGACCGCCTCGGCGAAGACGACGGCGTCGGTGACGGCCGCCCCGCCGGGGTCGTTGTTGAAGTACACGAGGACGTGTGAGTCCCCGTACGCCTCCGACAGGCGCTCGGCCCACACCCGCAGCGTCTCCGGGCGGTAGGCCCAGCCCTCGGCTCCCGTGTGCAGGCGCAGGTAGCCCCAGTCGGCGGTGCGCCACAGCGGCGCGACCGGCTGCTCGGCGCGGTCGGCCCAGCACAGCGCCGCGCCGTAGCGCTCGAGCAGCGCGCGGACCTCGTCGGTCCACCAGGAGTCGTGCCGCGGCTCGACGGCGACCCGCACGTCGGCCGGGAACTGCGCGAGGCACTCGCGCAGCAGGTCGGCGTCGGCCTTGAGCGTGGGCGGCAGCTGCAGGAGGACGGCATCCAGCCGGTCGCCAAGGCCGGCCACCCGCTCCACCAGCCGGGCCACCGGCTCCCCGGGGTCGCGCAGCCGCTTGACGTGTGTGAGGAACCGGCTGGCCTTGACCGCCCAGCGGTAGTCGGCGGGCGTGCGCGTCCGCCAGGCCTCGAAGGTGGTCCGCTCGGGCAGTCGGTAGAAGGCGTTGTTGCTCTCGACGCTGGCGAAGTGCTCCGCGTGGTGCTCCAGCCACAGCCGCTGCGGCAGCTTCGGCGGGTAGAAACGGCCGCGCCAGTCGCGGTACTGCCAGCCCGACGTCCCGATGACCACCGCCACGACAGCCGCCTACCCGCCCGGGCCGCCCTCGACTCAGGACCTGCCGCGCCCCCGGATTGGGGGGATCCGCTCCCCCTCCGCTCGGCTGCCGGGCACGTCGCCGCGCGACGACCGTGACCTCCACGAGACCGGCCCACGGCGGTGTGGGCACGGCGCGACCGCGGAGTAGGCGATGACCAGGACACGACCGACCCAGCACGGCGGTCGCGGGGGTGCGCACAGGGCTGTGGTTCCCCCCGCGTCGCGAACGTCCCGATCCCCCAGGCGACTGATCGCCGGCGGCCTGGCGGCCGTGACGGCCACCGGCAGCCTGGTGACCTTCGCGACCATGGCCCAGGCAGGCACCCCTCCGGCGGGGCCCGGCAACATCGAGATCTTCAACAAGCGCAGCATGGTCGCGCTCGAGGGCTACCTCGCCCAGGCCGGGCAGGAGGCCACCGTCGAGGTGCTCCGGGGCACGGAGACCATCGCCATCGGCCGGGGGACGATCGACGAGACCGGCTTCCTGGAGTTCAACCACCCCGGCGGCGAGTGCTGGATCGGGGTCACGCCCACCATCAAGCCGGGCGACGAGGTCCGGGTCTCGTTCAGCGGCGAGGCCTTCACGGACTCCGCCGTCACGATGTCGCCCACGGTCACCGAGGTGGTCGGCAGCGGGTTCGCGCCGGACGGCGTGGCCCAGCCCGAGGGGTCGAACCGGGTGTCGGGCACCGGCACCGTGACCATCTCGGGGACCTACGACCCCGAGGACCCGTGGTTCGACCCGACCCGGTTCGTGATCGAGACGGTCAACCCCGACAACAAGGACGACAAGACGCCGCCCGGTCAGGACCCGGGCCTGGTGGACGCCCGGGCCATGGGCATCACCCTGGTCCCGGACGCGGAGCACCCCAACGGGGAGCCCGGTCTGTGGGACGCCGCGGCCACGATCGACCCCGCGACGGGCACGTGGTCGGGTACCTACACGCTCTACACCAAGGCGGACTACGACCGCACGCTCGGCGGCGACCACGTCGCCGCAGCCTGGATGGCGGGCGAGGAGCCGGCCCTCGGCCTGACCCAGAACGAGTTCGAGGAGATCCCCGGCCCGGGGATGGGCGGGTGCCCGCCCAGCCCGGACGGCCAGGTGCCGACCGCGCCGACGACGGCCCAGCTGTCGTCCGCCACGGGCTCGACCTCGGTGGAGGTCGCCTGGAAGACGCCGGCCCAGCCCGCCGACGCCTCCGAGGTCACCGGCTACCGGGTGGCGGCGATCGGTGGCGCCCACGTCGAGCAGGAGATCGCGGAGCGCACCGGCGGCACCAGCGTCTCCCTCGACGGTCTCGAGGCCGGTGGGACCTACGAGATCACGATCGAGGCCTACAACGGCCGGTGGTCGGCCCCGCAGTCGCTCGGGACGGTGGTCGTCGGCTCTGGCACCGGCGGCACCACCCCGCCGGACGGCGGGACCGACCCCGGCACCGACCCGGCCACGGCCCCCGGGGCCCCGACCGGCCTGACCGCCAGCAGCGCGTCGCTCGACAGCGCCGACGTGAGCTGGGCAGCCACCACCGGTGCGACCGGCTACACGGTCACCGCCACCTCGGGCGACGCGGCCGCCGCGGTGCCCGCTCCGGTGACGGTCGCAGCTCCGGCGACCACGGCCACGCTCACGGGCCTGACCTCGGGCGCGACCTACACCGTCTCGGTGACCGCATCCAACGCCAGCGGCGCCGGCCCGGCCGCCACGGCCACGGTCTCCACGCTGAGGGCGGTGGCCCCCGCGCCGTTCACCCTGACCAGGGTCATCCCCGGTCACGAGAGCATCGCGGCGGAGTGGACAGCGGCGGCCGCCGGCAACGCGGCCAGCCCGGTGTCCGGCTACGACCTGGTCGCCACCCCGGCGGACGGTCGTGCTCCGGTCACCCTCGCGGCGACCGGCACCGCCGGCACCGTGAGCGGGCTCCGGAACGGCGTGGAGTACGCGCTCACCGTCGTCGCCAGGAGCGGCACCGCGACCACCACGTCCACGGTGCCCGCGACCGTCGACAACACGGTCACGCCGACCGACGTCGTCACGGTCACCCGGGCGCAGTACCGGGCCGACCGGCGCGAGTACAAGATCCAGGGCACCGCGCAGGACACGACGGCGAACCGGGTGCACCTCCGGCTCGGCGACGTCGCGGGCTCCGGTGCGACCATCCAGCTCAACGTCCCGGTCGCGGCCGACGGCACCTGGACGGTCGACCTCCGGAACGGGCCCGCCCTGCCGACCAACAACCGTTTCAACGTCACCTCCGACTCCGGCGCCAAGACGGTCGCCGTGATGACGCGGTCGCGCTGATCCGGCGACACACGCCAGGGCCCGCTCCCCGGCCCTGACCACGGAACAGGCCGAGGGCCCGTCACCTGACCGGTGACGGGCCCTCGGTCCGCGTCGGGCCCGATGCCAGGCGTGGCCCCCGCGCCGCACGGGCACAGGACCCGCGTGACCGACCTGCCACCGACCGTCTTCGTCCTCTTCGGCGCCACGGGCGACCTGTCCCGCCGGATGGTGCTGCCGGCCTTCTCCGAGCTCGCCCAGCGGGGTCTGCTGCCGGAGGACTGGCGGCTGGTCGGCAACGGCCGCGGCGACGTCTCGCACGTGGACTTCGCCGACCTGGTGCACGACGCGCTCACCGAGTTCGGCCCGCACCCCGACCAGGGCCCGTGGGAGGAGTTCGCCGCGCGGCTGCGCTTCGCCGGTGGCGGCTTCGAGGAGTCCGACCCGGGCAGCCTGCTCGACGTCATCGGCGAGGCGCGCGAGGAGCTCGGCGGCGACCCACAGCTGGTGCACTACCTCGCCGTCCCGCCGTCGGCGTTCGAGAAGCTGACCCGGGCGCTGGAGCGGCACGGGCTGACCGACGGCGCCCGGGTGGTCTACGAGAAGCCCTACGGCACCTCGCCGGAGAGCTTCCGCGAGCTCGACGACCTGGTGCTCTCCGTGCTCGACGAGCAGCAGGTCTTCCGGATCGACCACTTCCTGGGCAAGGAGGGCACCCAGGACCTGCACGTGCTGCGCTTCGCCAACGGCCTGTTCCAGCACGTGTGGCACCGCCACCACGTGGCACAGGTGCAGATCGACGTCCCCGAGGACCTCGACGTGGCAGGGCGCGCGGAGTTCTACGACGCCACCGGCGCCGCTCTCGACATGCTGGTCACCCACCTGTTCCAGGTCGCCGCCGAGGTGGCGATGGAGCCGCCGGCGAGCTTCTCCCCCGAGGACCTGCAGGAGGCCCGTGAGGGCGTGCTCGCCGCCTTCCGTCCCCTCGACCCCGACGAGGTGGTGCTCGGCCAGTTCGACGGCTACACCGACATCGACGGCGTCGCCGACGACTCGCGGACCGACACCTACGTCGCCGCCCGGCTGTGGGTCGACACCGACCGCTGGCGCGGCGTCCCGTTCGTGCTGCGGACCGGCAAGCGGATGGCCGCCGGCGAGGAGCGGGTCAGCCTGCTGCTGCGCCGTCCCGACGGTCCGGTCACCGACGTCCCCGGCCACGGCAACGTGCTCTCGCTGTCGCTCTCGGGGTCGGGCGCGGTGGACCTGCAGGTCGTCGCCAAGGAGCCCGGCCCGGACCTCGCCCTCGCCACGGCGACGGCCTCGCTGCAGCTGGCCGACGTCCCCGGGGGGACGCCGCTGCCGCCCTACGTGTCGCTGCTGCACGACGTGCTCGTCGGCGACCGGTCGCTGTTCACCAGCAGCGAGGGCCTGGCGCACGCGTGGCGGGCGTTCGCCCCGCTGCAGCAGCACCCGCCGCGGGTGCACCGCTACGCCCCGGGCTCCTGGGGTCCTGAGGAGGCCGAGGCCCTGGCCGCGCCCTGCGGCTGGCTGCTCGGCGACGGACACCGGGCCTGAAGAGGACCCCGTCCTCCCCACCTCTCGCGCGCTCGAGGCGGGCCCCTGGACGGGGCCGCCGGTGCAAGGACCTCTGCCTCGACGCCCGCGACCACCAGGCGCTGGCCGACTGGTGGTGCGCGGCGCTCGGCTACGTGCGTCGGCCCGCCGATCGGCCGACGTCCGACCCGTGGCGATCGAGGACCCCACCGGCGCCGGTCCGCTGATCTGGGTCAACCCGGTGACCGAGCTGAAGACGGTCAAGAACCGGATGCACCTCGACGTCGTCGGCGACACCGCGGCGCTGCAGGCCGCGGGCGCGACGCTGCTGCGCCCGGGACGCCGGGATCGGCTGGGACGTGCTCGCCGACCCGGAGGGCAACGAGTTCTGCTGCTTCGCTCCCGGGTGAGGCGGCGGGCGGTGGTCACCTCGGTTCCGCACGAGTCCTCCACCGCCCGGAGACCCCGCTGGGCCGATGCTGATCTCGCACGGCGCACCCGGCGGACGGCGACTCCGGGGAAGTCATCGTCCGGGCGGCCGCGGAGACGACGTGTTCCCTGGAGTCGCGGGGACGCCGTCGGCTGACGAGACCGGGCGAGCCCACCAACGCCGACAGGGGCGGCCCCGCGAGTGCGGGACCGCCCCTGCCGGGCAGTGCTGGTGCTACGGAAGCAGTGGACTCAGAAGTCCATGCCGCCCATGCCGCCGTCGCCGCCGGGCATGGCCGGAGCGTTCTTCTCCGGCTTGTCGGCGATGACGGCCTCGGTGGTGAGGAAGAGCGCCGCGATGGAGGCGGCGTTCTGCAGCGCCGAGCGGGTCACCTTGGCGGGGTCGATGATCCCGCTGGCGACCAGGTCCACGTACTCGCCGGTGGCGGCGTTGAGGCCCCAGCCGGTGTCGGAGTTGCGGACCTTCTCCGCGACGACGCCACCCTCGAGGCCGGCGTTGATCGCGATCTGCTTCAGCGGCGCCTCGAGCGCGACGCGCACGATGTTGGCACCGGTCGCCTCGTCACCCTCGAGCTCGAGCTTGTCGAACGCGACGGCCGTGGCCTGCGCGAGAGCGACGCCACCACCGGCGACGATGCCCTCCTCGACGGCGGCCTTCGCGTTGCGCACCGCGTCCTCGATGCGGTGCTTGCGCTCCTTGAGCTCGACCTCGGTCGCGGCGCCGGCCTTGATGACGGCGACGCCACCGGCCAGCTTGGCCAGGCGCTCCTGCAGCTTCTCGCGGTCGTAGTCGGAGTCCGACTTCTCGATCTCGGCGCGGATCTGGTTCACCCGGCCGGCGATCTGGTCACTGTCACCGGCGCCCTCGACGATCGTCGTCTCGTCCTTGGTGACGACGACCTTGCGGGCGCGGCCCAGCAGGGAGATGTCGGCGGTGTCGAGCTTGAGGCCGACCTCCTCGCTGATGACCTGGCCACCGGTGAGGATGGCGATGTCGGCCAGCATGGCCTTGCGGCGGTCGCCGAAGCCCGGGGCCTTGACGGCGACGGACTTGAAGGTGCCGCGGATCTTGTTGACCACCAGGGTCGCCAGGGCCTCGCCCTCAACGTCCTCGGCGATGATCGCCAGCGGCTTGCCCGACTGCATGACCTTCTCCAGCAGCGGGAGCAGGTCCTTCACCGAGCTGATCTTGCTGTTCACGACGAGCACGTACGGGTCGTCGAGGACGGCCTCCATGCGCTCGGCGTCGGTGACGAAGTAGGGCGAGATGTAGCCCTTGTCGAAGCGCATGCCCTCGGTGAGCTCGAGCTCGAGGCCGAAGGTGTTGCTCTCCTCGACGGTGATGACGCCTTCCTTGCCGACCTTGTCCATCGCCTCGGCGATGAGCTCACCGATGGCGGTGTCGGCGGCGGAGATCGACGCGGTGGCGGCGATCTGCTCCTTGGTCTCGACGTCCTTGGCGGTCGAGAGGAGGTACTCGGTGACCGACTCGACGGCCTTCTCGATGCCCTTCTTGAGGGCCATCGGGTTGGCGCCGGCGGCGACGTTGCGCAGACCCTCGCGGACGAGCGCCTGGGCGAGCACGGTGGCGGTGGTGGTGCCGTCACCCGCGACGTCGTCGGTCTTCTTCGCGACCTCCTTGACGAGCTCGGCGCCGATCTTCTCCCACGGGTCCTCGAGCTCGATCTCCTTGGCGATGCTCACACCATCGTTGGTGATGGTGGGGGCGCCCCACTTCTTCTCGAGGACGACGTTGCGGCCCTTCGGGCCGAGGGTCACCTTGACGGCGTCGGCGAGGGTGTTCATGCCCCGCTCGAGGCCGCGGCGAGCCTCTTCCTCGAAGGCGATCATCTTGGCCATGTGGTGATGTCCTCCATGCATGGATCGCTGCACGGCCGGGACCGGCGCCCGCGACGGACGACACCGGCGGGTCGGGCACTCCGTCGGCCCGCACACCAGTGCCTCACCGTTCCGACCTGATTGGCACTCGGCACTGTCGAGTGCCAAACCGAGTCTGGCACTCGCCCCTGACGAGTGCAACAACATGGTCGGCCTACCGGCCTCCACCGCCGCCGGGAGACGTCCCCGACCTGCGTGGAGCCCGTCCACGTCCCTCCTCGGGGACCCTCCGGGCCCGCCTCGTCGGTCGTACCCGCGGGGCCCCTTGCGTCAGCTCGGGCGAGTGGGTGCCTGCCACGACGGAGGCCCGGTTCCCCCGAAGGGGAACCGGGCCTCCGGTGGGCTCAGGTCAGGCGCTGCGGACGGCGTCCGCCTGCGGACCCTTCTCGCCCTGGACGACCTCGAAGGTGACCCGCTGGCCCTCGTCCAGGCTCTTGTAGCCGTCCATCTGGATGGCCGAGTAGTGGACGAAGACGTCCTGACCGCCGTCGACGGCGATGAAGCCGAAGCCCTTCTCGGCGTTGAACCACTTCACGGTGCCCTGTGCCACGTGCGCTCCCACGTTCGTGCGTGCGGACGACCCCCCACCGACCAGGGAGGCCGGGTCGAGCTCTTCCGCCCGTCGGACACGAACGTGGAACCGAACCGCGGGGAAACGTACAGCACAAAAGCCGAGGTGAGACCAGACTCACGCACACGGCACACCGGATCGGGGGACGACGCCCCCGGAATCGACCCTACCCGGTCACCCGATGAGGCCCGCAGACCGGACCGACGACAGGGCCGGCGACACCCGGTGGGTCGGCCCGACGACCGGCTCCAGCGGGTCGAGGGTCTTCAGGCCCTCACCGGTGTTCAGGATGACGGTCTCCTTGGCGGGGTCCAGCCGGCCGTCCTCGACCAGCTGGCGCAGCACCGCGGTGGTGACCCCGCCCGCGGTCTCGGCGAAGACGCCGGTGGTGCGGGCCAGGTCGCGGATGCCCTGGACGATCTGGTCGTCGTCCACGCGGCCGACGCTGCCGCCGGTGCGCCGGATGGCGTCGAGGGCGTAGGGACCGTCGGCGGGGTTGCCGATGTTCAGCGACTTGGCGATGCCGGTGGGCTTGACCGGCTTGACGACGTCCCAGCCGTTGTCGAAGGCGGTGGCGATCGGGTCGCAGCCGGCGGACTGTGCCCCGAAGACGGTCCACTCGGTGGCCTCGACGATCCCGGCCGCGGTCAGCTCGCGGAACGCCTTGTCCACCTTGGTGAGCAGCGAACCCGACGCCATCGGGATGACGACCTGCGCCGGGATCCGCCAGCCGAGCTGCTCGGCGATCTCGTAGCCCACCGTCTTGGAGCCCTCGGCGTAGTACGGCCGCACGTTCTGGTTGACGAAGGCGGTGTCCTCGAACTCGTCGGTCTCGGCGAGCTCGCTGGTCAGCCGGTTGACGTCGTCGTAGGAGCCGTCGACGGCGACCAGCGTCTGGCCGTAGACCGCCGACTGCACGACCTTGCCGGGCTCGAGGTCCGACGGGATGAAGACGAAGGAGGGCAGGCCCACGCGGGCGGCGTGCGCGGCCACCGAGTTGGCCAGGTTGCCGGTCGAGGCGGCGGCGATCTTCGTGTAGCCCAGCCGCTTGGCCGCGGTGGCGGCGAGGCTGACCACGCGGTCCTTGAAGGAGTGGGTGGGGTTGGCCGAGTCGTCCTTGACCCACAGCCCGCCGGTCAGCCCGAGCTCCGCGGCCAGCCGGTCGGCGCGCACGAGCGGGGTCATGCCCGGGTCGAGGGTGACGCGGTCGGCCGGGTCCTGGCCGACCGGGAGCAGCGCGGCGTACCGCCAGATGTTCTGCGGACCGGCCTCGATCTGCTCGCGGGTGACCGCGCGCATCAGCTCGGGGTCGTAGTCGACCTCCAGCGGGCCGAAGCACTCGGCGCAGGCGTGCTCGGCGATGAGCCCGAAGGTGGCGCCGCAGTTGCGGCAGACGAGGCCACGCGCCGGGGACGGCGGGACGGGGCCGCCCGCGCTGGAGTCGGCCTGCTGGGAACCGGGAGCGGTCAGGGTCATGCGACGACTACCTCCTCATCTTCCCCGCGTCGGGCCGTCGAGCCGCGCGGGACGGAATTGGCACCCTTCCGCTGCGCGGACGCGCAGGGCGGCGGTTGCCGGGGCTTCGTCGGGCCGTGTCCCTCTGCCCCTCTGGATGAGTGGAACGCCCAGGACTCTACCCACGTCGCGGGCGTCGCAGCGGGCCGGGCCAGGATGGGCTGGTGAGCACGCGCGTCGTCTACACCGATCTCGACGGCACGATGGTCGGGCCACGCGGCTCCTTCTGGCACACCGAGGGACGCGAGCTGACCGCCGAGCCGGCGGCCACCCTGCTGGAGCTGCACCGCGCCGGCGTGGCGCTCGTGCTGGTCAGCGGCCGCACCTTCGAGCAGGTGGTGGAGGCGGCGCGGATCTTCGCCGCCGACGGCGCCATCGCGGAGCTGGGCGCCACGATCAGCTGGGACGCCGCCCGGCAGACCCACCGGCTGACCGGCGAGCTGCCCGAGGAGTACGCGGGCCGCACGCCGATGGCGGTGATGGCGGAGCTCGGGGTGGTCGACACCCTGGTCGCCGACCACCCCGGGCGGGTCGAGTGGCACGCGCCGTGGCACGCCACCCACGAGACCGACGCCCTGCTGCGCGGCCGCCTCGACCCGCTGGCGGTGGACGCCTGGCTGGCCGAGCGCGGGCTGGGCTGGCTCACCCTCAAGGACAACGGGGCGCTGCCGCGCACGGCCCGCACGACGCTGGCAGCCGCCGAGGCGCCGGCGCGGGTCTACCACCTGATGCCGCGCGGGATCACGAAGGGCGCCGCGATCGCCTGGGACCTCGAGCGGCGCGGGCTGACCCCGGCCGACGCGGTGGCGATCGGCGACAGCGTCAGCGACCTGGAGATGGCGCCCGCGGTCGACCGGCTGTGGATCACCGCGAACGGGGCCACCGTCGACGGGATGGCCGACCTGCTGGCCGCCGTCCCCAACGTGACGGTGACCGACGCCCCCATGGGCGAGGGCTGGGCCCAGGCCGTCCGCGCCTCGCTGTGACCTGCCGGCGATCTCCGCGGAAATCGCCGGAGGATTCAGGAGGTGACGTCGCGGCGGGAGAAGTGCCGGAACCCCAGCGCCGTGAACACCGCCGCGTAGAGCAGCGACTGGATGACGCCCCGGAACATCTCGTCCGCGTCGACCGGGGTCTCGAGCAGGTGGGTCCAGGCGAACTCCTCCGCGGTCGGGAAGAAGTCCCGGATGTCGCCCAGCTGCTCGACCTGGTCGAGGATCGCGAAGACAAACATGGTGAAAACCGCCCCGCCGACCGCGGCCAGCGGCGCGTCGGTCACGGTGGAGAGCCAGAACGCCAGCGTGCCCACGACGAGCAGGTGGACGGCGAGGTAGCCGACCATCCCGGCCAGCCGCACCAGCCCCTCCCCCTGCCCCAGCGTGACGCCGACCGGTGTCTGGACGGCGCCGAAGCCGAACGCGATGCCGCCGGCGAGCAGCGCGGTGAGCACCAGGGTGACCAACGCACCCACCGACAGCACGAACGCGGCCAGCCACTTCTGCCGGAGCAGGCGCATCCGCGGCACCGGGGTGGCCAGCGTGTAGCGCAGCGACCCCCACTGGGCCTCGCTGGCCACCGTGTCGCCGAAGAACAGCGCGTAGACGACGACCAGGAAGAAGCTCGTCGTCGCGAACAGCACGAACAGCGTGAAGTTCAGCCCGCTGGAGGTGGCGACGTCGACCAGGTTGATCCGGCTGTTCTCCTCGGCCTCCTCGGTGCCGCCCAGCTGCAGGGCGGCGATGAGGATGAGCGGCAGCGCCACCATGAGCACCAGGACGCCGAGGGTGCGCCGGCGCTTGAACTGCCGGCGCAGCTCGACCGACAGGCGCAGCGTGCGCTCGGGTCGGTAGCCGGCGACCGCCCCGGTCGGCTGGACGTGCTCGGCGGTGCTCATGACTCCCCCACCAGTGCCAGGAACGCGTCCTCGAGCCGGCGGCGCGGCGTGAACGCGTCCACCGCGATGCCGGCCGCCACCAACGCCTGCAACGCCCGCGCCCGGCTCGTGCCGTCGAGGTCGGCGACCAGCCCCTCGTCGGTGTGCTCCACCGTCACCCCGGGCAGCCCGGTGAGGACGGCGGCCGCCCGCTCGGTCTGGGCGTCGTCGGCCAGGCCCACCAGGACCGAGCCGCCGGTGCCGACGAGCTCCTCCACCGTGCCCTGGGCGATCTTCTGGCCCTTGGCCATGACGACGACGTGGCTGCAGGTCTGCTCGATCTCGCTGAGCAGGTGGCTGGAGACGATCACCGTGCGGCCGGTCGCGGCGTAGGAGCGCAGCACCTCGCGCATCGCGTGGATCTGGGGCGGATCCAGCCCGTTGGTCGGCTCGTCGAGGACGAGCAGGTCGGGCAGGCCGAGCATGGCCTGGGCGATCGCGACCCGCTGGCGCATCCCCTGGCTGTAGCGGCGCACCGGCCGGTCGATCGCGGCACCGAGACCGGCGACCTCGATCGCCTCCGCCATGTGCGCGTCCTCGGCGGGGCGGCCGGTGGCGGCCCAGTACAGCCGCAGGTTGTCGCGGCCGGACAGGTGCGGCTGCAGCCCGGTGCCCTCGACGAACGACCCCAGCCGGGACAGCACCGGCGCGCCCGGGCGGATCTCGTGGCCGAAGACGGTGATCCGCCCGTCGGTCGGCCGGATCAGCCCCATGAGCATGCGCAGCGACGTCGTCTTGCCCGCGCCGTTGGGGCCGAGCAGGCCGAGGACCTGGCCGCGACGCACCTCGAACGAGAGGTCCCGGACGGCCACGAAGCCGTCCTTGTAGGCCTTGGTGACGTCGGTGAAGCGCAGCGGCACGTCCTCGCCGTCGGGCTCGACGTGCGAGACCTGCCGCCGCCGGCGCCTGCCCCACAGCACGGCCGCGAGCCAGCCGAGCAGGCCCAGCGCCACGACGACGCCGAGCAGCACCCACCAGCGGGACGTGCCGCCGGCGGCCTCGGTGCGCCCGTCGACCTCGGGGACGGCGAGGGCCGCGGCGTCCCCGCCCTCGGCCAGGGCGACGGAGTAGACGGCGGCCTCGGCCGGCAGCGCGAACGCCTGGTCGGTCGCGGAGACCACGACCCGCATCGTGTGCCCGGCCTCGAAGCGGTGCACGATCCCGGGCAGCGTCACGCTCACCCGCGTGGGCGCGGTCGGGTCGGCGGACAGGCCGGTGAGCGAGAGCGGCGCGACCAGGCCCCCCGGCAGCGTCGCCGTCCCGTCGGGAGCGACGTCGTAGAGCTTCGCGAAGAGGGTCGCCGAGCCGCCGGGCGAGGCGACGGCGAGGTCGATGGTCGAGGCACCGACGACCTCCACCGCCTCGTCCAGCGGATCGCTCTCGAAGGCCGCGAACTGGCCGGGGATCTCGAACGACGCCCCTGCCAGCGCCGAGGCCAGGGAGCCCAGCCCCGGGACGACGGTGATCGCGGCCGGCGTCCCACCGGCGGGCGTGACGACCGGCTGGAGCGCGCCGGCGACGGCGACCGCCTCGCGCTGCGCGGGCTCGGTGCCGGCCAGGCCCGGGTACGCCGGCGCGGTCACGGTGCGGTTGCCGCCCTGCACGGTGCCGACGGTCGCGGCCACGCCGGTGGGTGCGGGGAACTCGAAGCCGGTGCCCGGGTCCTCGCCCTGGTCCCGCAGGTGCCAGTCGAACCAGCCGGCGACCTGCTCGCGCAGCTGCTCGGTGGTGCGCTCTGAGGCCTGGGAGTCGTGGCCGCCCTGGTACCAGACCACCTTGACGAGGGTGCCGTCGGCGGCGATGCCGCGGGCGTTGGCGTCGGCCTGACCCAGGCCGAACAGCGAGTCCTGGGTGCCCTGCACCAGCAGGGTGGGCGCGTCGATGCGGTCGAGGACCGTGGCCGGGCTGCTGCGGTCCAGGACGGCGGCGATCTCGGGGGTGAGCGTGCCGCTGGACGCCGCGGTCTGGTACGCCGCGCACACCTCGGCGGTGAACCGGCCGCAGGTCAGCAGCTGCTCGACCGCCTGCGGGTCCACCGCGGCCGGATCGACCGCCCCGAGGTCGGCGGGGAGGCCCGCGGGCGGTCCGCCCGCCGCGGCGGCTCCGTCGCCGTCGCCGTCCCCGCCGCCGAGCGCGCCGAGCAGCCCACCGATGGGCGCCGACCCGACGCCGAAGAACAGGCCCGACCACAGTCGCTTGTAGACGCCGCCGTCCTGGGCCTGCGGGGTGGCCGCGACGGTGGCGGCGGCCGGCTCGCCCACCTGGGAGGGGAACAGCGCGGCGGTCAGCGAGTGCCAGGTGATCTGCGGGGCGACCGCGTCGACGCGGTCGTCGTAGCCGGCGCCGAGCAGGGCCAGCGCCCCGCCGTAGGAGGCCCCGGCCACGCCGACCCGCGGGTCACCCTCCGCGTCGAGCAGCACGTCCTCGCGCGCGGCGAGCCGGTCGAGCAGCGCGGAGAGGTCGGCCACCTCGAACCGGGGGTCGTTCAGGCCGATCCGGCCGGTGCTCGCCCCGAAACCGCGGGCCGAGTAGGTCAGGACGACGTAGCCGCGGCCGGCCAGGTCGCGGGCGTCGTCGGCCACCGACTCCTTGCTGCCGCCGAAGCCGTGGGCGAGCACGACCGCCGGCGCGGGCTCGTCGGCCGTCGCTGCGGCCGGCAGGTACAGGGTGGTGTCGAGCTCGGCGGCGTCCGCGCCCGTGCCGACGGGGACCCGCGCCTCCTCGGCGGCGACCTCCTCGGCCGCCGCGGCCGGGGGGACGGGCAGCAGCCCGGCCACGGCCAGGGTGAGCAGCAGGAGCAGGGCGGCGTACGTCGCGCGGGCGCCGGGGCGCGGGCGGGGACGCACGGGCCCGCGAACGGGACGCACGGAGCCGCCAACGGACGGCCGCGCCCGGTGGTTCCGCGGACGGCGCGGCGCGGGGTGGCCTGCGGTCAGGGCAGCCACTCGCCGGTGGTGACGACCACGAGGCCGGGCGCAGGGACGTCCGGGACCTCGAAGAAGCGCACCGCCGGGCCACTGATCTCCGGGAACTGCTGGACGAGCTGGGTCGCGGCGGCGTACTGGGTCTGGTCCCCGTCGGTGTAGTAGACGGTCGTCGTCGCGACGTCGGCGCCGTCGTACTCCGCGACGCCCGCGGACTCCCAGCCGCCGGCGGTCAGCTCGGCGGCGATGTCACCGGCCAGGCCGGAGACACCCGTGGCGTTGAGCACGGTCACGGGCACGCGCACCGGCGTGGCGGGCGCGGCGTCGACCGGCGGCAGCGGCTGGACGTCCAGCGGCGGCAGGGCCGAACTCGGCACGGCCGGGACCGACGCCGTCGCGCCGGCCTGGGGAGAGCTGCTGCGCGCGGCCTCCTGGGCCTCCGGCGAGGTGAAGGAGTAGACGCCGAGCACCACGAGGGCGATCACGGCGACGGCCAGCAGGCCCACCGCGGCGCGGCGCACCCGGGAGCTGCGCCCCTCCTCCTGGCGGGCGGCGCGGAGGGCGCGCAGCCGCTCGGCCTCCGCGGCCTGGCGCTCCGCCCGGAAGGCGGCGCGACCCCCGACGACCCCGGTGGAGCTGCCGGTGTCCGGCCCGCGGCGATCCTCGTCGACGGCCCGGTCGCCGTCGTCGAACCGGTCGTCGTCCTCGCGGTCGTCGTACTCGTCGCGGTCGTACTCGTCGTCGTACTCGTCGTCGTACTCGTCGTGGTCGCGGGCGGGCGTCCGGTCCGGGATGGCCTCGGTCGCGGGGGTCGCCGCGCGGGAGGAGCCGGCGGGCGTGCGGTCGGGGATCGCCTCGGTGGCCGGCGGCGCCGACGGGGCCTCGTCGCGGGTCCGGGAGGGGCTGGTCCAGTCGAGGTACTGCCCCTTATACACATCT
>NZ_NVPT01000053.1 GCF_002802985.1 Geodermatophilus chilensis | reverse complement strand
CCAAGGCCACCGGCGACGAGCCCGACACCGGCGAGCACAAGAAGGTCGACCTCTGACAGCCGGCTCCCAGCCGGTGTGCACCGGGCCCCCAGCCGGCCGCGCCACCGTGGACGTCGTCCCCACTGGAGGTGCCCCGTGCTCACCGTCGCCGTCCTGCTCGCCTTCCTCGCCACGCTGACCGTGGCCGACCTGCTGCCGCACGACCGCGCGGCCCTGGTCGTGCTGCCGCGCTGACCGGTGTGACCCGCTAGCGCGGCGGCACGGCGAGCAACGCCCGGGCCGCGCGCCGTCCCTCGAGCACCGCCTCGAGCACGGTGCGCGGCGCGACGGCGTCCCCGGCGGCCACCGCCCCCGGGGGCACCTCGCCCGGCAGGCCGGGGCCCGCGTCGACGACGAGGGCGCACGGCACGGACCGTTCCTCCCCCGTCCAGCGGTCGGCCAGCACCGCGACCCCACCGCCGGCCGCCCGCAGCACGGACCCCGTCTCCCGCCGCACCCCCGCCCGCGCCAGCCGCGCGTTCGCCGGCGCCAGATCGCCACCGAGCCGCACCCCGGCGACCTCGTCCGGGGTCACCAGCGTGACCTGCCGGCCCGCGGCGGCGAGCAGCTCGGCCACCCCCACGCCGGCCGGCCCGCCGACCGGGTCGTGCACCACCACCGGGCCGGGCGGCAGCTCCCCGCCGGCCAGCACGTCGGCGGCGCTCACCCCGCCGGGCCACCGGGCACCCATCGCGACGACGTCCCCACCCTCCGCGGCCGTCCGCAGCTCGACCCGCACCCCCAGCCGCGCCACCTCCCCGGCCAGCCAGTCGGCGAGGTCGGCGAAGCGCGCCCGCCCGGGCAGCGCGGCGACCAGCCGCAGCGCGCCGCCGAGCCGGCCGGAGCGCTCCACCAGCCGGACGTCGGCCCCGGCGGAGGCGAGCACCCGCGCCGCCTCCAGCCCGGCCGGCCCGCCGCCGACGACGGTCACCCGCCGCCCGGCGCCGTCGGGGAGAGCGTCCTCGTCCGAGGGGTCGGCCACGCAGCTGACCGGCGGGTTGCGGACGTCGCGCACCTGGCAGGCCTGGTTGCACAGGGTGCACGGCCGCACCGGGACGCCGGCCCGCGCCCGGCGCACGAGGTCGGCGTCGGCGATCTGCGCGCGGGTCATCTCGACGGCGTCGGCGACCCCGTCGTCCAGCGCCCGCTGCGCGGCGGCGACGTCCACGACCGAGCCCTGCAGCACGACCGGCGTCCCGCCGGCGGCCGCCCGCACGGACCGGGTGAGGTCGGCGTTGAAGCCGGGCGGGGTGTGCCCGTCGGGCCGGTGGGCCGAGGGCGCCAGCCCGCTGCCGCGGACGACGACGAGCAGGTCGACCAGCGGGGCGAGCGCGCGGACGTGCCCGACGGCCAGCTCCGGCGTGATCCCGGCCCACGGCGCCTCCTCGTCGCAGCAGAGGCGCAGCGCCAGCACCCGCCCGGGCCCGAGCTCGGCCCGGACGGCGGCCAGCACCTCGCGCAGCAGCCGCAGCCGGTCGGCGCCGTACGCGTCGGTGCGGGAGTTGGTCAGGCCGGAGGCGAACTGGCGCAGCAGCGAGCGGGCGCCGGCGTCGACCTCCACGCCGTCGGTGTCGGCGGCCACCGCGATCCGGGTGGCCGCCGCGAAGCCCGCGACCAGCGCGTCGACCTCGGCCTGCTCCATCGGCACCGGCACCTCACGGGTGACGACGTCGGGCACCGCGGACGGCGCCCACAGCGCGGTCTGCGCATGCCCGGAGGTCCCCTGCGCCCCGGTGTGCCCCAGCGAGGCGAGCACCAGCGCGCCGTGCGGGCGGCAGGCGGCGACGACGGCGGCCCAGCCGGGACCGCAGTCGGCCGCGAGCGGCGCCCGCTCGTAGGGGTGGTCGGAGACGTGCACCGACGCGGTCTCGGGAACCACGATCCCGCAGCCGCCGGCGGCGCGGCGGGCGTAGTACGCGACGTGCCGCGGCGAGAGCGCCCGGCCGCGGCCCAGGTTGGTCTCGTGCGGGCCGAACAGCACCCGGGAGGGCGCCGTCCGGCCCGCGAGGACCAGCGGGTCGAGGAGTCCGGTCAGCGCAGCTCGAGCCCGGCCAGCGGCGACTCGTTGCACGGTCTGGCCGGGATGGACGGCATGCCGAGCAGCGTCGGCTGGCCGCGGACCGGGCCCTTGTGCGAGTGGTCGACGTGGCTGCGCGGGGTGACCAGCTCGAGGTCGCGGGCGGCCAGGGCGCTCTCGCCGTAGCCCTGCACGCACTCGGGGTCGGGCCCGTCGAGCGGTAGGCCGGTGAAGAACTTGGCCGCCATGCAGCCGCCCCGGCAGGCGTCGAAGTGGGCGCACTTCGTGCAGGCGCCGCCGGTCTGCGGGCTGCGCAGGTCGGCGAAGAGCTCGGACTGCTGCCACACCCGCTGGAAGCCGCCCTCGTCGCGCACGTTGCCCGCGAGGAAGTTCTCGTGGATGGCGAACGGGCAGGCGTAGACGTCGCCCACCGGGTCGATGAGGCACACCACGCGGCCGGCGCCGCAGAGGTTGAGGCCGGGCAGCGCCTCGCCGAAGGCCGACAGGTGGAAGAAGGAGTCGCCGGTCAGCACCTTCTCCCCGTTGGCCAGCAGCCAGTGGTAGAGGTCCTTCTGCTGCTGCTGGGTCGGGTGCAGCTCGTCCCAGACGTCGGCGCCGCGGCCGGAGGGTCGCAGCCGGGTGATCCGCAGCTGGGCGCCGTAGCGGTCGGTCAGGGCCTTGAACTCGTCGAGCTGGCCGGCGTTCTCCCGGGTGACGACGACGGAGACCTTGAAGTCCTCCATCCCGGCCTCGGCCAGGTTCTCCAGCGCGCGGATCGCGGTGGCGTACGAGCCGGTGCCGCGGACCCGGTCGTTGACCTCGGCCGTCGCGCCGTCGAGGGAGATCTGGACGTCGACGTAGTCGGTACGGGCCAGCTGCTCGGCGCGCTCCTGGTTCAGCTTCACGCCGTTGGTGGAGAACTTGACGCCGACGTCGTGGCCGATGGCGTAGTCGAGCAGGTGCCAGAAGTCCGGCCGGACGGTGGGTTCACCGCCGCCGACGTTGACGTAGAAGACCTGCATCCGCTGCAGCTCGTCGATGAACGCCTCGGCCTCGGCGGTGGACAGCTCGCGCGGGTCCCGCCGTCCCGAGCTGGACAGGCAGTGCGCGCACGCCAGGTTGCAGGCGTAGGTGAGTTCCCAGGTCAGGCAGATCGGCGCGTCCAGCCCGTACTCGAACTGGTCGATCAGGCGCCCTCCACTGGGACGCGGCGGGGCGGCGGGTCGGGACGGCAGGACGGCGGTCATGGATGAGCCTCCGGGTCGGCCTCGTCGCAGGGGCCCGCCACGGCCCCGTCCCGGGCACCACCCTGAGCTTGCGAAGGGTGGGGAGGACGGGGTCCTTCTTCGGTGGGGGGCAGCGAGGTCCTTCGTTCGATCATCTGGGAGCGCGCGAGGTCGGCCAGCGCCCGGCGGTAGGCGGGGAGCTGCGCGTCGGGGACCCCACACGCGACGAGGGTGGCGTCGGCGCTGGGGTGCTCCTCCAGCGCCTCGACGACGGCGACCAGCGTCTTCGACTTCAGGAAGGAGAGCTTCCGGTTCCCGAAGTGGTAGACCAGCGCGCCGAAGGGCTCCGGGCGCAGGGCCACGGAACGGGCCCGCCGCCAGGGCAGCGACGGGTCGAAGTCAGCAGCAGGCACGGTGCGGCCCGGGGGCGGTGCGGCGCCGGCTCCGCTGGAGAGCTCGGCCGGCGCCACGACGGGGGCGTCGATCAGTACACCCCGCACATGCCGTCGATGGAGACCTCCTCGACGAGGGATTCCTCGACCAGGACCTCCTCGACCGCCGGGGCCTCGGTCGCGCGGGTGTCGTCGCTCTCGGGCATGGCGCCTCCTGTGATCTGGGTTACGGGTGGCGGGGACGTTAGTGACACCCAGTGCCACCCGGCAACACCGGGCTCGTCGCGCGGCGCGTCGTCCCGCCGTGGCCGGTGGCGCAAGATGGGACCGTGACCGAGGCGCCTCCCGACGTGCGCGCCGACACCCGCGCCCGGATCCAGCAGGCGGCCCTGGAGCTGTTCACGCGGACCGGCTTCGAGCAGGTCACCGCCGACGAGATCGCCGACGCCGCCGGGATCAGCCGGCGCACGTTCTTCCGCTGCTTCGCCACCAAGGCCGACGCGGTGTGGGGCGAGTTCGGCGCGCACGTCGCCCGGTTGGAGCAGCTGCTGGCGGCCACCCGCGACGACCAGCCGGTGCTCGCCTCGATCTGCGCGGCCTACGTCGAGGTCAACGACTACGCCGCCGAGGACCTGCCCACCCTGCGGCAGCGGATGGCGCTCATCCTCGGCGAGCCCGCGCTGCAGGCCCACTCGCAGGTCCGCTACGCCGACGTCGACCGGGTGGTCGCCGAGCACGTCGCCCGCCGCACCGGGGAGTCGCCGGAGGCGCTGCTCCCCCGGCTGGTGGCGACCAGCACCCGGGCCGCGGCGACCACGGCCTTCGAGGTCTGGCTGGCCGACGGGACGACGACCCTCGCCGCCACCCTGCACGCCGCCTTCGACCAGCTGGCCCTCGGCTTCCCCAGCCTGCGCACCCCGCCGTCCGCCTAGCACCTACCGGCGATTTCCGCGGAAATCGCCGGAGTCAGGGGCGGCCACCCCAGCGGGGGGCGCCGTCGAGGACCGGGGCGGGGCCGCCCATGTCGACGATGCGGTCCAGCTCCGCCACGTCGGCGGGGGCGAGCACCACGTCGGCCGCCGCGAGGGCCTCCTCCAGCGCCGCCACCGAGGTGGCGCCGGGGATGAGCAGCACGTTCGGCGAGGGCGCCAGCAGCCAGGCCATCGCCACCTGCAGCGGGCTCGCGTCCACCCGCCCCGCGACCGCGTCCAGCACCGCGGACTGCTGCGGGTTCATCTCGCCCATCGGGAAGAACGACGTGTAGGAGACGCCCTCCAGCGCCGTGTAGGCGATGCCCTCGCCGGCGAGCTCCTCCACCAGGTCGTCGTCCGTGCGGTGGATCAGGTTGTAGTGGTTCTGCACGCAGGCCGGCGGCGCGATGGCCCGCGCCTCGGCGACCTGCCGGGCGGTGACGTGGCTGACCCCGAGCCGGCGGACCAGCCCCTCCTGCTGCAGCTGGGCCAGCGCCTCGAACGGCTCGGCGAGGGAGCGCTCCGCCGGCTCGCCGAGTCCCGGCATCCGCAGGTTGGCCACGTGCAGCGCGTCGAGACCCAGGTGCTCGCACTCCTCCTCCACCGACCGGCGCAGGGTCGTCCGGGCCCAGCGCCTCCTCCCAGCCGCCGTCCGGCGTCCGGTGGGCGCCGACCCGGGTGACGATCACCAGGTCCTCGGGGTAGGGGTGCAGCGCCTCCCGGATCAGGTCGTCGACCACGTGCGGGCCGTACAGGCCGCTGGTGTCGACGTGGGTCACGCCCAGCTCGACGGCCCGGCGCAGGACGGCGAGCGCCGCCTCCCGGTCGGGCGGCGGCCCGAGGAACCGCGGCCCGGTGAACTTCATGCCGCCGAAGCCCACCCGGTGCACGGTCCGGTCGCCGAGGGTGACCTGCCCGGAGCCCGCTGCAGTCGTCGTCATGCGGGGCAACCCAGGGGCGGACGATCCCCGGTCAACGGATCCCGCGTACCCCCCGGCGCGGCCGTCACGGGACGTGGGCCGGCCGCCCGGCGTGCCGCGCGTGTCGGCTCAGATGAGCCCGAGCTTGGAGCCGGCGTAGACCGCCTCCGCACGGCGGGAGACCGCCAGCTTGCGCATCACGTTGCCGACGTGGAACTTCGCCGTCGTCGCCGAGATGTAGAGCTCCTTGCCGATCGCCTCGTTGGACAGCCCGCGCGCCAGCAGGGTGAGCACCTCGCGCTCGCGGGCGGTGAGGTCCGGCCCGGCCGCGGCCGCGGGGGACGGCGCCGGCGCGGCCAGTGAGCGCACCACCATCGTCGCGCTGTGGCTGTCGAAGGCGCTCTCCCCGCGGCGCACCGCGCGGATGGCGGCCACGAGCGCCACGGCGTCGACGTCCTTGAGCACGTAGCCGCGGGCGCCGCGCTGGATCGCCTCGAGCACCAGCTGCTGGTCGAGGAAGGTCGTCACCACCAGGACGCCGGGCGCCGGGGTCGCGGCGGTCAGGTGCCCGCACAGGGCCAGGCCGGCGACGTCGGAGCCGGCCGAGAGCTTGAGGTCGAGCAGCACGATGTGCGGGCGGCTGGCGGCCACCAGGTCCAGCGCCTCGCCGGCCGACGCCGCCTCGCCGACCACCTCGATGTCCGGCTCGCGCTCCAGGATCGAGCGCAGCCCCTGCCGGACGATCGAGTGGTCGTCGACGATGACCAGCCGGATGGTCTCCGCGGTGAGCTCAGTCATCGACGGCGTCCCACGGCATCCGGACCTCCACCCGCACCCCGCCCATCCGGGCCCGCGTGAACCGCACCGTCGCTCCCATCTCCCCGCAGCGGGAGGCGATGTTGCCCAGCCCGCGGTGGTACCCGTCGTCCCGGCCCCCCGAGGCCCGCAGCGCCCGGCGCAGCACGTCGGGGTCGCCGCAGCCGTCGTCGGCGACCGAGAGCCGCAGCTCGTCGGCCCGGTAGGCCAGCCGCACGGTGCTCCGGGTGGCCTGCGCGTGCCGGGCGGTGTTGAACAGGCACTCCGAGGCGATCCGGAACAGGGAGTGCTCCACCTCGGCCGGCAGCTGCCGCGGCCGGCCCTCCACCCGGACGGCGACGGCCAGGCCCGGCACCGGGGCGACGTCGGAGAGCCGGCCCAGCATCGCCGACAGCCCGTCGCCGTCCCCGTGCCCGTCGGAGGAGAGCGCGTGGATGGCGCCGCGCAGCCGCTCCACCGCCTCGCGGGTCAGCGCCTTGGCGTGCCCGAGGCGCTCGTAGACCTCGCTGTGGTGGGCGACCTCCGGCCGGCACCACTCGATCGTCATCCCCGCCGAGAGCACGTGCTGGGCCACGCTGTCGTGCAGCTCCCGGGCGATCCGGTGCCGCTCGGCGTCGACCGCCTCGCGCTGCGCGGCGACGTCCAGCCGCCGCTCGGCCTCGGCCAGCTGCTCGTGCCGGTCGGCGAGGTCGCGGGCCCGCTGCTCGGCCCGCGCATAGAGCTCCTCGGTCTGCCGGCGCAGCGCCTCCGACCGCGCCAGCAGGTGGTCCGAGAGCAGCGCGACGGCCGACTGGTTGGCCACGATCCGCAGGATGGCCAGGTCGGCGGCGGTCGCCGTCCGCCGGGGGCCGCCGCACGCCACCAGCGCGCCGACCGGCTCCCCGTCGACGACGAGGGGGACGACGACCGCGCCGTCCGCGGTCTGCCACGGCTCGACGGCGTCGGCGGCCAGCGCCTCGAGCACCGGACGGCGGACCACCTCGGGCAGCAGCGCGAGGTGGCCCACCCCGACCCCCGACGGGCCGCGGCCGAGCATCCGCGGGCGGGCCAGCGGCAGCGCCGTCCCGGACAGCGCCAGGACCGCCCACGGCTCGCCGAGGTGCTCGGCGGTGGCGTCGACGACGGCCCGGCACAGCGCGTGCGCCCCCTGCCCGGTGGCGGAGAGCACGCCGGCGATGTGCTCCAGCGAGCCGAGCGCGCGGTCGAGGTCGTCGACGGTCTGCCGGTACTCGGCGTACCAGCTGGGCTTGGACGAGCGCAGCCCGGTCAGCTGGGAGATGCACGGTGCGACCGAGGTGCGGCCGTCCGGTGCGGTGGGACCGGCGCTCACAGGGCGGCGCGGAACAGCGCGGCGACGTCAGCCTGGTCGGCGTCGCGGGGGTTGGTCGACAGGCACGCGTCGCCGAGGGTGGTGGCGGCGAGGGTCTCGATGTCGGTCTCGCGCACGCCGAGCTCGGCCAGCCCGCGCGGGCAGCCCAGGTCCGCGGCCAGCCGGCCGACGGCCTCGGCGGCCTCCTCGGCGGCGACGTCGGCCGGCAGCCCGGTGACGTCGATGCCCATGGCCCGCGCGATCGGGACGAACCGGTCCGGCGCACTGCGGGCGTTGAACCGGATGACGTGCGGCAGCAGGACGCCGTTGACGACGCCGTGCGGCAGGTCGAGCAGCCCGCCGACCTGGTGGCTCATGGCGTGCGTGGCGCCGAGGATCGCGTTGGTGAACGCCAGCCCCGCCTCGAGGCTGGCCTGCGCCATCGCGGTGTGCGCGGCGGGGTCCTCCGGCCGGGCGAGGGTGCCGCGCAGCGAGCCGCAGATCAGCTCGATGGCGTGCAGGGCGTGCACGTCGGTGAGCGGGCCGGACGCCCGGGAGACGAAGGCCTCGATGCCGTGCGTGAGCGCGTCCAGGCCGGTGGCGGCGGCGAGGTCGTCGGGCATCGTGGTGAGCAGCCGCGGGTCGGTGATCGAGATGTCGGGCACCAGGGCGCGGCCGATCAGGGTGGCCTTGAGCCGGCGGGTGGTGTCGGTGATGACGGCGAACTGGGAGACGTCGGCGCCGGTGCCCGCGGTGCTGGGACACATCACGGTCGGCGGGATCGCCGCGGTGACCTTGTCGACGCCCTCGTAGTCGAGGATCTGCCCGCCGTTGCCGGCCACGACCGCGATCGCCTTGGCCGCGTCGATCACCGAGCCGCCGCCGAGGCCGACGAGGACGTCGCAGCCGCTCTCCAGGTAGCGCTCCGCGCCCGCGGCGACCTCGTGGTCCTTGGGGTTGGGGGTCAGCTCCTGCCAGACGGTCGCCCGTAGCCCCGCGTCGGCGAGGTGACCGGAGAGCTCGGCCCACCAGCCGGCCTGCACCAGCCCCGCGTCGGTGACGACGAACGGCCGCTGCGCCCCCAGCCGCCGGGCGGCCCAGCCCGCCTCGGACAGCGAGCCCCAGCCGAAGACGACCTCGGGCACCAGGTACTTGGTGAACGTGGCGACGGCCGGCGCCGTGCGCACCGCGACACCGGCGGAGGACGCGAACCGGGTCGGGGCGACGGCGGTCACCGTCGCCCCGCTCGGAGTGCGCACACGGCAGCGGACACGACGACCTCCGGGGCCTCGGCGGTGCCGCCCAGACTAACCTCCTGGTGACCGCTGTCACACGGTCCGGTCGTGCACGACCTTTCTCGCCTCCCGCGCGCGAGAGGCGAGGGGACCGTCGAGGCGTCAGGTCGTGAGCCACTCCCGCAGCCCGGCCAGCAGCCGGTCGACGTCCTCGTCGTCGGTGTAGGGCGCGAGCCCGACCCGCAGGCCGCCGGCGTCGCCGAGGCCGAGGTGGCGGGAGGCCTCGATCGCGTAGAAGGACCCGGCGGGCGCGTTGACCCCGCGCCCGGCGAGGGACCGGTAGGCGTTCCCGGCGTCCCGCCCGGCGAAGGTGAGCAGCAGAGTGGGCGTGCGCGGGGCCGCCCGGGACCACACGGTCACGGCGGGCAGCGCACGGACGCCGTCCTCGATCCGCTCCCGCAGCCGGTCCTCGTGCGCCTCCAGCGCCGCCATCCCGGCCTCCAGCCGGGCGCGGCGGTCGCCCTCCGGGCCCCCGAGCCCGGCCAGGAAGTCGACCGCGGCGGTGGTGCCGGCCAGCAGCTCGTAGGGCAGCGTGCCCAGCTCGAACCGCTCGGGGACGGCGTCGGTGGAAGGCAGCAGCTTGTCGGGGTGCAGCGTCTCGAGCAGGCCGGGGTCCGCGACGACGCAGCCGAGGTGCGGGCCGAGGAACTTGTACGGCGAGCAGGCGTAGAGGTCGGCGCCGAGCGCCCGGATGTCGACCGCGGCGTGTGCGGTGAGGTGCACGCCGTCGACGTAGGTGAGGGCGCCGGCGTCGTGGGCCAGCGCGCTGATCGCGGCGACGTCCGGCCGGGTGCCGATGAGGTTGGAGGCACCGGTGACGGCGACCAGCCGGGTGCGGTCGGAGAGGACCCGCCCGACCGCCTCGGGGGCGAGCTCGCCGGTGCCCGGGTCGAACTCCGCCCAGCGCACGGTCGCCCCCCGGGCCCGGGCGGCCTGCACCCACGGGCGGACGTTGGCGTCGTGGTCCAGGCGGGTCACCACGACCTCGTCACCCGGGCCCCAGCCGGCGGACAGCACCCGCGAGAACTCGTAGGTCAGCGCGGTCATGCTGCGGCCGAACACCACGCCGCCCGGGTCGCCCGCCACGAGGTCGGCGACCGCCCGCCGTGCGGCGAGGACGACGTCGTCGGCGGTGCGCTCGGCCTCGGTGACCCGCCCGCGGTTGGCGATCGGCGCGGTCAGGGTGGCCGCGACCGCGGCGGCCACCGACTCGGGCACCTGCGAGCCGCCCGGGCCGTCGAAGTGGGCGGTCCCGGCGCGCAGGGCGGGGAAGCAGGAGCGGACCGCGGCGACGTCGTAGCTCACCCGGGCAGCATGCCGAACCGCGCTGTGTGCACGCAGCGCGGTCTCGGGGCCGCGGTCGGGTTCGCGGTACGTGCACACCCCGCTCGGGCGAGCCGCCGTCGTCCCTCGCTCGCCGGGTGTGCACTCATCGTGGTCTCGGACGGGCCGGAGACCACGATGAGTGCACACAGAACGGCGGGTCAGCGGCCGAGCAGACCGCCCAGCCCGCTGCCACCGCCGCCGAGCTTGCTGATCAGGTCCATCGGCGAGAGGCCCAGCTTCTCGAGGATGCCGGCGTGCTGGTCGGTGTCGACGGTGCCCGGCAGCTCCTGGTCGGCCTGCTGCGCCTTGGCGTCGTCGCCCTGGGAGCGGAGGAGTTCGAGGATCTGGTTCTTGTCGATCTGCATGAACCGGCCCTACCCGTATCCGCAGCCCCGAAGCCCGCAGCTCAGGACGCCGAGCGCACGATCCGGTCCGGCCGGACGACGACGGCGCCCGCCCCAGCCCCGCGCAGCCACGCGGTGAGCGCGCCGGAGACATCGTCGACCACGACCTCGCGCCCGCCGTCCGGGCGCACCGCCAACCGCCCGGGGGCGAGCAGTCGCAGCCGCGCCGTCCCGGGGCCGAGGACGTCGTCCACCGACACCGTCCGGCCGTCGAGCACCACGGCGGCCCGCGGCAGCAGGGAACCCGCCAGCCGCCGTCCGGCACGCCCGCGGCGCACCACCAGCGGCCCGCGCCGCAGCGGCGGGGTGCGGCTGTCGGTGGCGAAACGGGCGACGGCGGGCACCCGGCCCACCCCCGCGAGCACCACGCGGCGCAGCACCGCGCCCCCGCGGCCGCCGCCGGTCACCATCCGGCCGAGCAGCAGCGCCAGCCGCACCATCGCCCGCGCGTGCGGCTCGCGCTCGGCCTGGTGGGTGTCGAGCAGCCGCTCGGGCGCCGTCCCGGCCAGGACGGCGGCCAGCTTCCAGGCCAACTGGTGGACGTCGCGCAGCCCGAGCCCCAGGCCCTGCCCGATGAACGGCGGGGTCAGGTGCGCGGCGTCCCCGGCGAGCAGCACCCGCCCCGACCGCCACCGGTCGGCCACCTGGGCCCGGTAGACGTACTCGGCGACCCGCTCCACCTCGGCGTCGGCCGCGCCCCACGGGGCCAGCAGCGCGGGCAGCCGGGCGGCCAGGTCGTCGTGGGTCTCGCCGGGCAGCAGGCGGAACTCGACGCGGTAGCGGTCCCCGGCCACCGGCATGGCGGTCGCCGCCCGGTGCGGATCGCAGACCTGGTGCACGCCGGGCCACAGCGGCAGCGGCCGGGCCGAGCGCAGGTCGGCCACCAGCCAGCGGTCGGACCGGCCGAGGTCGCGCATGCGGGCCCCGACCAGCCGCCGCACCGTGCTGTGCGCGCCGTCGCAGCCGAGCACCGCCGCGGCCCGCAGCCGCGAGCGCGTGCCGGAGGCCCGGTCGGCCACGGTCAGCGTCACCGCGCCGTCCTGCGCCAGGTCGACCAGCTCGCAGCCGGGGCGCAGCTCGACGGCCGGCTCCCGGCGGACGGCGGCCAGCAGCAGCTCCTCGAGGTCGGGCTGGGAGAACATCGACCCCTGCGGCCAGCCGTGCGGTCCGGACGACGACGCGCGGGCGAACTCGGCGAGCACCCGGTGGTGCCCGTCGAGCAGCCGCAGCCCCCGCATCGGGCGGCTGACCGCGAAGAAGCCGTCGGCCACGCCGGCGTCGGCGAGCGCGCGCAGGGCCTCGTCGTCCAGGTGCACCGCGCGGGGCCGGCCGTACGGCGCGGCCTGGCGTTCCAGCACGACGACCGCGAGCCCGCGACGGGCGAGCAGCAGCGCCGCCGTCAGCCCCACCGGCCCGGCGCCGACGACGACCACCGGGCTCTCCGTCACGGCGTCACTCTCCCAGCGGAGGCACCGGGGGTAGCAGCGACGTTGCACCCAGCTTCCCATCGGTGTGAGGGGCGTCATAACGTCCCGGCCACGGACATGCGCTGGTGCATGCCACAGACGAGGAGGTCTTGCGTGCCCGTCAACACCCGTGGAGCCATCTTGCGCTCCGCTCCCGGCAAGTGGGAGGTCACCGATCTGATCGCGGACGACCCGCGGCAGGGTGAACTGCAGGTCAAGCTGGCGGCGTCCGGCCTGTGCCACTCGGACGACCACATCGCCACCGGTGACATGCCGGTCGGCCACTACCCGTTCCTCGGCGGCCACGAGGGCGCCGGCGTCGTCACGGCCGTCGGCGCGGGTACGCCCGGGTTCAAGGAGGGCGACCACGTCGTCTTCTCGTTCCTGCCCGGCTGCGGCCGCTGCCGCTACTGCGCCAACGGCCAGCAGTACATCTGCGACTCCGGGGCCAACCTGCTCGTCGGCTCCCGGTGGGACGACGCGTCCAGCTTCCGCTTCCAGACCTCCGACGGCACGCCGGTCGGCCAGATGTGCGGCCTGGGCACCTTCGCCGAGGTGACGACGGTCGACGTCCGCTCGACGGTCAAGATCCCCGACGACATCCCGCTGGACGTCGCCTGCCTCGTCGGGTGTGGCGTCGGCACCGGCTGGGGCACTGCGGTCCAGGCCGGCGAGGTCAAGGCCGGCGACACGGTCATCGTCATGGGCATCGGTGGCATCGGCATCAACGCGGTCCAGGGCGCGGCGCACGCCGGGGCGAGCCACGTGATCGCCGTGGATCCGATCGCGTTCAAGCGCGAGAAGGCGATGGAACTGGGCGCCACCCACGCCTTCGAGAGCATCGAGGAAGCCGCCGAGTTCAGCCGCAGCGTCACCAACGGGCAGGGCGCCGACAAGGCGCTGATCACCGTCGGGGTGCTGAAGGGCGAGCACGTCGCCCAGGCGGTCGACGCGATCGGCAAGGGTGGGCGGGTCGTCATCACCGGCCTGGGCGACCTCACCGACGTCGGCATCCCGATCAACCCGAGCGTGCTCGCGCTGTTCACCAAGGAGATCCGCGGCGCGCTGTTCGGCGACCAGAACCCCAGCGCCGACATGCTCAAGATGCTGCGGCTCTACCAGGAGGGCAACCTCAAGCTCGACGAGCTGATCACCAACCGGTACACGCTCGACGAGGTCAACCAGGGCTACGAGGACCTCAAGGCCGGCAAGAACATCCGCGGCGTCATCGTCTACTAGAAGGACCCCCTTGCAGGGTCCCGCCGCGAGTTCGCGGCGGGACCCTGCAAGGGGCCACCCTGCCCCCAGCCGGGGCGGTTACAGCACGACACCGGGGCCGGGGCGTCCCTCCGCCGAGGGGCGCCCCGGTCGCGCGTGCACTCCGAGGAGGACCGTGAGCGCAGACGTCGCCGCCCAGCGACTCGACGGGGCCGGCATGGTGGGGGTGGCCCGGGAACGGGTCGTCGCGCGCCTGCGGGAGGCCGAGGTGGTCGCGGCCGCCCTCGCGGCCGGTCGCAACGTGCTGCTGGAGGGGCCGCCCGGCACCGGCAAGACCACGCTGCTGCGCGCGCTGGCCGACGGCGCGGGCGTGCCGTTGGTGCTGGTCGAGGGCAACGCGGAGCTCACGCCGACGCGGCTGGTCGGGCACCACGACGCCTCCCGGGTGCTCACCGAGGACTACCGCGCGGAGAACTTCGTCCCCGGCCCCCTCACCCGCGCGATGACCGACGGCGCCGTCCTCTACGTCGAGGAGTTCAACCGGGTGCCGGAGGAGACGATGAACGTGCTGCTCGGCGTCCTCTCCGAGCGGGAGATGCACGTGCCGCGCTACGGCCGGGTGACCGCGCGGCCGACCTTCCGCATGGTCGCGGCGATGAACCCGTTCGACGCCGTCGGCACCGCCCGCGTCACCCCGGCCCTCTACGACCGCTCCTGCCGGGTCGCCATGGGCTACCAGGACGAGGACGCCGAGCTCGCCGTCGTCGCCGCGGCCACCGGCGGTCCCGGGCCGCTCGTCGCCCGGGCGGTGCGCGCTGTGCGGATCACCCGGGAGCACCCCGACCTGCGCATCGGCGCCTCGGTCCGCGGCGCCATCGACACCGTGCTGATCGCGACGGAGCTGGCCGCCGTCCGCGGGCACGAGGGCGTGGGGGAGGCGACCGGCCTCGACGCCGCCCTGGCCGCCCTGACCGGCAAGGTCACCCTCGCCGACGGCACGGCCCGTTCCGTGGAGGACGTCGTCGCCGACATCTGGCGCCGGGCGGGTGAGGAACTGGGAAAAGCCTGACCGCCGACGAGGCGGAGCGCTCCCCCGCCGGCGCGCCGGCACCACCCCCGGGCGGGCGCCCGCCGCAGCCGGCCGCGGTGGAGGACCCCGGCGAGGTCGAGCAGCTGCTCCGCGAGCACGCCGCTCGCCGGGCCGGCCGCGACGAGCTGAGCCGCGCCCACCCCGACTTCGCCCAGGTCTCCCCGCAGGCCGGACAGCTCGACGAGCAGGCCGTGGCCGACCTCGCCGCGCGGGACCCCGAGGCCGCCGCCCGGCTGCTCACCGCGATGGGCCGGGCCTTCGACCCCGCCCTGCGCGCCGCCGCCCGGGCGCTGGCCACCCGGCTGCCGGTCGGGGCCCCGCGGACCGGCGTCCCCGACCGCCCGGGCACCCGGCGGGTGGTGACCCGCCGCGACGACACCGGCAGCGACGTCGACCTCGACGCCACCCTGGCCGCCCGCGGCGCCGAGCCGCACTGGCGGGCCGAACACGTGCGCACCCGCGGCTGGCGCTCCACGGGGCGGGCCTGCGTGCTGCTGGTCGACGCCTCCGGCTCGGTGGCCGGCGACGAGCTCGCGGTCGCGGTCCTGACCGCCTCCGCGCTGGCCCAGCGGATGCGCCCGGGCGACGAGCTCGCCGTGGTGGCGTTCTGGTCGCGGGCGGTCGTGCTGCGCCCGCTGTCGGCCGACCCGCGCACCGACGTCGTCGTCGACCGGCTGTTCGACCTCCACGGCGGGGGGACGACGGACCTCGACCTGGGCCTGCGCACCGCCGCCGCCCAGCTGACCCGCTCGCGCGCGGCCGCCCGCGACGTCCTGCTGCTCTCCGACGGGGTGCCGACCGAGAGCCCCGACCCGCTGCCGGCGGCCGCCGCGGTGGCCCGCGCCGGTGCGCGGCTGCACGTGCTGTCGCTGTCGGAGGAGCCGGAGTCGGTGGCCGGCTGCGCCGCGCTGGCCGCGGCGGGTGGGGGCCGGGTCGCCCGGCTGCTGCGGCCGGCGCAGGCCCCGGCCGCCGTCCGCGGCCTGCTGGACTGAGCCGGGACCAACCGATCTGGCCGGCGCGAGGCGCCGGCGACAGGCTCGACCCGTACTCCTCCCGGGCTCACCGGGAGCACACTGCGGAGGTCGGCCATGAGCACCGCGACCCTCGAGCGGACCAGCCTCACCCTCGACGACCCCGACCTGCTGCGCGCGACCCGCGCCGCGCTCGCCGACGCCGGACCGGTGGTGGTCCGGGTGACCGGCGCAGCCGCCCGGCGGGCCGCCACCGTCTTCCTGGGCGGTGACTTCCGGCTCTACGACGGGGTGCGGACCCCGTCGGACCCCGAGGCGCTGAGGGTCGTGCTGCAGCTCACCCGGCTGTCCGACCTCGCCCGGGTGATCGCCCTGGGCCGGGCCCGCGGCTGCCGGGTCGACGTCGAGTACGTCGACGAGGCCCGCGAGTTCCGCCTCGCGCTCGTCCCGCCGCCGGCCTGAGCCGCGGCCCTGCGCCGCCGGCCGGATCAGCCGCCGAGGTCGGCGAGGTCCAGCGGGTCCTCGGGAGCGGTGATCTCCTGCTCCTCGCCGAACTCGCTGAAGGTCAGCGTGCCCTGGTCCTCGCCGCTGGTGACCTCGAGCGGGTAGGGCTGGTCCTCACCGGCGACGACCAGGGAGCCACCGCCGTCGTTCTGCACGACCACGACCGGCTCGCCGTCGCGCTCGTCCTCGGTGACCTCCTGCTGGATCTCGCCGTCGCCCGGCGAGCGCAGCTCGTCGGCCAGGCCCTGCAGGGTCAGGTCCGCGAAGCCCGCGGCGGCCTCGGCCGGGACGACCACCCACCGGCCGTCGAGCGGGCCGGTGACCTCCTCCGGCAGGCCGGATGCGGTCCAGAAGTCGGCCGGCGCCTGCAGGTACAGCTGCCCGTCGACGGCGGCCAGCTGGACGTCCAGCCCGCTCATCGACAGGGTCCCGGCGAGGTCCTCGCCCTGCACCCGCAGGTCGACCTCGCCGGACTCGCCGTCCATCGCGACCTCGCCGCTGACGGCGGCCGACCCGGCCTCCTCCAGCGCGGTCGCCGCGCGGTCGGCCACCTCGGGCCCGCTCAGCTCCGTCATGCCGTTGCCGTCCGACCCGCACGCGCTCAGCAGCAGGGCGGACGTGCCCAGCACGGCCAGGGTCCGGATGCGCATGGCACTCCTCTCGTCCGGCGGACCAGACGTCCGGCCGGGGGGCGATCATCCGCCACCGGGTCGTCGCCGCCGGTCAGCGGGGGCCTCCGTGCCGGTGCACGGCCTCCCCGGCCCGCGCCGGGTGCAGCGGGACGGCGCTGGTCAGGACCGCGGGCCCCCGCCGCAGCGCGCCGTCCGACAGCGCGGCGCAGCGCACGCCACCGCGATTGCGCAGGGCGCGGTGCGCGCCCGGCGCGAGGACGACGTCCATGCAGGCGCAGGGATGCGCCGGCTGTCCGCCGCCGAGCAGCACCGGCCCGGGTGCGGGTCGAACAGCAGCGCGACGACCTCGACCCCGTACCGGTACGGAAGGGGAAGGACCCCCTCCTCCCCACCCCTCGCACGCTCGGGGCGGGACCCGGGAGGGGGCCTATCGCTCCGCCGTCCGGTGGATCGGGCCCTCGGTGCCGGTGAGCCGCTCCCCCGAGCCGCCCCAACGCCCGGCGATGACCTCGGCGGCGATCGAGATGGCCGTCTCCTCGGGGGTGCGGGCGCCGAGGTCCAGCCCGATCGGGGAGGACAGCCGGGCCAGCTCCTCCTTGGACAGCCCGGCCTCCTCCAGCCGGACCAGGCGCTCCTCGTGCGTGCGCCGCGAGCCCATCGCGCCGACGTAGGCGACCGGCAGCCGCAACGCGACCTCCAGCAGCGGGACGTCGAACTTCGGGTCGTGGGTGAGCACGCACAGCACGGTGCGCTCGTCGATCCGGCCGGCGTCGACCTCGGCCTGCAAGTAGCGGTGCGGCCACTCGACGACGACCTCGTGCGCGTCGGGGAAGCGCCTGGGCGTGGCGAAGACCGGGCGGGCGTCGCAGACGGTGACCCGGTAGCCGAGGAAGGCGCCGACCCGGGCGACCGCGGCGGCGAAGTCGATGGCGCCGAAGACGACCATGCGGGCAGCCGGCGCGAAGGCGTTGACGAACAGCGACAGGTCGTCGCCGCGGCGCTCGCCGTCGTGCCCGACGTGCAGCATCCCGGTGCGGCCGGCGGCCAGCATGCCGCGCGCGTCGTCGGTGACGGCGTCGTCCAGGCGCTGCAGGCCGAGGGTGCCGGAGCTGCGGTCGGGCCAGACGACCAGCCGCCGTCCCACCCGGTCGTCCGGCCCGGCCACGCAGGTGACGACGGCGACCGGCTCGTGCCGCGCCACCGACTCGGCCACCTCGCCGAGCTCGGGGAAGGACTCCCGCGACACCGCCTCGACGAAGACGTCGAGGATCCCGCCGCAGGTCAGCCCCACGGCGAAGGCGTCGTCGTCGCTGACGCCGTACCGCTCGAGGGTGGGGACGCCGGACTCGACGACGTCCTTGGCCTCCTCGTAGACCGCGCCCTCGACGCAACCGCCGGAGACGCTGCCGACAGCGGTGCCGTCGGGCCCGACGAGCATCGACGCGCCGGCCGGGCGCGGGGCGGAGCGCCAGGTGGCCACCACCGTGCCCATGCCGACGGTCTCCCCCGCCTGCCACCAGCCGACCAGGTCCTCGAGCACGTCACGCACGGCAGGGCTCCTTCCGTCGACAGCACGGTGGCCCCCCTGCAGGGCCCCGGCGCGAGCTTGCGAGCGGTGGGGGGCAGGGGGGTCCTTCACGCACGGGAGATGACCCCCGCGAGCTCCTGGAACGCCGCCAGGCTGTGCCCGGCGACGAAGTGGTCGACCGACGGCAGCGCCGCCTGCATCCCGGCGGTGAGCGGCTCGTAGCCCTCCCGGCCCTTGTGCGGGTTGACCCACACGACCGCGTGCGCCAGCCGCTGCAGCCGGGCCATCTGCTCGGCCAGCACGTCGGTGCCGCCGCGCTCCCAGCCGTCGCTGCACACGACGACGACCGCCCCGCGGGCGGTGCCGCGCTGGCCCCACCGGTCGAGGAACGCCTTGAGCACCTCGCCCAGGCGGGTGCCGCCAGACCAGTCGGGGATCGCCGAGCCGCTCGCGGCCAGCGCCTTGTCGGGGTCGCGGAGCCGCAGCTCGCGGGTCACCCGGGTCAGCCGCGTGCCGACGGTGAACACCTCGGTCGCCGCGGGGCGCGCCCGGACGGCGGCGTGCGCGAAGCGCAGCAGCGCGTCGGCGTAGGGGCTCATCGAGCCGGAGACGTCGACGAGCAGGACGACGCGGCGCGGCCGGGGGCGGGCCCGCCGGTGCAGCAGCCGGGTGACCTCGCCGCCGTCGTGCAGCGCGCGGCGCACCGTGCGGGAGGCGTGGACGGCGCCGTGGAGGTTGGGCCGGCGGCGGCGCGAGGGCCGCATCGGGGTGGCCGGGACCAGCAGGGCGAACAGCCGGCGCAGCTGCTCGCGCTCGGCACCGCTCAGCTGGGCGACGTCCCGGTGGCGCAGCACCTCGTCGGCGCTGGCCTGGCCGGCGAGCTCCGGCGGCGACTCGCCGTCCCCCTCGCTCGCCCCGGGGTCCAGCGGGGCGGTGGTGACCGTCCGCTGCCGCTGCTGCGCCGCCGGCGGCACCGGCCGCGGCGCCTCGCCGCCGAAGTAGGCGGCGAAGGCGGCGTCGTAGCGCTCCAGGTCGTCCGGGCCCGCGCACAGCGTCAGCCGGCCGCTCCAGTACACGTCGGTGGCGTCGAGGACGTCGAGCGCGGCGACGGCGGCCAGCATCGCCTCGACCCGGTCCGGGGAGGCGCCCACCCCGGCGACCCGGAGCGTGCGCGCGAAGCCCAGCACCGTGTCGACGACGTCCCGCTGCGACTCAGCCGCCACCGAAGAGCGCCCCCCGGGCCAGGGCGTGCACGCGGTCGGTGTCCTCCCGGTACTTGAGCACCGCGCCCAGCGTGCGCGCGGCGATGTCGGGGTCCAGCTCGCGCGCGCCGAGGGTGTGCAGCGCGGTCGCCCAGTCCATCGCCTCGGCGACGCCGGGCGGCTTGAGCAGGTCGAGGGTGCGCAACTTCGCCGTCGCGCGGGCCACCTCGCGGGCCAGCTGCTCGGTCACGTCGGGCAGCCGGCGGCGCAGGATCGCCACCTCGCGGTCGAAGTCCGGGTGCTGCAGCCAGTGGTAGAGGCAGCGCCGCTTCAGGGCGTCGTGCACCTCGCGGGTGCGGTTCGAGGTCAGCACGACCAGCGGTGGGGTGACGGCACGGACGGTGCCGAGCTCGGGGATCGAGATGGTGAAGTCGGAGAGGACCTCGAGCAGGAAGGCCTCGAACTCGTCGTCGGCGCGGTCGACCTCGTCGACCAGCAGCACGCTCGGGGAGTCCTCCAGCGCCTGCAGCAGCGGGCGGGCGAGCAGGAAGCGGCGGTCGTAGAGCGAGGCCTCCAGCGTCTCGGTGTCACCGGTGGCGTGGGCGGCCTCGGCGGCGCGCAGGTGCAGCAACTGCCGGCCGAAGTCCCAGTCGTAGAGCGCCTGGCTGGCCTCCAGGCCCTCGTAGCACTGCAGCCGGTACAGCGGCCGGCCCGTGACCCGCGCCAGCGCCTGGGCCAGCGCGGTCTTGCCGACGCCGGCCTCGCCCTCCAGGAACAGCGGGCGGTGCATGGCCAGGGCCAGGTAGGCGGCGGTCGCCAGGCCCTCGTCGGGGAGGTAGCCGGTGGCCTCGAGGGCCGCGGCGAGCTCGTCCGGCCCGCCGATCCCGCCGTCCGCGCCGGTCACCGGACGCACCGTGGTCTCGCTCACGTCCCGAGCATCCCACCCGACCTCCCGACGTGGCCCTGCCCGGTCGGGTGGTCCTGCCACCGGCCCGCAGACGGCAGATGGCCGACCGGGATCAGGTCCTCGGCCGGCCACCGCCGTCTGGTGCCCGGTCCTGCCGGGCGCAGCTGTCCGCGCGCTGCGGTCAGCGACCGATCTTGCCGTCGTTGTCGCGATCGAGGGCGGTGCCCTGGGCGTCGTCGACCTCGATCTCCTCCTTGCGGACGTCGGCCGCCACCCGCTCCTGCTCGGTGACGGTCTCCTTGTCCAGGCGGACCCGCTCGACCGGCACGGCCTCCTTCTCCACCACCGGGCGCTCGGCGTGGAGGGTGACCTCGTGCTCCTCCTCGGAGATCGCCGGGCCGTCCATGGCGTTGCCGATGTTGGCGTCGGTGATCGGCTCGCGCTCGACCCTGACCTCCTCGCGGAAGACCGGGACGGTCTCGGTCACGTTCTCGGTGACGACGTACTTGCGCAGCCGGGCCCGGCCGACCTCCTCGCTGCGGGTGCCCACGTTGAGCCGCTCCTCAGAGCGGGTCATCGCCTCGTCGGTGGTCGGACCGGAGGTGTCGTGGCCGACAGCACGGCCCTGCACGTCGTCGTAGCCGCCGTCACCGTCACGGTCGGTGCGGGCCGTCGTCCCGGCGGTGCCGGCCATCCCGGCGGTCCCGGTCGTGGTGGTGTCGGTGACCGTCGTGTCGCGGTCGACGCGGCCCACGGTGGTGTCGGTCATCGCCCCCTGGCCGGAGCCGAGGCCGTAGTAGCGGTAGAGCTCCTGCTCCTCCTGCGGCGACAGGTGCCCCTCGGTGTCGATCTTCGGGGCGTCCTTCACCTGCGCCTTGCTCACCGGTACGCGCAGGCCCTCGTCGGTGAGGTCGGCGTCCCGGATCGGGACGAAGGACTCCTTGGTGCCGAACAGGCCGGTGCGCACCGTGACCCACTCCGGCTGGCCGCTCTCGTCGTCGAGGTAGACCTCCGAGGCCGAGCCGATCTTGTCACCGCTCTGGTCGTAGACGTCCTTGCCGATCACACGGCTGATGGCTTCAGTGCCGATCATGGTGGCTGTCGCTCCCATCTGAGCTGGGTGTGTTCCTGTCGATCACAGGGGTGTCCGCCCCGCGGATCACGAAACGGCCACAACTGCAGCGACACGCCCGGAATGACCGTGGAGTCACTAGACCTGGCTGTCCGTCTCGGCCACCCGAGACGTCCGCCCAGGTCGGGCCGGGGCAACAGGGGGTGTTGCCGGAGACGGAGCCGACGCGACATCTCGTGACATGTGGTGACGTCGGACTTCCCGGGCGTGTCGAACATGACCGGCGCCCGGCGCGTCGCCCCCGCGGTCCGCGGGGCCACTGCCCATCCTGGAGGGCGTGCCTCCCCGCTCGCCCTACGACAACCTGGTCCACCCGCGCACCGTCAAGACGCCGAGCCCCCAGGTCGAGGCCGAGCGCGACCTGGTCGTCGAGGACCCGAGCTCCGGGTTCGTGGGCGCCGTCGTGCGCTGCGAGAAGGACGTCGTCCACCTCGAGGACCGGTTCGGGAAGGTGCGCGCCTACCCGCTCGGGCCGGGCTTCTGGGTCGACGGCCGGCCGGTCGTGCTGGTGCGGCCGAAGCCGCAGGCGCCGGCCACGCCCACGCGCAGTGCGTCGGGCTCGACCTACGTCGCCGGCGCCCGTGCCCGCGTCGCCCGCGAGGGACGCATCTACGTCGAGGGCAAGCACGACGCCGAGCTCGTCGAGAAGGTCTGGGGCCACGACCTGCGCATCGAGGGCGTCGTCGTCGAGCCGCTGCACGGCGTCGACGACCTGCCCGGCATCGTGCGCGAGTTCCGCCCGTCGTCCGGACGGCGGCTCGGCGTGCTGGTCGACCACCTGGTGACCGGCTCGAAGGAGTCCCGCATCGCCGCTGAGGTCATGAGGACGGGGTCCGGGGCCCCCGGCGAGCACTCGCTCGTCGTCGGGCACCCGTTCATCGACATCTGGCAGGCCGTCAAGCCCTCCGTCGTCGGGATCCGGGCGTGGCCCACGGTGCCCAAGGGCGAGTCGTGGAAGGACGGCGTCTGCCGCCGGCTGGGCTGGGAGGACGACACCGGCTACGTCTGGGCCCAGCGCATCCTCGCGCGGGTGCGCACCTGGACCGACCTGGAACCCGCGTTGATCGGCCGCGTCGAGGAGCTGATCGACTTCGTGACGGAGGCACCGTGATCCTCCGGATGACACCGCGACGTGCTGCGCGCGGTCGCCGCTGAAGCCAGGACCCCGCGGTGTCGTCGCTCGTGACGCGCTGTACCGCGCGCTGGGCGCACACAGGGTGTCCTGCGTCCCCGGGGCTGACGGCACCGCCGTTCCGCGCACCTGCACGGCCCTTGTGCCGACGGAGCCGGCCTGCCATTGTCTCAATCCTTTGAGTCAATGAGCCAGAACGGGGTGCCGTCGTGAGCGTGCTCCTGCTGCTGCCGGTCCTCGCCGGGATGGCCGCGCTGGTCGTCACCGGTGCCGTGCGGCGCTCGCCGCCGAGCCGCGAGCACGCCGTCGCCGCCGCGCGGGCACACGCGCGGCTCGGCTCCGCGGCCGCCGTCGTCCTCGGCGGGGCCGCGGCGCTGTGGGTCGGCACCGCCCGGCTCGAGGGCGCCACCGGGGCGGGGGACCTGGGGGTCACCGCGCTCCTGGTGCCGATCGCCTTCGGCGTCGTGCACACCGCGGTCCTGGGCGTCGCCGAGCTGACCTGGCCCCGCCCCGAGGGCGCGGTGCGCCGGGCGCGGCTGGCCCGGCGGGGACTGCTGGACCCCGTCCCCCGCTGGCTGGTCCGGACGGCGGCCGTCGCTGCTGTCGCCGCCGTCGTCACCCTCGCGGGGGGCGCGCTGCTCGCCGGCCCGGACGGTCGCAGCCTCGTCCTCGAGGGGCCGTCCTACTCGGCGACCGCGAGCCCCTTCGCCGGTCCCGTCTACGGCCGGCCCACGGCGCTCGGGCTGCTGCTGCTCGCCGCCCTCACGATCGGGGCCCTGTGGGTGGTGGCCAACCGGCCCGCCGTCGTCACCGCGGACGACCGGATCGAGGCGGCGCTGCGCCGCGCCTCGGCCCACCGGGTCCTGCGCGGAGCGGTCGCCGTGACCCTGGTGGTGGCCGGCGGCCTGCTCGCCGTCAGCGGGCTGACGGCCCGCTCGGCCGCCATGGGCGTCGCGGAGACCGCCGAGGCCAACGGCCTGCCCGTGGTCACGGCCGCGACCGTCCTGCCGTGGGCGGGCGGCGCACTGGGCCTGGCCGGCTTGGCCGCGCTGCTGGCGGCCGCGGTGGTGCTCTGCGTCCGCGCTCCGGGCGTGCCGGCCGACGCGCCCGCCGTCCCGGCCTGAGCGCGATGACGCTCGACATCACCGTCGACGTCCGGGCCGCCACGCCGCCGTACGAGCAGATCCGCAGCCAGATCGCCGCCTACGTCGACGCCGGGCTGCTCGCCGAGGGCACCCGGCTGCCCACGATGCGCGCGCTCGCCGCCGACCTCGGCGTCGCCACCGGGACGGTGGCCCGCGCCTACGCCGAGCTGGAGGCCGCGGGGTTCGTGGCCGGCCGGCGGCGCACCGGGACCGTCGTCACCGGCCGGAGGCCCACGGCGCCCGCCGAGGACCGGCTCCACGCCCTCGCCGCCGACCTCGTCGTCCGGGCCCGCGCGGCCGGAGTGGACGACGAGGGGATCCTGCGCATCGTGCGCGCCGCCCTTCTCCACGCCGGCTGACGACGATCATGGCGCCGCGACCACTCCGGCGGTCCGGGAGGTGGTCACGGCGCCATGATCGCGCTGAGGGGGCGCCTCAGCCGGGGATGTAGTTGAAGGTGTCCGGGTCGGGACCGGTGCGCTCGCCGCGGTCCAGGGCGGTGAGCGTGGCCATGTCGTCGGTGCCGAGCTCGAAGTCGAACAGCTCGAAGTTCTGCTGCATGCGCTCGCGGGAGACCGACTTGGGGAAGACGACGTCGCCGCGCTGCACGTGCCAGCGCAGCACGACCTGCGCCGGCGTCCGGCCGTAGCGCTCGGCCACCCGCTGCACGACCGGGTCGCCGAGCACCTTGCCCTGCGCGATCGGCGACCAGGCCTCGGTGACGATCTCGTGGTCGGCGTCGAAGGCGCGCAGCTCCTCCTGCGTGAGGTAGGGGTGCACCTCGATCTGGTTGACCGCCGGGCGCACCTCCGTCTCGGAGAACAGCCGGCGCAGGTGGTGGGCCTGGAAGTTGGAGACGCCGATCGACCGGCACCGGCCGCTGGCGTAGATCTCCTCCATCGCCTTCCAGGTCTCGACGAAGTCCACGTCGATCCCCGGCAGCGGCCAGTGGATGAGGAAGAGGTCGAGGTACTCGACGCCGAGGTCGGCCAGCGACTGGTCGAAGGCGCGCAGCGCGTCGTCCCGGCGGTGGAAGCCGTTGTTCAGCTTGCTGGTCACGAAGACCTCGCCGCGGTCGATGCCCGACCGCGCGACGGCCTCGCCGACGCCCTTCTCATTGCCGTACATCTCGGCGGTGTCGATGTGCCGGTAGCCGATCTCCAGGGCGGTGGAGACCACCTCGGCGGTGTCCTCCGGCGGGACCTGGTAGACGCCGAACCCCAGCTGGGGGATCTCGACGCCGTTGTTGAGTCGGATCGTGGGCACGGTGGCCACGCGGGCTCCTCTCGCTGACGGATGGGGCGCCGCGCACTCATGGGGCGCGCAGCCTGCCGACAGACCGCCTATCCGGGAGCCCCGCGCTCAACCCGTCGTCAGAAGTAGTCGAGCAGCTGGGCCGGGGGCCCGGAGGCGAGCAGGTCCAGCGCGGCCGGGTCGCCGGGGCCCGACACCAGCCCGGCCAGCGCCGCGGCCCTCCCGGTGGTGACGCCGCAGTAGAGCTGTGCGAACCCGCGGACGTCGAGGAGCAGCGCCGGCTCCCGGTCCGGACGGCGCAGCTCCCCGGCGCCGTCGGCGAGCTCCAGCTCCCACGGCCCGGTGTTCGGCGCCACGACCGGGTCGAGCAGCGTGAACGCCACCCGCCCGCGCACGTGCCCCGGCCAGCCGCGGTCGGCGACGGCACGCACCACGTCGACCGGCCGGTGCATGAACACGGCCCCGGGACCCTCCGGCGAGCGCTCGAGCGGCAGCACCCCCGCCACCGCGTCGCCGGCCAGCAGCGGCAGCCGGACGGTGCGGGTCACGGTCCGCCAGCCGGCCAGCACGCCGACCAGCGCCCGCGCCGCCTCGGCGGTGACCGCGAGCGCCTGGTGCACGGTCAGCCGCGCCTCGGGCCCGTAGCCGGTGCCGCGCTCGTACACCAGGACGCCGGTGGGGACGCCGTCCTGCTCGGCGACCGTGACGCCGTCCACCCCGCCGGGCCACCGGCCCTGGTGCGGCAGGTCGAAGAGGCCGCCGCGGCGGGTGAGCAGCCCGGCGCGGGGCCGGGCGAGGGTCTCGTAGAGCGTGTCGACCACGGCCAGGTCGGCCGGCTCGCCCGGGCGCACCCGCACGCCGGGCGCCGGGTCCGACGGCAGCGCGGCGGTGTCCAGCTCCGCCCGCTGCAGCGCGCCCACGACCTCCCACCCGAGCCGCCGGTAGGCCGCCGAGACGGTCGGGACGAGCGCGCTGACCGCGGCGCCCCGCTCGCGCCCGCGGGCCAGCAGGTCGGTGAGCAGCGCCCGGGCCACCCCGCCGCCGCGGTGCTCCGGCAGGACGGAGACCCCGCCGACGTCCGCCGTCGCGAGCCTCCGGCCGCCCCACCACTGCTCGTGGCCGGTGTCGGTGG
Organism: Geodermatophilus chilensis; assembly: GCF_002802985.1. Classification (GTDB taxonomy): domain Bacteria; phylum Actinomycetota; class Actinomycetes; order Mycobacteriales; family Geodermatophilaceae; genus Geodermatophilus; species Geodermatophilus chilensis. The sequence goes on along the minus strand of NZ_NVPT01000053.1, from coordinate 5,543 downwards.
CCTTGCCGACCAGCCGGCCGCGCTCGTCGAAGGCGCCCAGCCGCAGCAGCCCGGGCAGCGGCCGCAGGGCCCACTCCGGCGCCGTCGCCGGGCCACCGAAGGCCACCCGGCCCAGCTCCCACGCGGCGGGCAGCTCCTCGTCGGCCAGCGGCCGGACGGTGACCGTCACGCGGTCTCCCGGGCCAGGTCGGCGCGCACGGGCGCGGTGCGGGCCCGCAGCAGCGGAGCCCCGGCCAGCGCGAGCAGCGCCGCGAGCGCCGCGGCCCCCGCCGGGACGGCGAACGCCGACTCCGCCCCCCAGGCGTCGACGGCGGCGCCGGCCAGCGCGGACCCGGCCGTGACGCCGAGGGTGAGCCCGGTGATGGTCCACGACAGGGCCTCGGTGAGCGCGGTGCGCGGGACCCGCGACTCCACCAGTGAGGTGCCCGAGACCAGCACCGGCGCGATCGTGGTGCCGGCGAGGAAGCCCGCGGCCACCAGCACCGTCAGCGAGCCGACGTCCCACAGCACCTGCGCGGCCAGGCCGAAGGCGACGGCGGTGACCAGGAAGCGGGCGCTCAGCGTCCCGGGCAGCCGGGCGACGCCGTAGACCAGGCCGGCGACGAGGCTGCCCAACGCGTAGACGGCCAGCGCCACCCCGGCGAGCGCCGGCGCGTCCTGCTCGTCGGCGAACCCCACGACGACGACGTCCATCGCCCCGAACACGGTGCCGACCGCGGCGTAGGTGACGGCGACGACCAGCACCGTCGCGTTGAGCGCGGCCCACCGGCGGGACGGCGCGCCGGGGTCGGACGGCTGGACGGCGGGCTCGGTGGCGCGCTGCCGCGCCAACCAGAGGCCGCCGACACCACCGAGCGTGATGCCGGTGAGGAAGCCGACCGGCGGGGCGACCAGCGTGGCCAGCAGCGTCACCAGCGGCGGGCCGACGACGAAGACGACCTCGTCGACCACGGCCTCGAGGGCGAAGGCGGTCTGCCGGCGGCCCGGCTCGGTGAGCGCCTCGGCCCAGCGGGCGCGCACCAGCGACCCGATGTTGGGCCCGCTCGCCCCGCACAGCGCGGCCAGCACGAACCAGCTCCAGCGCGGCGCACCGAGGGTGACCGCGGCGACGAAGCCGTAGCCGCAGAGCACGTAGCCGGCCATCGCCCAGCGCAGGACCGTGCCCTGGCCGCGACGGTCCATGGCGTGGGCCCACTGGGGGCTGGCGACCGAGAAGCTCAGCGCCAGCGTGCCGGAGACCGCGCCGGCCAGCCCGTAGCTGCCGGTCTCGCCGGCGACGAGCAGGACGGCGCCCAGGCTGAGCATGGGGATGGGGAGCCGGGCGACCCACCCGGCGAAGGAGAACGCCAGCGAGCCGGGGACGGCGAAGAGGCGGGCGTAGGGACCGAACACGGTGCGGGGTGACACGGGACGTCTCGCGCTTCCTGGCCACAGGCGAGTGCGGGGCTGCCCGCCGGTCTCTCGGGTGGCCTCGCGACCGTAGCAACGGACCCCGGCGCCCCGCCGTCGATTTCCGCGGAAAGCGCCGCCGCCGTCGCGCGTGCAGCTGCCCGGCCCGGCCAGGCGCAGGGCCGGGTGCAGGGCTCGGTCCCGGTGCCGCCGGCACCCGCCGTTCGGGCAGGGGCACATCGACACCCCCGCGCACTACATTCGGGGCGTGACCTCGACCAGCCCGCTCCCGGACCCGGTGGTCCGCCGTCCGGACCCCGCCCCCGGCACCGGTGGGCTGGTGGACCGGCACGGCCGGGTCGCGACCGACCTGCGGGTGTCGCTGACCGACCGGTGCAACCTGCGCTGCACCTACTGCATGCCGCCCGAGGGGCTGGACTGGCTGCCCAAGGTCGAGGTGCTCACCGACGACGAGATCGCCCGGCTGGTCCGCATCGGCGTCGAGCAGCTGGGCATCCGCGAGGTCCGCTTCACCGGCGGCGAGCCGCTGCTGCGCCCCGGCCTGGTCGGCATCGTGGCCGCCGCCACCGCGCTCGAGCCGCGGCCCGAGGTCAGCCTCACCACGAACGCGATCGGCCTGGCCCGGGTCGCCCCGGCGCTGGCCGAGGCGGGGCTGGACCGGATCAACGTCAGCCTCGACACCCTCGACCGCGACCGGTTCAAGCAGCTCACCCACCGCGACCGGCTCGACGACGTCCTCGCCGGCCTGGCGGCCGCCCAGCGCGCCGGACTGACCCCGGTGAAGGTCAACGCCGTCCTGCTGCGCGGGATGAACGAGCAGGACGCCGTCCCGCTGCTGGACTTCTGCCTGGAGCACGGCTACCAGCTGCGCTTCATCGAGCAGATGCCGCTCGACGCCCACCACGCCTGGACCCGCGGCGAGATGGTCACCGCCGAGGACATCCTCGAGCGGCTCTCGGCCGCGCACACCCTCACCCCGGACACCGAGGAGCGCGGCTCCGCCCCGGCCGAGCGCTGGCTGGTGGACGGCGGCCCGGCGACCGTCGGCGTCATCGCCTCGGTGACCCGCTCGTTCTGCGGCACCTGCGACCGAACCCGGCTGACCGCCGACGGACAGGTCCGCAACTGCCTGTTCGCCCGCGAGGAGTCCGACCTGCGGACGCCGCTGCGCGAGGGGGCCACCGACGCCGAGCTGGCCGACCGCTGGCGGATCGCCACCCTCTCGAAGCTGCCCGGGCACGGGATCGACGACCCGAGCTTCCTGCAGCCGTCGCGGCCGATGTCGGCGATCGGGGGCTGAGGCGTGTCGACCACCCACCCCGCCACCCCGACGGTCACCGTCCGGTACTTCGCCGGAGCGCGCGCCGCCGCCGGCGTGGAGAGCGAGACCCGCGAGGCCGGCACCCTCCAGGAGCTCGTCGGGCAGATCGTGGACACCCACGGCGAGCGGCTGGAGAAGGTGCTCACCGCCTGCTCGTTCCTGGTCGACGGCACGCAGACGCGGGACCGGTCGCTGCAGTTGCAGCCGGGGGCGGTCGTCGACGTGCTGCCTCCCTTCGCGGGCGGCTGACAAGGCCCCCCAACTCGCGAGCTCGCGGCGGGACCCTGCACGGGGGCCGCCCGTCCTGCTCACGTCCGTCGGAGAATGGGCGCATGAGCATCTGGGACAGGGCGAAGGCCAAGGTCGAGGAGATGGTGGGTCGCGCCGAGGAGGTGTACGGCGAGTCCCACGGGGACGCCGCGGCACAGCTGCACGGCGAGGCCCACCGCCTCGAGGGCGAGGCCGAGGTCGAGGCCGCCGAGCACGAGGCGGTCGCCGAGGACGCCCGGCGGGACGACGGCGGCAGCCGGACCCACTGACCGCCGTCCCCGGCGGACCACGCGGGACTACGCGGTACCGCCCGTGGGCACACGGAGGGGTATGCGAGCCAGCGCGGGGATCGGGGACGTCGCGCCCTGGCAGGACTTCGCCGGGGCCGCCTGTGGCGCTCTGGAGTTCCTCCACCAGCAGCTGGGCTGGGACGTCTGGAGCGTCACCCGGGTGGTCGGCGACCACCAGGTCGTCGTGCACGCCCATCCGGCTGCGACGTTGCCCCCCGGGACGTCGCTGCCGTGGGCGGAGAGCTACTGCCGGCTGATGGTGACCGGCGCGGGACCGCGGGCCGCCACGGTGACCGCCGCCGTGCCGGAGTACGCGGCGCTGGCGGCCCGGCCCGGCCCGCGGGCGGCGGCCTACCTCGGCGTCCCGCTGGTGACGGCGGACGGCGAGCTGTTCGGCACCGTCTGCGCGATCGGTTTCCGGGCCCGGCCGCGCAGCGCCGCCAAGGACCTGCCGCTGGTCGAGCTGGTCGCGCGCATGCTGAGCACCCTGATGGCCGCGGGCATGTCGCCGCCGGACCCGATCCGGCGCGACTGAGCGGCCGCGGTCGCGCTGCGCGTCGGGACCGCCGCACAGTGCACCGCCGCCCCGGCGTCCTGCGGACGAGGGCTGCCCGACGGCGGCCGCGCGCGCCAGGCTGGGCGTCGAACGGCCTCCGGGCCGTCGGCGCCACGAAGATCGTCGAGGCGCGGCTGGTCCCGCGGCCCCGCCGAGGGTGGGCGACACGGGCCCCGTCAGGGGCAGGCCACCCACTCCTCGTCGCCGTCGGTGAAGACCTGCCGCTTCCAGATCGGCAGCCGCTCCTTCACCAGGTCGACGAGCTCGGCGCAGGCGGCGAAGGCCTGGCCGCGGTGCGAGGAGCTGACCGCGCAGGCCAGCGCGACGTCGCCGATGCCGAGCATGCCGACGCGGTGCGAGACGGCGACGGCGTGCACGTCGGGACGGGCGGCGAACTCCTCGGCCAGCTCGACGATCACCTGCTCGGCGGTCGGGTGGCCCACGTACTCCAGCTCGGTGACCGAGCGGCCGCCGTCGTGGTCGCGGACCACGCCGGCGAAGGAGACGACCGCGCCGGCGGCCTTGTCCGCGACGGCGTCCTCGTGCTCGGCGACGGAGAGCGGTGCGTCGACGACCCGGGCGATCACGGCGCCGACGGTACCCCGCCGGGCGGCACGTCGAGGTCGGTCGGATCGGCCAGCCCGGTGCAGTCGACCTCGGTCACGGCGCGGCCGGCGAGGTAGCGGCGCGCGCCCTCGTCGCCGGTGGCGGTCCCGGCGACCCCGGCCCAGTGCTCGCGGCCCAGCAGCACCGGGTGCCCGCGGACGCCGTCGTAGGTGGCGGTGGCCAGCGCGTCCGGTGCGGCGTGGTCGGCCAGGGCCCGCAGTGCGTCCGGCGTCATCCCCGGCATGTCCACCAGCGTGACGAGCACGGCGTCGATGCGCCCGGGCCAGCCGCGCAGCCCGTCGAGCCCCGTCCGCAGCGAGGACGCCATCCCGGTCTCCCAGTCGCGGTTGGCCAGGACGGTGGCGCCGTCGAGGTCCGCCGTCCGCCAGACGTCGACCGCCTGCGCCCCGAGGACGACGAGCACCGGGTCGCACACCGCCCGCGCCGTCCGCACCGCCCGCTCCACCAGCAGGCTGCCCTCGTACTCGACCAGCGCCTTGGGCATGCCGTAGCGGCGCCCACCGCCCGCGGCGAGGACCAGTCCCGCGACTCCGCTCATGGGCGCCACCCTCTCAACGCGCGTACACGGCGACGTCGGAGGCCTTGACCGAGGCCCAGACCGGCGTGCCCGGGGCCAGGCCCAGCTCGGCGAAGGCGGTCGCGGTGACGTCGGCGACCAGCGACACCTCGCCGTCGAGTTCGCAGCGCACCGTCGACCCGTGCGGCGTGGCCGACACCAGCCGGGCCGGCCAGACGTTGCGCGGGCTGCCCTCGGGCCGGGCGGTCCAGAGCGCCACGGACTCGGGGCGGACGGCGACGAACACCGGGCCCGCCGTCTCCTCGGCCACCGCGACGCGGCCGCCGCCGTCCAGCCGCACCGTCGTCCCCTCGCCGGTGCCCGGCAGCAGTGCCAGGCCGACCAGCCGGGCGACGTAGTCGGTGCGCGGGTGACGGCTGACGTCGCCCGGCGTCCCGGCCTGCACGACCCGGCCCTCCTCGACGACGACGACCCGGTCGGCCAGCGCCATCGCGTCGACCGGGTCGTGGGTGACCAGCACGGTGCTGCCGGGAAAGTCGGCGAGGTGGCGGC
>NZ_NVPT01000052.1 GCF_002802985.1 Geodermatophilus chilensis | reverse complement strand
GCCGGTTGCGGACCAGGAAGCGGTGCTTGAGCGGGGCGGCCCCGGGGGGCCACTCGCTGACCAGGAGCCCCGACTCGGCGATGCGGTGGAACAGGGCCCCGTGCGCGGCCGGGTAGGCCCGGTCGACGCCGCACGCCAGCACCGCGACGGTGGGGGCGTCCGCGGCCAGCGCGCCCCGGTGGGCGGCCGCGTCGATGCCGAAGGCCCCGCCGGAGACCACCGTCCAGCCCCGCTCCCCCAGCTGGTGGCCCAGCTCGCCCGCGACGTGCTCGCCGTACGCCGTCGACGCCCGGGCACCGACGATCGCCACCGACCGGTCGGCCAGCTCGTCGAGCCGGGCCGGACCGCGCACCCACAGGGCCAGCGGCGGCACCGGGGCGATGGCCCGCGGGGACTGGTGCCGTGGGTCGTCGGGCTCCTCGCCGGTGGCCAGCGTGAGGCAGTGCAGCAGGTGCGCCGGCCACTCGTCGTCCTCGGGGACGACCAGCCGCGCGTCGCAGCGCTCGGCCCGCAGCAGGTCCTGCAGCGAGGCGTCCTGGGTCGCGCGGACGCCGACCAGGGCCCGGACGGCGTCCGGCGCGCGACCCGACCGCAGCCGGCGCACCGCCTCGACCGGGCCGGCGTCCTCGACGAAGCGCCAGAACGCGACGCTGCCGGGTTCGGCCGCGCGGCTCAACCAGGCCCGCGCCCGGCGCACCGCGGGGCCGGCGAGCCCGACGGAGGCCGTCTCGGAGAGCCCCTGCTCCATGTCCTCGTCGAGGCTCGGCAGGGCGCTCATGACGCGGCCCGCTGCAGCCGCAGCCCGAGGGCCTCGGCCACCTCGCCGGGACCGGGCACCGTCCGCCCCGCCAGGTCGCTCAACGTCCAGGCCACCCGCAGCACCCGGTCGTAGCCGCGCACCGACAGCGCCCCGCGCTCCAGCGCCCGCTCGACCAGCCGCAGCGCCGACCGCGGCGGGGACCACCGCTCGCGCAGCAGCCGGCCCGGCACCTGGCTGTTGACCTGCAGGCCCGTGCCGGACAGCCGCGCCGCAGCGGCCGCCCGGGCCTGTGCGACGCGGCCGGCGACGACGGCGGTCGGCTCGAGCGCCGTCCCGGCCTCCAGCCAGGCGGCCCGGGTCACCGCCGGCAGGTCGACCCGCAGGTCGATCCGGTCGAGCAGCGGTCCGGAGAGGCGGGCCTGGTAGCGCCGCCGCTCCAGCGGGCTGCAGGTGCAGGCGGCGTCGCCGGCGGCGCTGGCGCACGGGCAGGGATTGGCCGCGAGCACCAGCTGCGCGCGGCACGGGAAGGTGGCCGCGCCGCTGGCGCGGGAGATGGTCACCGAGCCGCGCTCGAGCGGCTGACGCAGCGTGTCGAGGACCGCCCGTGGGAACTCCGGCGCCTCGTCGAGCAACAAGGCGACAAAGCGGGATGTAACCGCCGGTCACACCTCGCGCAGCGCGTGCACCGGCTCGACCTCCACCCGCACCGGCCCCGACTCCGGCCGCACCACCACCACCCGCCGCAGCAGATGACCGAGCATCTCCCGCCTCGACGCGGCAGGCAGCTCATCCCAACGGTCCAGCAGCGCGGTCACGATCGGCATGGCCGGCCGCTGCAGCGCGGTCGACATCTCCTCCGCCTCCCTCGCCCGCCCGACCAGCTCGTCCCGCTTCGCGGCCAGCTCGTCCCGCGTCGCCGCGTACGCCGAGTCCGGCACCAGCCCCTCAGTCCACCCCACGGTCAGCCGGTTCAGCCGCTCGTCCAGGCGCAGAACCTGCCGCCGCAGGTCCGTCGCGTCCGACCGGGCCACCAGCTGCGCCGCCTGACGGGCCGCCTGCCTCGTCGCCTGGTCCTCCACCTCCGCGGCGTACCGCGCCAGCCACTGCAACACGACCCGTTCCACCTTCGCCCGGGACACGGTGACGCACACGCCCTGCCCGGTCTTCACCCACCGGCCGCAGATGTACCCGTACCCGGCGTACCGGCCCAGTCGGGCGGCGTGCATCGAAGACCCGCAGTCCCCGCACCGCAGCAACCCGGACAGCGGGTACAGCGGCACCCCGGCGTTCGGCTGCCCCCGCCGCGCCTCCCGCGCTTCCCGGTACGCCTCCCACACCGCGGCCTCGATCACCGCCGGGTGCACCCCTGGCACCCACGTGATATCCCGCCGGGAGCCCTTCGACAGCAGGCCGGCGCCGAACCCGGAGTCCAAGACGTCGGCCACCCGCTCCGACGACCACGGCCCACCCCGCAGCGTCCGCTGCCCAGCCCGGTTGAGGCGGCGGGCGATCGTGGAGAACCCGGCGCCCTCCAGGTAGTCGGCGTACATGCCGGCCAGCAGCGGCCCCGTCACCGGGTCCGGGGTGTACGTGTCGCCGTCCCGGACGTACCCGAAGCGGGGGCCGCCACGCGACGGCAGCCCCTTGGACAGGCGCCGCTCGTGCGCCTCCTTCCACTGCTCCCCAATCCGCTCGGCCTCGAAGGCGTTCAGCTCGGCGAGCATCCCCCGGGTGAACCGCCCCGTGGACGTGGAGACGTCGACCTGCTCCGTGGCCGACTCCAGTCGGCCGCCGGCGGTCTCGACCCGGTCAAGCGCGACGGCCCACCGGAGACGGTGCCGGGCGGTGCGGGAGAACTTCCACACCACGATGACGTCGACGTCGCCAGCCTCGATCATCGCGACAGCCGCGTCGAGCTTCGCCCACCACCGGGAGCGGGCCCGGGACCCGGACTCGTCCAGGCCCTCCATGCGGTGGGTGATCGTGTAGCCGGCGCGGGCGCAGTAGTCGCCGATGGCGGTGTCCTGCAGCTCCGGGGACACCATGCCCTCCCGCTCCTTGGAGACGCGGATGAGCGCCAGGGCGCGCGGAGCGGTCTGTGGCACCGGCCGCAGCGCGCGGCCCGTCACGGCTGCCACCGCGGGGCGTCGGCCAGGCGAGCGTCGATCGCGACTTGCTCCTCCGCGGCCAGCTCGGCGATGCGGGTCCGCAGCGTCGGCACGTCCACCCACAGCTCGTCGGCCACCTCGTGCTCGTTGTCCGACCACAGCAGCGCCTCCATCAGCTCACGCAGCGACACCAGCCGCCGCGCGGCGAGCTCGTCAACCACCCGCTCCTCGCGGGCGGCGAGCCGCCTGTCGGCGGGCACCGGGCCGCGGTGCACGTGCTCCAGCTCGTGGGTCAACGTGCACCTCCTCTCGACCTGGCTCAGCCGCCGGTCGAGCACGATCACGCCGTCGGCGAGGTGTGTGAAGCCGAGCAGCCCCGAGGGCAGGTCGGCGAAGAGCACCGTCAGGTGCGGATGGTGGCGCGCCAGGTGGCGCCATGGATGCCAGATCCCCCGTCGGCTCATGGCGTGGTGATCTACCGGCTACCTGTGACAGACCGTCAGATCCCCGTGACTACACGCTCAGGATTCGGCGTCGCGGTCCTGCTGCTCACGCTGCCGCCGGCCCTCGCTGTCGCCGCGGCGCGCGGCGAGCGCGAAGTCCTCCGCCGAGACGTCAGCCGGGTCGGCGCCCTCCGCGGGCCGGTCACTGACGACCAGCGCGAGGTCGGCGTCGGCGGCCTGGGCCGCGCGCATCAGCGACTCGGTCTTGCCGCTGCCGCTGGCGTGGTGGACGAGCGCGTTGCGGCGCGCCCGGACCAAGGCGCGCACGATGCCGCGGACGGCCTGCCGGTCCTCGTCAGTCAGAACGTCAGTGCCCGGTGGGAGTGTCTGCTCGAGCACTGTGCCGGACTGCTGCACGGGGATGCCGAGGCCGGCCGCGAAGGCCAGCACGATGGTGGTGACCGGCACCTCAAGCAGCTCCGCGAGCGCCTCGACCGTGCGGGCCCGCTTGGGGAACTGCTGCGGCGGTGCTGTGGCGAGCTGGTGCATGCGCGACGGGGTGAGTTCATCGCCGACCTTCCGGGCCATCTCCGCGTAGGAGGCGCCCGTCCGGTCGCGGTAGGCGAGCAGGAGCTCCGCGATGGTGGGCACGCCGGAACTGTCGGGACTCGCCTCGCCGCGTTCAACCACCGCTTTTCCCCTGCCGTCTACCGCTGCTTGACGGCTGAGGCTACGTGTCTCGTCTACCAAGAAGCGGCAAGAGGTAGACGGCGTTTGACCTAGCTGCGGAACAACACGCGTGTGAGTACTTGACAACCGTCTACCACTAGCGGACATTTCATCCACCAGTCGTTGACAGTCGCGTCTACCAGGAGGAGACTTGTACGCAGCACGAATCAAGCGAGCCAGGTGGCCGAAGGGGACATGGATGAAGCTCACCAGCGCAGCGACACTGCGGGCGCTGATGGCCCAGAAGGGCGTCTCCTACCAGGACATGGCCCTCGCAGCCGGCGTCAGCAAGGGCTTCATCAGTCACCTCACCGCCGGGCGGAGGAACACGATGACCCCGCGGGTGGCCGAGCGGATCGCGAGGCGTCTCGACGTCCCCCTCGAGCTACTCGTCGTGCCCTCGACATCCATCACTGGCGGACGTGACGTCCAAAGCTCGGGGAGGCCGGCGGCGTGAGTGGCCGGAGTGAAGCGCTCGCTGCTGCTGGCCGCGCGTGGGCCGCGGCGTGCGCCCGCCAGGCGGCGCTGTCCCCGCGGGAGGCGGCGAAGGAGGCCTACGTGCCCGGTGGCCCCTCGGTCGACGAGCTGGAGGAGCGCATCCGCCGCCGCCGGGAGCGCGCCACGCCGCTGGCGTCCTGACCCACAACAGACGACGGCGGCCCCCAGGCCCGGGGACCGCCGCCATTCCGACCGACTGTGAAGGAGTCGATCACCGTGAACCGTACCGCCCGCTCCTGGACCCGATCCGGGTCCTTCGCCCCGCCCACCGGCGCGCCGCTGCACACCGACACCGCCCGGATCCGCGTGATCGAGGGCGGACTGGCCGACACCACCGCCGAGCGGTTCCCGTGGGCCAAGCCCCCGGTCACCCGCACCTACACGACCCCCCGCGCCCGCCTTGCCCGCCGCTGGGCGATGGTCCGCCACTCCCCGTTCGCCGCCGACCTGGCCCGCGCCCGCGACGCCGCGCTCACCACCGCCGGCGCCGTCGGCGTCATCGCCTTCCTCGCCGGGTTCCTGCTCGGCACCCGCGTCCTCGGCGAGCTGCTGCTCGTCGCGTCGCAGGGCGGCTTCCAGTGACCGCCCGCAGCGCCCACCGCACCACCATGCGGACGCTGCTCAACGCGACGGCCGACGTGCTCGGCGACCTCGACCTCGCCCCCAAGACCCTGTCCGTCAACGCCTACGACGTCTACGCGGACACCGGCTGGATGGTGAACGTCGGCCTCTCCAACGTCGTCGAGGTCAACGACCTGGCCGACCGCCTCAGCTTGGCCGACGACGACGCCGAGACGGCGAACTACAACCGACAGGGCGTCGCCACCCTCGACGACGTCCGCGCCACCGTCATCGTCTACACCGGCCGCCCCGACGACGACGCCGAGGTGACCCGGTGAGCCTGGAGCCGGTGCGCTGCGGCACCGCCGAGCAGCTCGCCCGCCTCTGGTACCTGCGCGCCATCCACGCCGGCGACCACGACGTCGTCATGACCGTGGACGACCTGGTGTCGTTCCTGCTCGGCGACGCCGGTGACGTCACCGCGCGGCAGCGGCTGTGGGCGCAGCTCGACGCCGACTGTCACCTGCTGTGGTCGTTGATGGACGGCCTGTGGCAGCCCGACGACCTCGACGAGCTCACCGACCGCGACTGGGTACGCATGTCGTTCTCGACCGTCGGCCACGAGATCCAGGCCCGGTACGAGCGCACCCGGGAGCGGGTCGCCGCAGACATCGAGGGTGCGGTGCGGCTGGCCCGCTACTCGGCCGCCGAGGCACGCCGCGCGGCACGGACGGCGGTGGCGTGATGGCCGGCGCCTACTGCCGCTACTGCGACAGCCGCTGCTTCGTGTTCCGGATCGTCCCGGACGGCCCGCACAAGGGCTGGGCGGGACACATGGCGACCTGCCACCGCGGCATGGAGCACGACCGCCGCACGACCGGCCACGACCACACCACCGCCATCAACCCGATGGACGAGGTGCCCTCGTGACCACCTTCGACGCCGAGATGCGCGCGTTCCTCGCCACCGGCGCGCCCCTGCTCGACAACCCCTCCGACGGCACCCCCGACGGGCCCGGCACCTGCACCTGCCGCCTCATCCCCGGCGAGCACCCCGAGAACGAGTGCGGCGCCCTCAGCTGGAAGGCCATCCGATGAGCTGGCACAACGGGCCATTCCTGGCCTTCGACACCGAGACCACCGGCGTCAACTGCGACACCGACCGCATCGTCACCGCCACCACCGTGTGGATCGACGGCGCCGACCTGGACACCACGTCGTGGCTGATCGATCCCGGCGTGGAGATCCCCGAGGCCGCGGCGGCGGTGCACGGCATCACCACCGAGCACGCCCGGGCGCACGGCCGGCCGCCGGTCGAGTGCGTCGGCGAGATCGCCAACCAGCTCGCCTCTGCCTGGAACGACGGCGTCCCGGTCCTGGCGTTCAACGCGTCCTACGACCTGACGATCCTCGACCGAGAGATGCGCCGGCACGGCCTCACCGAGTGGGGCCTGCAGCCCTCCCTGGTGCTGGACCCGTTCGTCATCGACAAGGCCGTGGACCGCTACCGCAAGGGCAAGCGCACCCTGGAGACCCAGTGCGCGCACTACGGCGTCACCCACGGCGGCGCACACGACGCCACCGCCGACGCCCTCGCCGCGGCCCGGGTCATGTGGCGGATCGCCCGCCGCTTCCCCGAGGTCGGCGCCATGTCGCTCGAGGAGCTGCACGACGCCCAGGTCCACTGGGCCGCCGAGCAGGCCGCGTCGTTCCGCGACTACCTGATCCGGCAGGGCCGCACCGACGACCTCCCCACCGGCGAGTGGCCGATGCGCGCCCACGCCCCGGCAGTGGCGGCATGACCGCCGCCGAGGTCCTCGCCGCCCCCGAGGTCACTGAGCCCGGCGTCTACCCCGACCTCCACGAGGACGACTACCACGCCGACCCGGTGCCCGGCGGCTCGCTGTCGTCGTCCGGCGCGCGGAAGCTGCTGCCCCCATCGTGCCCCGCGATCTTCCGCCACGAGCAGCTGCACGGCAGCCCGAAGAAGCGCACCTTCGACCTCGGGCACGCCGCCCACAAGGCCGTCCTCGGCGTCGGCGCCGACGTCGTCACCGTCGACGCCGACGACTGGAAGACCAAGGCCGCCCGCGAGCAGCGGGACACCGCCCACGCGGCCGGCAAGGTGCCCCTGCTTGCGCACGAGGTCGCCCAGGTCGACGCGATGGCCGCCGCCATCCGGCAGCACCCGATGGCGTCCGCGCTGTTCAACCCCGAGCGCGGCGGCAAGCCCGAACAGTCCCTGTTCTGGCGCCAGCAGATCCCTGTCGCCACACCCGACCGGCAGCAGCAGGTGTGGCGCCGCGCCCGACTCGACTGGCTGCCCAAGCTCACCCCAGGCGGCCGGCTCATCCTCGCCGACTACAAGACCGCCGCCTGCGCCGAGCCCGGAGCCTTCCGCAAGACCGCGTTCAACCTCGGCTACCACGTGCAGGCCGCCTGGTACATCGATGCGGTCTCCGCCCTCGGCCTCGCCGAGGACATCGCGTTCGTGTTCGTGGTCCAGGAGAAGACCGCCCCGTACCCGGTCACGGTCTGCGAGCTGGACCACGACGCGTTGCGCATCGGCCGCGTGCTCTCCCAGCAGGCCCTGTCGATCTACGCCGACTGCCAGCGCACCGACCGCTGGCCCGGCTACTCCGACCAGGTCGAGCTCATCAGCCCGCCGCCGTGGGTGGTCAACGAGTTCAAGGACCTCCTGTGATCGCCGGCGCCGCCCACCCCACCAGCTTCCCGAAGGAGAACCAGTCATGAGCGAGCTCGACACCATCGGCCGCAACCAGTCCCCCGTCGCCGCCGACCGCGTCGGGCAGGCGACCGCAGTCGAGCAGGCCCGCGCCGTCGCCGAGGTCGCCGCCGCCGTCCAGGTCGCCCAGCAGGTGCCGCGGAACCTGCAGAACGCCCGCCAGCAGATGCTCGACTCCTGCTCGATGCAGTTCCTCGCCGAGCGCGCGTTCTTCCGCTACTCCCGCGGCGGCTCCGCGGTCACCGGGGAGACCGTGCACCTGGCCCGGGAGCTGGCTCGGTGCTTCGGCAATGTCCAGTACGGCCTGGCAGAGATGCGCCGCGACGACGCGCACGGCCAGTCCGAGATGCAGGCCTTCGCCTGGGACGTGCAGAACAACACCCGCGCCTCGACGACGTTCATCGTCCCCCACCGCCGCGACAAGACCGGCGTCACCGGCGGCGTCGCGCTGACCGACCTGCGGGACATCTACGAGAACAACGCGAACATGGGCGCGCGCCGGCTGCGCGAGCAGATCTTCGCGATCCTCCCGAAGTGGTTCACCGAGGAGGCCAAGGAGCGGTGTCGGCAGACGCTCAAGGACGGCGGCGGCCGGCCGCTGGCCGTGCGCATCGACGAGCTCACGGCCGCCATGCGGAAGCTCGGTGTCACCGATCAGCAGCTGGTGGACCGGGTTGGGCGCCGCCCCGACCAGTGGACCCCGGAGGACGTCGTTTCGCTGGGCGTGGTGTGGCGGTCGATCAGCAACGGTGAGGTGACCCGCGAGGAGGAGTTCCCGCAGGCGCGGGTGACGGCGGGCGAGATCACCGGGGGCGGTGAGCCTGCGGCGAAGCGGGGCCGCGGGCAGGGCCAGCAGGCCGCCGCGCCGACGCCGGCGGCCGAGCCGGGTGACGACTGGGTGCCCGAGCCCCCGGCCGACTGGCAGCCCGAGGGCGCCGAGGCCGGTGCCCGATGAGCGACAACTACTGGCGGCAGCGCCTGGACGACCAACTGGCCGCCGCGGAGAACGCCCGCGCCGCACGCATGCGGGCCCTGGACGAGGCGCTCCAGGCCGTCCGCGCGATGGACGAGGACGTCATGGACGCCGAGGACCTGGCCACCCTCAACCAGGCCCAGGCCGTGGTGAACGACCTGCGGAGGACCTGGTGACCGCCCTGCTGATCTATCGAAACGCCACGCCCGAGGTCATGGCCTGGGCGGAGGACTACAAGGCCCGCGCGCAGCAGGTCGCTGCCGCGCGCTGGGGGTGGATGGCCGACCTGTACGACGCGCACGGCGTCCCCGACGACACCCCCGACAGCGACGCCCGGATCCGCGGTGCGTTCACCCGCGGCTGCGCGTTCTCCGGCCTGTCCTGGCCCGACGACATACCGCTGCCCGACGGCTGGTTCCGTCCGGTCAAGACCCCACAGCTGGTCCGCCCCCGAGCGAACACCAAGGCGGGCAAGACCGCCCTGGCGGAGATGGCCCGCTTTGACCGGCCCGACGCCCGGCGCGAGCTCCGCAAGAAGTTCGGGATGCCCGAGCACGTGTTCGCCGGCTCCGGCCTCTACACCAGCGGGGTCCGCATGGAGGACGACGGCGTGTGGGTGACCTGGGCCAGCCGCGACGTCGCCCACGAGAAGGAGATGGCGAACGTCGGGGACCACGGCTGGGAGCGCATCCCGCTGGCCCGCTACATCGACCGGTTCGGGGAGGACGACCTGTGACCGCCACCCACCTGCCCGTCGTGGGCGTCGACCTGAGCCTGCAGGCCACCGGGATCGCCACCGCCGCCGGGGTGCGCACCATCGGCTCGTCCGGGCGGCAGGGCGCGTCGCTGCGGGTGCGGCACGCTCGCCTCGCCGACCTCGCCACCCAGGTGTGCCTGGCCGTCACCGAGGCCGCCGCGCCGCGCATGGCGCTCGTGGTGCTCGAGGCACCCGCGTACGACTCTCGCACCGGCCACCAGCACGACCGGTCCGGGCTGTGGTGGCTGGTCGTCGACGAGCTGCTCGCCGCCGGGCACCTGGTCGCCGAGGTCACCACCGGCGGGCTCAAGAAGTACGCCACCGGCAAGGGCGTCGGCAAGAAGGCCGCCATCGTGTCGGCGGTGACCGCCCGGTACGGCGTGGTCTTCGGGGACGACAACCAGGCCGACGCCTTCGTGCTCCGCGCGATGGGGATGCACCGGTACGGGCACCCGCTCGCCACCGTGCCCAAGACGCACGCCGCGGCGCTCGACGCGGTCGCCTGGCCCGACGTCGACCACCTGGCGGTGACCGCGTGACCGTGCCCGTCGCGATCCCCTCGCCGTTCCGCTACAACGCCACCGTCATCGAGGTGCACGACATCGACACCGTCATCTGCCGGATCGACTGGGGGTTCCGCCGCCACGACGACCCGATACCCGTGCGCCTGCTGGGCGGGGCGGGCCGGGAACTGTCCGAGCCCGGCGGCGAGGAGGCCGCTGCCCACCTTGCGCGACTGCTGCCGCCCGGGACCCCGGTGGTGCTGCACACCGCCAAGCCCGACAAGTACGCCCCCCGCTGGCTGGCGTCCGTCGCCTACCCGCTGAACGGGCAGCCCCGGGACCTGGTGGCCGACCTGATCGCCGACGGGTGGCTCGTGCACTGGAACGGCCGCGGCGCCCAGCCGAAGCCCCCGTGGCCGCGCGAGATGGCGGCATGACCCCGGCCAAGACAGCTCCGGCGCCGTCGAGCTACTGGAGCGGGCACTGCGCGGCCGGCTTCCACGACCGCTGCCGCGGCACCTACGCCGGCGTCACTTGCGGCTGTGAGCACCACACCGCGACGCCCGAGCTGGAGCCGGAGCCCGCGCCTGCCCCATCTTCCCGCCCGCGCCACTGCGCGACGTGCACCTGCGAGGACCCCCGTTGAGCCTGACCTTGACTGACCTGTTCTGCGGCGCCGGCGGCTCCGCGCAGGGCGCGCACGCCGTCCCCGGCATCGAGCTGCGGCTCGCCGCCAACCACTGGCAGCTCGCCGTCGACTCCCACGCCGAGAACTTCCCCGACGCCGACCACCTGGTCGCCGACATCTCCCAGGTCGACCCCCGCCGGGTGCCGACCACCGACCTGCTGTGGGCATCCCCGGAGTGCACCAACCACTCCCAAGCCAAGGGCGTCCGCCGGCACGCCCAGCCGGACCTGTTCGGAGAGACGCTGCCGCCGGAAGCCGCCGAGCGCTCGCGGGCGACGATGTGGGACGTCCCGCGGTTCGCCGAGCGGCACGGCTACCGGGCGATCGTCGTCGAGAACGTCGTCGACGCCGCGAAGTGGGTGATGTGGGACGCGTGGCTGCTGGCCATGCGGTCGCTGGGCTACGCGCACCAGCTCGTGTCGCTGAACTCCATGCACGCCCCCGCCGCGCTCGCACCGCGGGCGCCGCAGTCCCGCGACCGGATGTACGTGGTGTTCCACCGGGACGGCGACCGGGCGCCGGACGTCGCCCCGCGGCCGCTGGCCTGGTGCGAGCCGTGCGACCGCGAGGTGCACGCCGTCCAGTCGTGGAAGCCCGGCCGCCGCGTCGGGAGGTATCGCCAGCAGTACGTCTACGTCTGCCCCCGCACCGAGTGCCGCAACAGCGTGCTCGAGCCGTACGCGCTGCCCGCGGCGCACGCCATCGACTGGTCGATGCCCGGCCAGCGGATCGGCGACCGGGCCAAGCCGCTGTCGGCGAAGACGCTGGCGCGGATCGAGGCCGGGCTCAAGAAGTACGCCGGCCAGGCCCTCACCTTCGAAGCGCGCGGCAACACGTACGTGCGCACGGACCCGGATGGCCGCCCGGTGTACGCCCGGGCGTGGCCGGTCAGCCAGCCGACGGCGACGCTGACCACGACGGAGACGCGGGGCCTCGTAGTCCCCTCGGATGGGACCTGGAACGAGACGGCCACGTCGGTCGACGAGCCGATGCGCACCCGCACCGCTCGAGAGACCGACGCGCTCGTCGTCCCCTACTACGGCAACCAGCGCGAGGCCGTCCCCGCGGCCCGGCCAATGCCCACCATGGGCACCGTCGACACCGCCGGCGTCGCCTTCATCGCCGAGCTCCGCGGCGGCCACTCCACCGCCCGGCACGTCCATGAGCCCCTCGCCACCGTCACCGCCGGCGGCAACAACCACATGCTCGTCCGGCACAACAGCTCGCGTGGGGACGGCGGGGAGATGTGCACCCCGGCCGTCGAGCCGGTCCGCACCATCACCACGAAGGGTCACCAGTCCCTCGTCGGCTGGCCGCAGGCTGCTCCCGCGGTCGAGGACTGCACCTTCCGGATGCTCGAGCCCCACGAGATTCAGCGCGCCATGGCCTTCCACGGCGACTACCGGGTGCTCGGCAACCGCCGGGAGCGCGTCAAGCAGCTGGGCAACGCCGTCACCCCGCCGGCCGCCGAGTTCCTCCTCCGGCAGGTCACCGCCGCCCTGGCAGGTGAGGGATGAGGTCAACCCTGCTCGCGGGTTTCCATCACCCGGGCCAGCACATTCGACGCCGACACACCCTCGATCTCGGCAACGAACGCCAGCATGTTCGCCAGGTCCAGCGCGGCCCGGTTCCCGGCGCTGGGCGGGAAGGAGATGGTCAGCACCAGCCCTCTCGACCCGCCGTCCGAGATGTTCGCCTCGGTCGCGCCCATGGTGACGGCCCTCGACGCCCAATGGGCTGCGGACTCAGTCCCGAGGTCCTCGATGCGCAAGACCAGGTCGTGGTGGTCGATCGACGGCATGCTGTTGCCTCCCCGCGTCGGCTGTCCCCTGACCGTAGCGGCCACGGCAGGGCCGGCATGGCGACCTACTCGCCGACGAGCTCGACGTGCTCAGGGTCGACGGCGCGGACGTACTTGGATCCGACGGCGGCCGTGTACTCGACGATCGCTCTCCAGCCGCCCTCCGGCTGCCGGGTCCACCCGGAGCAAGAGCCGGTGTACCAGCGGCCGTCGTCGTGGCGCACGAGCACGCTCCGCGGCGGGTCGAGCCGGCGGAACACCTCGGGCACGGCGGCGAGGCTAGACGACCTCGATGGCGTCACAGACCGGGCAGGGCAGCGCCGAGGAGTCCAGGCGCTGCGCGGGCGGCCACGGCTTGCTGCCGATCTGCTGCACGGTCGCCCCGCACCGGGCCGTCACGGGCAGGTCGTCGAGGGTCAGGCCCGGCGGGATGGCGTGCGGCACGCGCATCGTCGCGGTGCTGGTCCCCGACATGTGCCGGGTCACCACCTGGCGGAGTTCGTAGCCGGTCACGAGGGGTTTGCTGCTCATGCCGGCCAGCCTGCGCCCGGCCCCGTCCGGGCGTCCATCCCGCTAACTCGCCCTGGGCACATCCGGACACCAGCTGCACCAGCAGTCTCAGGGCGGGCCTCGTGAGCGTGTCGGGGCTGCCCAGGCCGCTGCCGGAGTGCCGCCGCTGCGCCGCACCCATGCCGCGCGCCGTCTGGCGCACCCGGAAGGTGTGCGCCGCCTGCGCCACCCCCGCCGAACGCATGGCCGCCGTGCAGACCGCGCACGACCTCGAGCGGGCCCAGGCCGCGACCACGGTCCGCGTCAACGGCCGCATCGAGGCTCTGGCCGCCAAGCGCGCGGCGCGCGCCGCCCGGTCCCCATGACCGGCCCCTGACCCGGTCGCACCACCACCGCACACGCACCGAAGGGGGAACGAACAGCCATGCCCACCCACCGTCACACAGAGCGACCACCAGATAGCCGCGGGTGCCGACGGATGCCCGCGGCAGGCGACACCGCCCACGAACAACTGGTCGACCAGCTCCTGCCCATCGCCGCCGAACTCGTCGGCACGGTCCGCGACTACGGCCCCGACGACGTCGCCGCCGTCCTCGCCCGCGTCCCCGCCGGCCGCCACGACGCCCTCGCGGTCGTCCTCGCCGCCATGGTCGACCCCGACCGCAGCCCCGCCGAACTCCTCGCCTGGCTCGACGGGCCGACCCGCTCCCGGCCCTTCACGCCCGACCGCTACAACGTCAAGAAGCTGTCCGCCGAGGCGCTCGGCCGGCGCGGGGAACGCCGCGCCGAGATCGCCCGCCTCAGCGCGCTACGCGTCCCCGCGCACGAGATCGCCCGCCGCCTCGGCATCACCACCCGCTCCGTCGTCCGGCACCGCACCGCCATCCGCGCCTCCAACGAGGTCGCCTGATGCCCGGCCTCCCCTGGGTGCGCATGGACACCGGGCTGCCCTCCCACCCCAAGACGCTGGCGCTCCTCAACGACCCGTCCCCGAAACGGTGGCAGGCCGCGGCGTCGGTCCCGTTCGCCATCTGCTGGGCCGGTGAACACGGCACCGACGGGTTCATCCCCGCCACCGCGCTGCCGTTCATCCACGCCACCAAGACCACCGCCGCGCTGCTCGTCAAGCACGGGTTCTGGCACGCCGTCGAGGGTGGCTGGCGGATCCACAACTTCGAGGTCCGCCAGGAGCTCGCCGTCGTCACCGCGGCCAAGAAGGAAGCGCAGCGCGTCGGCGCGCTCAAGGCCAACTGCAACCGGTGGCACGGGCCGTCGTGCTCGTGCTGGCAGGACAACGCCGCGGTGACCCGGTGAAGTCGCAGATCAAGCGGTGCATCGCCTGCCACCAGGTCAAGGTCCTCGGCGACTTCAACCGCCACCCGACGAGCGTCGACGGCCGGCAGGGCCAATGCCGCGCATGCGAGTCCGAGGCGGCCCCCCGCCGCCGGCACGGCATGACCCGCATGGAGAAGGCTCAGGCTGCCCTCGCCCAAGGTGGCTGCCTGACCTGTGGCACGAACGACCCCGGGCCGAAGGGCTGGGTCGTCGACCACGACCACCTCTGCTGTGGCCCGGTGAAGTCCTGCGCGCGGTGTCGCCGCGGCATTCTCTGCGGTCGCTGCAACACGGCGCTCGGGATGGCCCAGGACGACCCGGAGTTGCTGCGCCGACTTGCCGATTACCTGGATCGGCACCGACGACTCACCGCCGATCACTCCACCGATCGCTGAACCGGCTCAGTCCAGCGAGTCAGTCCACTGACTCAGTTCGCGGACTCCCAACGAACGGACGGACGGACTGACGGAGACGAGATGGTCACCAAGAGTGCTCATCTTGCGGAACGTAACGCGCGAGCCCCCGAGAACCGCCCCCGCCCGGACCAGGAAGTAACCCCGTGACCATCACGCCCGCCCGCCAACCCGCGGCCGTCGCCCGCCGCCAGCTCCTCCGCGACCGCTTCGCCGAACTCCTCACCGAATGGGGATCCCCCCACGCGGCCGAGCGCGCCGCCCACCTCATGGACGCCGTCGACGACGCCGGCTTCACCCTCCCGCCGGCCCTCGACGACGCCCCGCCGCCACCGTCGCACTCCACACCCGAAGGGCGGGCCCGCGCCCGGCAGCTCTTCGAGGAGACCCGCGCCGCCCACGCCGGCGACACGGCTGCCCGCGGCGTCCACCAGTAGGCGACGGAACGTCCACCAGTCCGATACGCTGAGCCTCACCCGCAGGTGAGGCCCCACCTGAACAGGAGAACCACCCGATGTTGACCACCATCATCGGCGCCCTCACCGGCGCCGGCATCGCCCTCGCCTTCCTGGTGGCGCTCGCCGCCCGCAGCGCCCGCGCCACCTGCCCCTGCGGCGGCTGCCAGTGACCGGCCCCCGCGACCTCCTGGACCAGCTCGACGCCGCGCACGAGCGGTGGCGCACCGGCGGCTGGGCCGCCTTCGAGGCCGGCATGTACCTCCCCCGTGCGGTCCCCCAGCTCACCGCCGCACTCCGCGCCGCGCTCGACCTCGCCGATGAGATCGAACACTGGGGCCACCGGTTCGGGATCGCAGCCGCGAAGGACTCGGCTGTGAACGACCTGGCCGCCTTCGCGGCGCACGAAGACGCGAGCATCGTCCTACGCGAGCAGGCGGACCGACTCCGCAACGCCATCGCCGCCGCCCTCAGCCCGGCCCACCCCATGAACACTCCAGCCCCGGTGAACCAGCCGTGAGCGGCGAGGTGCCGACGACGGAGCAGCTGCTCGATGCCATCGCCAGCGCCCTGCGGGCCCGCGATCTGCACGCGGTGAGGTCGCTGCTCCACGCCCTCGCCGTCCGGGATCCGCACGCTGCGCAGACCGTCCTGGACGCGATCGAGATGGCCGAGGCGGTGGCCCGGTGAAGTGCTCGAAGCGGAAGAAGTCCGGCGACCCGTGCGGCGCCCAAGCCGTCGACGGCACCGACGCCTGCATCCGGCACGCCGGCCGCCCCGCCGCCGAGCACAAAGCCAAGGGCGCCGTGGTGGTCGAGGTGTCCCGCTGGGGGCTGGGCGACGAGACCCTCGACCCCGGGATCACGCTGCTGCGGTTGATGACGCAGTCGGTGCGCCGGGCGGAGCTGTACGGGCAGCTGCTGGAGGAGGCGTACGACGCCGCCGAGCGGCTCCGCGCTGCCGACAGCATGGGCGAGGAGCTCCCGCCGAACGCCGACACGGGCGCGGACCGGGACCGGGCCGCCCAGGACCTGGCGCGGGTGTTCGCCACCGGCGGTGTGGCCGCCCTCATCGGGCACACGTACGCCGC
The DNA here is from genome assembly GCF_002802985.1 of Geodermatophilus chilensis. GTDB lineage: Bacteria > Actinomycetota > Actinomycetes > Mycobacteriales > Geodermatophilaceae > Geodermatophilus > Geodermatophilus chilensis. The sequence goes on along the minus strand of NZ_NVPT01000052.1, from coordinate 15,436 downwards.
CGACAAGGAGGGCGGGGTGTTCGCCACCGGCGAAGCCATCCGCGGCCTCGTCACGCTGGAAGCGCAGGAGCGGGACCGGGCCGCCGCCATGGCCACCAAGGCCGTCGCCGCCGGCCTTGCCGAACGGCAGGTGCAGCTGGCCGAACGGCAGGGGCAGCTGGTGGCGGAGGTGATCCGCGGGGTGCTGTCCGACCTGGGCCTGGACGTCGCCGACCCCGGGGTGGTGCGGGTCGTGTCCGCGCGGCTCCGCGCGCTGGGCGAGGCCGCATGACCGCCCTCGACCTGTGCCCGTGCGGGCACGTGGCCGCCATCCACGGCCCCGACGGCTGCGTCGCCGCCACCGGCTGCGACTGCACCACGCCCGCCACCTGCCGCCGCTGCGGAGACACCACCGCAGCCGGCTGCGAGGACTGGGAGTGCCACCAGGGCTGGGGACCGGCATGACCACCCCCGCCCCGCGCCCACCAGCGCCCCCGGCCCGGTGCTACCGCCACCACATCTGGATGGCCGCCTGCCCGGACTGCGCCACCGCCCACCGCCGCGAAGGAGCCCGACCGTGAACGACGACAAGCCCGCCATCGACCGCATCAACCTGCGTGCCCACACCGGCGACCACACCGTCAGCCTGGACCCGCCGCGTGGAACGGACGACCGCGTGTACCTGTCGATGGCCCCGGACAGCCCGCTGACCTACGGCTACGAGGACGCCGGGACCTACCTCGACCGCCAGTCCCTCGGGCGCCTCCTGCACTGGCTGCAGACCGGCGAGGCGCTGGACCGCGACGACCCGCGCATCCCCGAGCCCTTCGGCGGCTCCCGGTGACCGCCGTCCTGTGGCTGGCGCTGCTGCCCGCCCGCGCCTGGACCGCCAGCTGGCTCGCCGTGTGCGCCGCCGCCTACGTCGCCGCCGACCGCGCCGGCCTCCTCGCAGTGCCCACCTGCCCCGTGTGCCAGCTCGCCGCCGGGCGGCACGACGACACCTGCACTGTTCCCGCCACCGAAGGAGACGCAGCGTGAAGCCAACCCCGGCGCAGGTCGAGGACGACAGCCGGTGCGACCGCTGCACCGCCTACGCCGTGTGGTCGATCCAGAACTACGAAGGCGGCGACATGCAGCCGATCGTCCGTTGGTTTGCCTGCGGCCGACACCTCCACCAGGTGCTGACCGAAGCCGACTGGGAGGTCGACGCGGTACAGGTCATGGACCTGCGTGGCCCCTCGTGGGAGCTGTCGTGACCGCCGCTGACCGGGCCCGCGTCCTCGCCACCCTCCGCGACGGCATCAACGAGCAGGTGCCCGCCGCCCTCGCCGAACAGCAGCGGCGGGAGGAAAAGCGGCTATGGCCCAACGCCCCATGGCCGGGATGCCTCAAGTGCGGGCGGTCTGAGCAGTGGCACCGTACGAGCTACTGCAAGCCGCGGAACCTCGACGGGTCGCGCCGGTGACTCCCGACGGCATCACCCACGAGCTCGCCCAGGTGCTGTACCGGGCGCACGCCGACGAGCCGCACGCCGCCTCCCGGGCGCTGCAGGACGCCGCCGCGCTGACGGCGACGGTGGAACGCATCGCCCGCGAGCACGCCGCCGACAAGCTCAACGAGGCCGCCGACGATCCCGGCAACGCCTGGACCCGGCACCCCGCCTTCGTCACCCGTAGCTCACTGCGCGCCCGCGCCGCCGCCCTGTGGGGTGACACGTGACCGGCGACCGCATCCGCCAGCGGCTCGCCGAGGCGCTGGCATGGATTGACGAGGTGCAGGTGGCGCTGCCCGGCGACGCGATCGACCGGGCCGCCGCCGCGCTGGAGCAGACCGTCCGCGCCCTCATCGCCGAGGCCGAGCAACGAGGCCGCGACTCCGTCGGGCTCGGGGACTTCCTGCCCGACCCGTGCGGCGAGGAAGAGCGAGCCCCCGACTGGCACTTCGCCGAGACCTACGGCGACTGGCTCGACTGCACGCTCCGTCGCGGCCACAACGGCGACGAGCACGAGCACGGACCGAGCGGCTTCACCTGGCCCGTGGCTGCCGCCGCCTTCCGCGCCCGAACCGAGGAGACGACATGACCGGCCAGCCCGACGACGGCCCGCTGGACGGGTTCGCGACCTGGCAGGAGCAGACCGCCGCGCTCGAGGACATGGCGAAGGCGGCAGGGCTGGACGGCGAGCCCTGCGGCTGCCGATCCGCCTACGTGCACGACCACGGCTGCACGAAGTTCGCCCGCGCCGCTGTCCCGGTGGGCGACGGCGCACCCGGCGACGAGCTCCGCGAGCGCATCGCCCGCACGATCTGTGAGTCAGACGGTGTCGACTGGAACCACTACCTCACCGGGGAACTCGACCTGCACTCCGACTACCGGGCGAACGCCGGCGCACTGCTGTCCGGGCCGCTCGCCCCGACGCTCGCCGCCCTCGACCGCGTGCGGGCGCTCCACCACGACGGCGCCGACTACGACGCGTGCGCCTCCTGCTCGTTCGGGTTGACCGACGACTGCCCGACCGTCCGCGCCCTCGGGGGCGACACGTGAGCGCCACCGCCGTCACCACCCCGCTCGACCAGCGGCTCGCGCAGGTCATCGACCGCTGGGTGTACGCCGGCGGCCTCCACGGCCCGCACGACGCCGCGCTGCGCGTCCTCGCCGACCCGCAGGTGTCCGCCGCACTGGAGGCCCTGCCCCGCCTCGCCGCCCTCGACCAGCGCCACCAGCCCACCGCCTGGGCCGGCAGCGAGAACAGCCAGGTGTGCGACGGCTGCCGCAAGGCCTACCCCTGCCCCGACAGGCTCCTGCTGGACGGAGAGACCCCGTGAGCGCCATCGAACTGACCATGGACGACGTCGACCGCGACCCGGATGCGCTGCACGCCTGGCTGCGCGCTCACGACCTGGAGCCGAACCGCACCGCCCCCGGCGTCGTGATCCGCGACGGCGTCATCACCGCCACGCTGTACGTCGTCGACGAGCAGGGCCGGAAGGTCACCGACCGCGACCCGTACACCAGCGAGATCCTCGGCGTGAAGCAGGAGACCGTCGAGGTCCCGCTGCGGGAGCCGGTGCCTGACGGCCTCGGCACGGTGATCCCGTGACCACCGAGCTCGAGCACGACACCGCCGTGTGCGCCGCCGCCACCTGTACCCGCCCAGCCGGGCCCGGCCACAGCCTGTGCCGTCCCGACGCGGAGAAGCTCGGCCAGTGGCTGGCACAGCTGTTGGACGAGGTCGCCATGCTCGACGCCACCCCATCCATGGCCGGCCGGGAGCCCGGCACCGGCGGCCCCGGCGGCCTCGCCTCCCAACGGTCCGTCGGCAACCTCGACGTCATGGTGCTGCGGACTCCGCGGCGTGGCACCGGCCGTATCGCCTACGACGACGCCGACGAGTGGGGCCTGGACGCCACCCCCTCGGTCCTGGACACCCTCGGGTCCTACGCCGCACTCGTGCGCGACGCCCGGCAGCTGGTGCGACCCACGCAGGCCCTCGCCTACCGGCGCCGCGCTGCCCCGCCCGGGCCGGTGTGCGACGTCGACGCGCCGCCGTGCGGGCACCACACCTGCGAGGTGTGGACGTTCCGCGCCGTCGTCACTCCCCGCCTCACCGTGGCCTCCGAGCGGCGGGTGCTGGCCGACCACCTGGGCTGGGTGCTCGCGCAGGACTGGGCCGGGGAGTTCTACGACGAGATGCGCGCCCTGTGGGGGCTGCTGCGCGCGGCCAACGGCCGGCCCCGGCCGCAGGGGCGGGCGCGGTGCCGGGAGACCGTCGGCGGGCAACCGTGCGGCGGCACCGTGCGCTGGGACGCCGGGACCGCCACCTGCGGCACGTGCGGGGCCTCGTACACGGGGCTGGACGTGCTGCGGCGGCACGGGGCGGTCGCGTGAACCCCTGGAGCGCACTGGCCCCCTTCTTCGCCGCCGTCAAGCGCGCCGCCGCCCCACCGGCCGAGGTGACCGCGTTCGCCCTCGTCACCCACCCGCCCCGGCTGCGGGTGTGGCGCAGCTGGGACCCCTGGGCGGAGGACTGGGGCTGCTGGATCTGGGAGGTCCACAGCGCCGACCTGTTCACCTGCCACGCATCCGGAAGCGCCGGCACCCACGGTGAGGCGCTGGCCGTTGGCCTGGCCGCGCTCGAGCAGGAGCTGGCACGCGGCAGGATGAGGTCATGAGTGACGACCTCGCCGACTTCCGCGACGAGTGGCGATGATCCGCGCCCTTGCCCTCCTCGTCCTGGCCGCCGTCCTCGCCGTGTGCGCCTCCTGGGGGCTGCTGGTGGGCGGGCTGCTCGGCTGGGCCATAGCGGCGGCGGCCGCCGCCGGTCTGGTCCGAATTTCTGGGGAGGTCCTCCGTGAGTAGCTTCTACGCCGACCGGCCGGACTTCCGCGCGGAGTGGCGGCCATGAGGCGCGGCCGGGCGCTGCTGCCCCACCCCGAGCCGCAGTACGACGACACCGGGCGCACCGTCGTTACCCGGCAGCTCATCGTGTTCACCACTGGCGCGCACATCTCGTGGGTGCGCCGGAATCTGCAGCCGGTCGCCTGCCACACCGGCACGCGGGCGCCGCTGTACGACGTGGACGACGCGAAGATTAAACTGGCGACACGCGCACAGCGCGCGACTTGACGCGCACGCACAGTTGCGACACCATCATGCGCACTGGCAGAGCTGTGTCCACAGCCGCCGCAGAACCCTGGGGATACGCAGAGCGACCCGGGGTTTCTTGCTGTTCGGGGGGCCTCCCGGACAGCAGCCCCGCCCCGGGGGCACGCGCCGAGCGCCACCGCAGACACACCACAGCAGCGCTGCGAGTCCGCGCCCACGTCCCCCGGGGCCACAACGTCCCCCGCCGACTTGGGGAGCGCCCGGAGCGCGAGTGATGCGGCGGTGGCCGGCACCGATCCTCGGGCACTCAGCGGTAGGTCACGACCTCGGTCGGCCCGCTGGCGCGATCGGGCTTCGTCAGCTGCGACACCCGCTGGTGACTGATGCCGGCCAGCTGACCAATGTCGCGAGCCGGCAGGTTCGCGGCCTGCAGCTCGTGCACCAGCCGGCGCTTTTCGGACTGGGCTCGCGCCGTCGCCTCCTCGGCTTCCCGGCCGAGGGAAGCAGCGCGCTCGCGCAGCTCGTCCAGCTCGTCGGACACGTGCGCCTCGACGGTCACCGACACCGTCGAGGGGTCGACGTCGTTCATCGAGGCGACCAGGTCGCACGCCATGTGCTCCACCTGGTCCAAGCGGCGGGCTTGGGTCCAGCCGACGCCGGGAACCTCGATGGCCCACCACCTGCCCTCTCGTCGGGCGATGGCCCGGTACTCGCTCACTGCAACCACCCCTTCGGCTGGCACTCGATCTGGCGCTGGATGCTGCCGACGACTCCGGCGGTGATCTCGCGGTGTCGTGGGACGGCCGTGGTGTGCTGGCCGCAGGGGCAGGCGTACACGGTGTGCTCGCCCCCTTCCCGCAGGAACGTCGCGCCGATGGCCTCCAGGTGCTTGATGACCTCGCGGCGCTTCATCGGCTTCGGCATACGTTAAGTCTAGCGCAGTAGCCACGTCAAGTCTAGGTGTCTAGACAACTTTCGGAGACGGCCATGTCCACACTCCGCACCCCCCGCTGCTACCGCCACCACGTGTGGATGGCGGCCTGCGACGACTGCCGCGCCGCCCACCCGGCGCCAGCCGGGTGAGCATCCCCAGCCCCCGCCCCCGTGACGTGCTCACCGCCGAACTTCGGCGGATCCACGACCGGCGCCGCGCCATCCAGAACGAAGTGCTCGACCGGCTCACCCAGCTCGACGCGCTCGACCGGCGCATCGGCGGCCTCCTCGACGAACTGGCCGACACCCTGCGGCCGACCCGCTGACAGAGGGGGGCGCGCCCGTGGCCGCCCCCGCCTGGCTCGACGCCGCCATCGCCGCCTTCGAGCAATCGCCCGGGCCCCGCTGGCAGACGCCCGGCGAGCTCGCCCGAGCCATCAACCCGGCCACCGTGCAGACCCCAGCCCTCGACCTCATCGACACCGCGCTCGTCGACGTGCTCAACACCCCCGACGGGCGGCTCATCGTCACCATGCCCCCGCAGGAGGGGAAGTCCACCCGGGTCGCCGGCGAGTTCCCCACCTGGGTGCTCACCCACAACCCCGAGACGCGCATCGTCGTCGCCTCCTACGGCCAGGGCCTGGCCACCCGCAACGGCCGAGCGATCCGCAACCGCATCACCAGCCACCCCGAGCTCGGGCTGTCGATCGCCCCGGACAACGGCGCGGTGCACGAGTGGACGCTGGCCGGCCACCAGGGCGGCGTGCTTTCGGTCGGCATCGGCGGCGGGCTGACCGGCCGCCCCGCGGACCTGATGGTCATCGACGACCCGATCAAGGACCGCAAGGAAGCCGACTCCGCGGTGTACCGGCAGGGCGTGTGGGACTGGTGGACCGACGTCGCCTCCACCCGCCTCGCCCCCGGCGCGCCCGTCGTCATCATCCTCACCCGCTGGCACGAGGACGACCTCGCCGGCCGCCTCCTCGCCGCCGAGGACGGCCACCTGTGGCGGGTCCTGAACATCCCCGCCCAAGCCGACCACATGCCCGAGAAGGGCGAGACCGACCCGCTCGGCCGGGAGCCGGGCGAGTTCATGCTGTCCGCCCGGGGCCGCACCACCGCCCAGTGGCAGGCCATCAAGGTCCGCTCCGGCGCCCGCACCTGGGCGTCGCTCTACCAGGGCCGCCCCGCCCCGGCGGAGGGCGCGCTGTTCAAGCGCGACCAGTGGGCCCGCTACGACACCCCGCTCGCCGTCGAACGGGACGACGGGTCCATGTGGGTGCCGCTGTCGGACGGCGACCAGGTGGCGCAGTCCTGGGACCTGGCGTTCAAGGGCACCGACGGCGCCGACTACGTCGTCGGGCAGGTGTGGCTCAGGCGGGGCGTTCACCTGTACCTGCTCGACCAGGTGCGCCGCCGCATGTCGTTCACCGAGACCCTGACCGCCGTGAAGGCGCTGTCGGCGCGGTGGCCGCAGGCGCTGGCGAAGTTCGTCGAGGACAAGGCCAACGGCCCTGCGGTGATCAGCATGCTGGCGCGCACCGTGCCCGGCCTCATCCCGGTGGAGCCGGAGGGCGGCAAGGTGGCCCGCGCCAACGCCGCCTCCCCATTCGTAGAGGCCGGCAACGTGCACCTGCCCACCGCCGAGCTGCTGCCCAACGTCGACGATCTGATCGAGGAGGCCGCGGCGTTCCCCAACGGCGCCCACGACGACGCCGTGGACGCGCTCACGCAGGCGGTGAACCGACTGCTGATCAGCCCGCTGCTGTTCGGCGACGACACCGACCCAGGCGACGAGTACGACGACGAGCTCGACGCCGAGATGCGGATCAGCCTGTATTGACGAGGAGGGCAGCCGCGTGGGCCTCCTCGACTACTTCCGCTCCCCCGAGCCCGTGACCGAGGCGTCGGTGCCACTCGCCGAGCACGCCGCCCTGGCCAACCAGCTCGAGGTCGTGCAGGAGTCCCTCGCCGGCCTCGAGCAGCTCGCCCGCGAGGACGCCGGCTGGCGCAAGCTCGGCATGGAGCAGGCCCAGTCGTTCACCCGCGCCGGGCTGCTCACCATCCACTCCACCTGCCTCGCCGCCTACGTCAAGTCGCCGCTGATCGGGCGGGGGCTGCGGATCCGCCGCAACTACGTGTGGGGCCGCGGCTGCGAGGTCGCCGCCCGCGACGCCGACGTCAACGAGCTGCTGCAGGCGTTCCTGGACTCCCCCGACTACCAGCGCACCCTGGGGTCCGCGCAGGCCCGCGAGGAGCGGGAGACCGACCTCGGCGTGCGCGGGGAGTTCTTCGTCCTCGCCGTGCACGACCCGGCGGCGCGCACCGTGCGCCCCCGCATGGTGCCGGCCGCGCAGATCGTCGACTCGATCGCCAACCCGAACGACTCCACCGACGTCTGGCTGTACAAGCGGCAGTGGACGGCAACGGTCACCGACCTGCGGTTCGTCGGCCCCGACGGGCGGGTCGCCGCCCCGCAGCGGGTGACCCGCACCGAGTGGCACCCCACCCTGGAGTACCGGCCCGCCCTGCGCGAGCGGGTCATGCTCATCGGCACCGAGCCGGTGCGCTGGGACCAGCCCATCCAGCACTGCGCCGTGAACGCCGTGACCGACGCCCCATGGGGGATCCCGGACACGTACGCGGCGCTGGACTGGGCGCGCGGCTACGCCGACTACCTGTCGTCGTGGGCCGGCCTGATGAAGTCGCTGGCGCGGTACGCGTACAAGGCGACCGCGCCGGCGAAGCACGCCCCGCGGGTGCGGGCGGCGCTGCAGCAGGGGCGGGGCACCAACCCGGTCACCGGGGAGGCCACCGATCCGGTCGGGGCGACCGCGCTCATGTCGCCGGACGCCGCGATGGCGCCGATGCACTCGTCCGGGGCGACGATCAACGCCGACTCCGGCAAGCCGCTGGCGGGCATGGCCGCGGCGGCGCTGGACGTGCCGTTGACGATGCTGCTGGCCGACCCCGGCACCACCGGGGCGCGGGCGGTGGCGGAGACGCTGGACCGGCCGCTGCAGCTCACCACCGGCTCCCGGCAGCAGCTGTGGACCGACTGGCTCAAGGCCCTGTTCGCCCACGTGCTGCTCGTCGCCGCCGAGGACCAGGTGCTGCCCGGGGACGTGGAGCAGGTGGGGCCGGCCCGGCAGGCGCTCACCCTCACCGGTGACGCCGACGCCACGGTGGACGTGACGTTCCCCCCGGTCGAGGACATGCCGCTCAAGGACCGCCTGGAGGCCCTCGGCCTCGCGGACGACCTGGGCACGGTGCCGCCGCTGATCCTGGTGCGGCTGGCGCTGGAGGCGCTCGGCGTGGAGGACGTCGACGAGGTCCTCGACGACCTCACCGACGACGACGGCGACTTCATCGACCCGCGGGTGGCCGCCTCGGTGGCGGCGGTGCAGCGCGAGCGCAACGGGGCGCCCGGCTCGCAGGCCGCCGAGGCGTACCGGTGAGTATGACAATGGCGGCCCGCGCCAAGGTGCGCGCGGCGCAGGCCGCCATCCGCGAGCACGTCGCCACGACCAGCGCCAAGCGGCAGCCGCAGCGGGAGCGGCTCGGCGCCCGCTAGCCCTGCTTCACCACGGCCGAGATCCAGTGCCCGGCCGCGTAGACCGCGATCTGATCGGTCGTCCGCTGGTAGTGGGCTTCGCTGAACACGTGCAGGATGCCGTCCTTGATCCCGAAGGACTCCCCGTTCTCGTACGAGTCCGTCAGGACGGACGTCGAACCGGGCTTCGGAACCTTCACCTCGACCGCCACGCGGTCACCCCTCTTTCGTCTTCCGGTCGCCGGGTGCGACCGGTCCGCCGCGCACCGTAGCGGCATCCCCCGACAGACCCGGGAGGCTGCGTGCCGGTCACCGCGCGCACGCTGCGGCTGATGCGCCGCCTTGTGCTCGACCTGGACGCCGTCACCGACGCCCAGCTGCGCGAGCTGACCCGCGCCTACGTGGACGCGTGGGATGCCGTCGTCGGTCAGCTCACCGCCGCCCTGCTCGACCTGGCCGACGAGCCGATCACCCAGACGAGGCTGCTGCGCTCGTCCAAGGTCGCCTCGGCGCTGCAGGCCATCGCCGACAGCCTCGACGGGTTGGCCGCCCAGTCCGCGGTCGTCATCACCGATGGGGCCGGGCAGGTCACCAGCATCGCGGTCGAGGCGCAGGCGGCCATCGCCGGCAGCCAGCTGCCCCGCCAGTTCCCCGGCAACCTGCTGTCCACGGTCAACAGCGACGTGATCGACACGATCGTCGCCCGCACCAGCCAGCAGATCACCGCCCGCACCCGCCCCCTCGCCCAGGCCGGGCAGGAGGCGGTGCGCACCGCGCTGGTGCGGGGCGCGTCGGCCGCGGACAACCCGGTGAAGGTCGCCCGCGACATGGTCCGCCTCGCCCGCGCCGGCGGGGTGGACCTGCCACTCACCCGGGCCATGGCCATCAGCCGCACCGAGCTGAACGACGCCGCCCGCGCCGCCACCATGGCGTGGGGGCAGGCCAACAGCAGCACGCTGCAGGGCTGGGAGTGGCTGTCCTCCAGGTCCGCGACCACCTGTCCCGCCTGCTGGGCGATGGACGGCACCATGCACGAACTCACCGAGACCGGCCCGGATGGTCACCCCAACTGCCGGTGCACCCGCATGGTCCGCACCAAGACCTGGCGCGAACTCGGCCTCGACCTCGACGAGCCCGCCGGCCTCGCCCGGCTCTCCGCCGAGGACCACTTCCGCGGCCTGCCCCGCGACCAGCAACTCGCGATCATGGGGCCCGGCCGGCTCAAGGCGCTCGACGACGGCGCCCCGTGGTCGTCGCTGGCCACCGAGAAGCCGAACGCGGACTGGCGGCGCTCGTTCCAGGTCACCCCCGCCCGGGGCCTACCCGTCGCGCAGGTCGCCTGACGCGGGCTGCACCGCCGTCGCCGGGCAGTCGGCGCACTCGTACTCGCGCCACGCCCCTCGGCCGTCCAGCACGGCGCGCACCAGCAGCCACCGGTGCTCACACACCTCGGGCTCGCCAGCGTCCATCCCCGACACCGTAGAGAGGAGACGCCGTGCTGCCCACAGTCGGCCGCGTCGTCCACTACCGGGCGAAGACCCGCGGCTACGTGCTGCCGGCCATCGTCACCGTCAGCGCCGACAGCCTCGACCCCACCGGCGTCGAGCTCGGCCACATCCCGCCGCTGTCCTCGGACACGCACGTGCACCTGCACGTGATGACCGCGGGCGCGCAGGTGCAGTACCAGGAGTTCGACGTCCCCCAGGGCGACGGCCCCGGCACGTGGAACTGGCCGCCGCGGGTGGGTGGCTGATGCCCGAGCAGCTCACCGAGACCCGCGCCGAGCACGCCCTCAGCGAGGCCACCGGCTCCAGCGTCGCCCTGGAGCTCATCACCCCCGGCTGGGGCTCCTCCGGCTACTACAGCCCCGCCGTGCTCGAGGCCGCCGGCCGCGACCGCGTGTTCCCCGCCGGCACCCACATGTACATCGACCACCCGTCGGCCTCGGAGGACCGGGACCGCCCCGAGCGGTCCGTGCGCGACCTCGCCGCCGTCCTCACCACCGACGCCACCTGGAACGGCACCGCGCTGGTCGCCGAGGCCCGCGTGTTCGGCCCCTACCAGCAGCTGGTCGCCGAGATGAAGGACGTCATCGGCGTCTCCATCCGCGCCTCCGGCGACGTCGAGATCGGGGAAGCCGAGGGCCGCCGCGGGCGCATCATCACCAGCCTGGTCCAGGCGACCTCGGTGGACCTGGTGACCCGCGCCGGCCGCGGCGGGCGCATCGCGCAGCTGCTGGAGTCCGCCCGCCCCACCCGCGAGCACCTCGCCGAGGCCCGCAACGTCGGGCAGTGGGTGGAGGCCGCGATCCACCGCAGCTTCACCGTGCTCGCCGACGACATGTTCGGCGACGGCCGCCTGACCCGCGAGGAGCGCATCGCGCTGTCCTCGGGGATCGGCGACGCCCTGGCCGCGTTCGTCGCCTCCCTGGAGGCGAACGCACCGCAGCTGTACCAGCGCGACCTCTGGGACGAGCCGACCGCGCCCGCGGTCACCGAAGGGGCGTTCGCCCCGACAACCGAGTCACACGGATTGGAGGGCCTCGTGCCCGAACTGACCGAGGCCGAGGTCACCGCGCTGCGGGACCAGGCCGCCCTGGCCGAGGCCGCCCAGGCGCGGGCCGATGCCGCCGAGGCCGCGCTGGCCGAGTCGAACGCCCGCCACGCCGCCCGCCCGAAGGTGGCCGCGAAGGTCGCCGAGTCCAAGGCGCTGGCCGGCCGCGCCCGCACCCAGGCGCGCGTCGTCGAGTCGATCGTCGCCGCCCTGCCCGTCACCGACGGCAGGGTGGCCGACGAGGCGCTCACCGCGGCCGTGGAGGCCGCCGTGGCCGACGCCGAGGCCGAGTTCGCCGACATCGCCCCCGCCGTGCCGCAGCCGCTGTTCGGCACGTTGGGCTCGGTCACCGAGGCCCACCGCGGCCACACGCACGACGGCACGACCGGCGGCGGCACCCAGATCACCGAGTCCGACATCGACAGCGCCGTGGGCTCCGCCTTCGGCCGGAAGGTGAGCTGACCATGCGCAACGAGCGCTTCCGCGACGCGGACCGCCTCTCCCTGCCCGTCCCCGCTGACACCGCCTCTGGTGTCGGCGTGATCGTCGGCTCCCTGGTTGGCGTCACGGCCACCGCCGAGGGCGAGGGGGGCAACGCCGACGGCTACGCCACGGTCTGGATGAAGGGCGCGTTCGACCTGCCCGTCACCGGCGCCATCACCGCCGTCGGCACCCCCGTTTACATCCCCCCGACCGGCGGCGCCGTCACCGCGACCGCCACCGGCAACACGCTGTTCGGCTACGCGCTGGCCACCAAGGGCACCGGCGTCGGCACCATCCCCGTCAAGATCGCCCAGGTCTGAGGAGCCCTCACGTGACCACCACCGTCATCGAGTCCTTCGGGCTCACCGAGTCGCTCACGATGAGCGGCACCTCCCCCCTGGTGCGGCGCCAGTACTCGCCGCAGCGTGCCGCAGCGATCGTCGAGGCCGCACGCCTGTGGGACCGCGTCTGGACCAAGGGCGACCCCCGCGCCGCCCTGGCCGTCCAGGAAGCCCTGTCCACGTCCGACCTGTTCAAGTCAGCCACCGGCGACGTCCTCGACCGGGAACTGCTCGCTCGCTACGGCGACGTGCAGACCCAGTGGGCGTCGATCGCTTCCCGCACCACGGTCCGGAACTTCAAGCCGAAGAAGATGGTCGACCTCCTCGGCGGGCGCACCGTGCTCGACGTCGTCCCCGAGCTGTCCGAGTACCCGACGGCCGACTACCTGACCGCCGAGTACCAGATCAGCGTGCGGAAGTTCGGTCGCCGGTTCGGCTACTCGTGGGAGGCGTCGGTCAACGACGACCTCGACGAGCTGCAGCAGATCCCTGGGCAGTACGCCACCGCCGCCGCCCTGACCGAGGAGCGGGCCGCGTTCGACGCCCTGTTCAACGCCGTCACCGGCGCCCCGAACGCGGGCTTCTTCCGCAACCACGCCGGCGACGCCATCCCCGGCCCGGACACCACGCCCACGACGCTGGCGCTGACCAGCGACAACTTGCAGACGGCGATCACCGCGGTCCGCAGCCGGCGGGACCCCGAGGGCAACCCCATCCCGGTGTCCGGTCGGCTGCTGCTGGTCGTGGGCCCTGCTCAGGAGATCGCCGCCCGGCGCATCCTGGAGGCCACCGAGGTCCGCACTACCGTCGGCTCTCGCACCACCCTGGAGCCGAACCCGCTACGGGGCGTCGTGGACCTGGTCGTGCTGGAGCGCCTGCCCGGCACGGCGTGGTTCCTGATCCCGGCCCCGACCGCTGCCCGCCCCGCGCTGGCGGTCGCGTTCCTGCGCGGCTGGGAGACCCCGGACCTGCGGGTCAAGGCCGACGCCGGGAACCGCCTCGGCGGCGGCCCGGCGGACCCGGCGGACGGGGCGTTCGAGGACGACTCGGTGTACTTCCGGGTCCGGCACGTCGTCGGCGCCGCCTCGCTGGACCCGACCCACACCTACGCCTCGACGGGCGCCGGCGCCTGATGATCCCGCGCCCGGCCACCTGCCCCCGCGGGTGGTGGCCGGGCGCGGCGCACGCCTGACGCCGGGGCGACGCCCGGTCCCCCGAGGGCTCCGCTTCGCCCGCTGTACCGCCGGTAAGGCCGTTCGCGGGGCTCCACAGGGGGTGCCTTCGCCCCGTGCCATGAACGCGTCCTGCGCCCCGGCGTCACTCCCCCTCGCCCGATCAGGAGGCTCCCCGTGGCCGCGACCCCCGAGCAGCAGGTCCGCACCCTCACCGGCCTGGACGCCACCGAGCTGACCGACGACAACATCGTCGCCCTCCTCGAGGTCAACGGCGGCATCGTGAAGCTGGCCGCCGCCGGCGCGCTCGAGGTGCTCGCCGGGCAGCTGATCACCGCGGTGCAGTCCGACGACATCAGCCTGGACGGCTCCAAGCGGGCCGCGGTGCTGATGGCCCGCGCCGGGCGGCTGCGCGAGCAGGCCGCCGCCGAAGCCGCGGACGCCGACGACGGCTTCTTCTTCGACGTCGTCACGCCCGGTGCCGCCTGGCCGGAGCTGACCGAGCGGGGCCCGTGGTGACCATGCTTCCCGCGCACCGGCAGCTGCAGCAGGCGATGGCGGCACTGACCGCTGCCCGCGGCGAGCAGATGGTCGACGGGTGCTTCGTCACCCGCGGCCCCGACCCGGGGCAGACCCCGGAGCTGGACGCGGCCGGCAACGTCGTCGCCACGCCGCCGGTGACGGTCTACGACGGGCCGTGCACCCTGTTCGACCCGCGGGGCGCGCAGCTGGCCGGGCGCACCGCCAACGACCAGGCCGGGGTGCCCAACATGCGCGGGGTGAAGCTGCCGCACTCCGCGGACCTGCGCCCCGGGGACCTGCTCACCGTCACCGCCGCCGCGTTCTCCCCCGGCCTGGTGGGCGACGTGTTCGTCGTCCTCGGCGAGGAAGAGCGCACCTACGCCACGCACCGCCGCTACCTGCTGAGGGGGTCGTCGTGGCTGTCGCCGGAGGCTGGGGCGTCGACGGCGCCCGGGAGCTGATCGCCGCCCTGGAGAAGGGCGTCGCGCAGACCGAGGCGCTCATGCGCGCGGTCGTGGAGAAGTCCGCCACTGACCTCGTGGCCCTCACGCAGCGCAACGCGTCGGGCCGGCCGGGGCCGAACGCGCCGACCGGGGACTACCGCGGCTCGTGGCGCGTCGAAGAGGTGGACGAGGCGGACCCGTCGGCGGTGTCCCGCTCGGCGGGCACGGACCGGGCGCAGGCGAACCGCCTGGAGTACGGGTTCGTCGGCACCGACAGCCTCGGCCGCACCTACGACCAGCCGCCGTACCCGCACCACGGCCCGGCGGTGGACGTCATCGAGCCACTGTTCGAGGCCGCGATGGGGCAGGTCGCCGACCAGGCGGTCCGCTGGTGACCGCACCCGCCCTCTCCCCGCCCCTGGACCAAATCACCACCGCCCTGCTCGGCCTGCTACGCGGCACCGGCCGGGACGTGTGGGACGGCGCCTACGGCGGCGACCCGACCCAGCCCGCCTACCCGTACGGGATCCTCTACCGCATCCCCGGCGGCTCCTCCGACGCCACCCCGGACCTCTCCGGCACCCCGCGCACCCAAACCGTGCCCTACCAGGTCACGACGGTGTCCAACCTGCGCAACCAGTGCGAGCACACGGCCCGGCTGTTCCGCGACCGCCTGCTCGCCCGCGCCCCCGGCGGCTTCCTCCACCCACTGCCCACGCTCGACGGGTGGGCCTGCGTCGACCGCCGCCCCGACCCCGCCATGCCCGGCATCGACCGCGCCGGCGACCACCCCACCGCCGTGTTCTCCCCTGCCCGCCCGCTACCTGCTCACCATCACCCGAGCCTGAGGAGCC
>NZ_NVPT01000051.1 GCF_002802985.1 Geodermatophilus chilensis | reverse complement strand
CCGGGCCGGCTGGGCCGGCACGATCGACGCCTTCACCGAGCGCCTGCACCCCGACGACGCGGCCCGCACCCTCGGCGCGCTGCGGCACGCGATCGACACCTGCGGCGAGTACGACGCGGAGTTCCGGGTGGTCCTGCCCACGGGCGAGACGCGCTGGGTGCAGGCCGGGGCCGGGCGCTGGCCGGCGAGGGCGGGACCTCCGTCCGTCTCCTGGGGGCGGGGTACGACACGACCCAGCACCGCCACGCCGATGCCCGGGTGGCGCGGGTGCTCGAGTCGATGAACGCCGCGTTCTTCGCCCTCGACCGGCAGTGGCGGTTCAGCTACGTCAACGGCGAGGCCGAGCGGGTGCTGGGCCGCTCCCGCGGCGAGCTGCTGGGCGGCGACATCTGGCAGCTGTTCCCCGCCGCGGTGGGCAGCGACTTCGAGGCGCACTACCGCGGAGCGGCGGCCACCGGGCGCGAGCGGGTGTTCGAGGCGTACTACCCGGCACCGCTGGACGCCTGGTACGAGGTCCGGGCCTGGCCGGCGCCCGACGGGCTGTCGGTCTACTTCCTCGACGTCACCGAGCGCCGGGCCGCCGAGGAGCGGGCCCGCGCCAGCGCCGCCCGGCTCGCCCTCATCGCCGAGGCCGGCGCGGTCACCGGCGAGACGCTGGGCTCCGGCGCGGGGGAGGACGCCGCGCTGCAGCGGCTGGCCGAGGCCGTCGTCCCCGTGCTGGGGGACTGGGTCATCGTCAGCCTGGCCGGAGCGGACGGGCGGATGCGCGACGTCGGCAGCTGGCACACCGACCCGGCGCGGCGAGGTGCCGTCGCGCGCTACGCCGCGCTGCGCCTGGCCTCGATCCCGCCGGACGCCCCCGTCCTGCGCGCGCTGGCCTCCGGCCGGACGCTGACCGTCCCCGACGTCGGGGCGACGATCGGGCGCAACCTGCCGCCGGGCGAGGTCAGCGACGTCTTCTGGACCCTCGACCCGCGGACGGCGGTGACGCTGCCGCTGGCCGCCCGGGGGCGCACGCTGGGCGCGCTGAGCATCTACCGCTCGGCCGGCCGGCTGGCCGCGGACGAGGACGACATCGCCACCGCGCAGGAGGTCGCCGCGCGCGTCGCGCTGGCCCTGGACAACGCCCGCCTGTACGAGCAGCAGCGCGGGCTCGCCGAGGGGCTGCAGCGCAGCCTGCTCAGCGCCCCGCCGGCACCGGACTCCGCGGAGATCGTCGTCCGCTACCGGCCGGCGGTGGAGGTCGCCCAGGTCGGCGGGGACTGGTACGACGCGTTCGTCCAGCCCTCAGGGACGACGATGCTGATGATCGGCGACGTCGTCGGCCACGACACCGAGGCCGCTGCCGCGATGGGGCAGTTGCGCGGGCTGCTGCGCGGCATCGCCTACCGCGACGGCGTGGGCCCGGCGCAGGTGCTCAGCGACCTCGACGCCGCCGTCCAGGGGCTGGGCATGCGCACGATGGCGACCGCGGCGGTGGCGCAGGTCGAGCAGGACCCCGAGCAGCGGGACGCCGGGCTGACCACGCTGCGCTGGTCGAACGCCGGGCACCCGCCGCCACTGGTGCTGCACACCGACGGCCGGGTGCAGGCGCTGGAGACCGAGCGGCCGGACCTCCTGCTGGGCGTCGACCCGGACACGCCGCGGTCCGAGAGCGTGCTGACCGTGCGCCGCGGGACGACCCTGCTGCTCTACACCGACGGGCTGGTCGAGGGCCGCGACCTGCCGCTGGACGAGGGCATCGGTCGGCTGCGTGCCGCGCTGGCCGACCTCGGCGACCAGCCGCTGGACCGGCTCTGCGACGCCGTCATCGAGCGGCTGCGGCCCGAGCGGCTGCAGGACGACATCGCGCTGGTCGCCATCCGCCTGCACCCCCAGGGCTGAGCCGGCGATCCGGAGCGTGTGGTGTCCCGCTGGCCGCCCCTCAGCGGGGATCGTCAGCGGACGGGCCATACGGACACCTCGCCCGTACTGCCACGTCTGACCTGCGCCATTGCCGTATGGCGTTCGGCTACCGGGTGGCTGCCCACTGTTTACAGCAGCGTTGCGCCGCGGACCTCGAAGCCGACCAAGGTTTGATCGACGCGGCGCAGGCTGTCTGGGTGCAGCGTGATCCGGGCGGCCTGGGCGTTCTCGGTGATGTGGGCGGGGCAGGTTCAGCGTCGGCGTGTCCAGGCCCGCAGCGCGGTCGTCTTCCCCCAGCCGGCAGCGCTGACAACCACGCCGATCCGCCGGCGGAGCGCGACGTCGAGCAACTTCTGCGGGCCGGGCCGCTCCCACTCCATCCACGACACGGCTGATCTCGCCTCCTCACGCCTCGCGGTCGACGTCGTCGGGTTATCTGCACCCCCGTGGCTCGGGGCGCGGCCTGACGGGCCGGGTCAGCACTGGTCATGGCACGAAACGGGCCCCTCACTCCTCGCAGCGGCGATCCGGTGACGAGCTCCAGTCGTTCGAGGAGCCGTCATCCCCCTGGCCGACCGTGACCGTGCGTCGCGCACGGACGGGAAACGACATCGTGCGCGCCCGAAGCGCAGGGCGCACCGGGCGCGCCGGTGTACCGGCGGACGGGCCGACCTCGACAGCTGGGCGCAGCGCTGCCACGGACAGGCAGGACCCTGAGCGGTGATCGAGTCGTGGGAGACCGGTCACCGTCGCCGCGGCGCTGTCACTGGCCGGCCTCCCGGGCCCTGGTGTCCGTCAAGGACCTGGTCGTGGGTCCGGTCGTTACCCTGGGCGGTGGATGCACAGGCCGCCTGTCGGCCACGGACCCGATCCTCGGCCTCCTCGGTGATCCACCCGCTGCCCGGTCCGGGAGGACACCTCCCAGCTGCCGCGGGTGGGCGACGTCCACCGCATCCTGGTCCACGGCCCCACGATCCGTGCTGTGCCATGGCGTCCCCCTACGCCGAGTGCGGTGGAAGATACAGTTCCGAGACTCACAGTCCTGTGCGGAGGAGGGGTCGTACAGGGACCTTTGGCACCGTGACCGCTCCGGCACGGCTGGTGGCCGGCCGCCTCGACCATGCCTGGGTGGTCGAGGACGTCAGGCGTCCCCCGCAGGCCCTCCCGCCGCCCTCCCCGTCCGGCGGCCCGGGGTGAGGCTTCGGGACAGACGGTCGGTCATTGCAGGGTGAACTCCTGCGTCTGCGGGTTCAGGTGGTCGAGCTGAGGCGCGCCCTTCAGCTCGTGCCCGCGATAGCGGAACACGTTGAGGCCCTCGGTGATCGAGGACTCGTAGATGGAGCCGTTGTACCAGTACGACGACCAGGCGCCGCCCAGGTCGGGCGGCACGAGCGCCGGCGGGTCGGAGTAGCCGAGCGTGACCGGGTTGGCCGGGTCGGTGAACTCGGTGACCCACGTGCCGGCCTGGTAGTTGCCGCTGACGAGCACGTACCGGTCCTCCACCGGAACCACGTCGTAGTTGTGGATGGTGCAGTTCTCCGCGACGCCGTCCTGGCCGCGCGGCAGCGTCCACTGGCCGAGCTTCGTTCCGGTCCGTGCGTCGTAGAAGAAGACGCTCTTGTCGACCGGCGGGTCGACGGTCTCGCACTCGGGCTCCGCGCCGCCTCCCGGCTCCCAGCCGGCCACCAGCACCTCGCCGTCCCAGGTGAACGAGGCCGAGTGCCAGCGGCCGTTCGTGCCCGCCTGTCCGACACCGGGTTCGGTGACCGTGAACAGGAACTCCGGGTCGGCCAGGCTGCCGCCCCGGTTGCCGACGTCGAAGACGTTGATCGCGTCGGCGGAGGCGCAGGCCAGCAGGTTGGCCTTCCCCAGGATCAGGCCGGCGTCGTGGCAGCCGGTGGCGATCGCCGTGAGGGGCCCCTCGAGTGGCTCACGGCGCAGCAGGCTCGCGCCGGCCGGGTCGTCGAGCGGGACCTGGAGGACGTCGATGAAGTCGCCGGCCAGGTCCCCACCGGTGCAGCCGGTGCTGCTCGAGTTGTTGCTGTAGACGATCAACCGGTCGCCGTCCCGCGCGCCGGTCAGGGTGTGCGACCCGCACGGCAGCTCGACCGCACCGACCAGCACCGGGTCGGCCGGGTCGGAGAGGTCGAACACGTGCACGCCCTCGAAGCCGGCGGGCACGACCTGGCCGTCACAGAGCCGCGCCTCGGGCTTCTTGGCGTTCCACGAGCGCACCAGGACGTCGTCCCAGACGAAGACGTCGCCCTGGTCGCCGTTGCAGCGCTGGTGGACGATCTCCCTCGGCTCCCGCGGCGACGAGATGTCGATGACGCGGAACCCGTCGTAGTTGCCGTTGAAGGCCAGGTCACCCCAAAACGCGAGGTCGGAGTTGACGTGGCGCACGCCGTCCGGCTCGCCGAGGAAGGTCGCCGGGTGCGGGCTGTGCCCGAGCGCCTGGAGCCGCTCGGCCGGCCGGTCGCCGTGGTCGGCGGCGGCGACTCCCGGGGAGGCGGCCATCAGCACTGCGGCGGCCGCGGCGGTCAGTAGACGGGTCCGATGTCCCATGTCCTCTCCTCGACACGTCGAGCCGGGACTCCCACCGTGGCGTCAGTGGCACCGCCGAGGGTCGGCCTGACCACACGGCGGGTCAATGCCTCCGTGCGCAGTCCGGCCGTGACCGTGCCTCACCGTGATGCTGCGATGACCGTGCCGAGAGGCATGCTCTGGACACTCCGCGGAGTCCCGTGTCCTCCGCTGAGTGGCCCTCGCCCCCGGACGAGGGTGCCGAGCCGCCGCTGGTACGGCTGGCCGAGGGGACGCCCAGGCTCCCCTGGCAGCCCCGTGCGCACCACGTCAACAACGAGCCGCGCCCCACGCCCGGTCGACGATCATTTTCGGATTAGGGCACGTGACGAGTAGGGCCCGACTCACCCGGGCGCTCTTCGACCCCAGGGTCATGATCGGCACCGTCGTGCTTGTGAGACCCCTTCAACCTGGCCGATACCGAGTCGGTAGGCGGGATGGCTGGGCCGATGCTGCGCCTGGCGGCCCGGTCTTGGGACAGGAAGACCCAGCGCTTGTAGGCCAAATATCGAAAGATCGTCGCCAGGCCGGTGCCGAGGCCGACGCCGACGATATTGAGCGCAAGCACTCCGCGGATGTCCCACACGTACCGAGCCAGGCCCAGTACGGCCAGCTGGATGGCGAGACCCACCACGGTAATGACGATGAAGACGGGGTACTCACGCCGCACCCCTGTGTAGGCGCGATGTTTGAACGACCAGTGCCGGTTGCCGAAGTAGGCGAGGGTGGCCGCCACCGCGGTCGACAGAGTCCGGGAGGTCAGGACGTCGACGTCGAAGCCGAAATGGAGCAGGTTGAATAGGCTCAGGTCGACGATAAAAGCGACACCGCCGACGACGCCGAACTTTCCCAGCTCCTGCACCAGGGATGCGGCCGCGTGGGCGTACCGGCCGCGGACACAATCATTCACCTGAGTCAGGGTAGACGGCCAAGCCCACAGCGAGCGCTCAACGGCGTGCCGCTCAGGTAAGCCCGCGGCCTGGGGCGGGATCGCTGCGTGGTGGACGGCTCGCGTGTTTCGGCGCTCAAGGGGGGACCACATCGGGCCTCGCCCGTCGACCGCGATCGGCCCGGTCCCAAGCACCATCCCATCTGTGACGCTGGTGGCATCCCGCTAGCCGTGAGCCTCACCGGCGCGGGCGGCGCGGCGACCGCGACAGGTGCCCACGTCGGCGTGTGATTTACCGCTTGAAAGAGTCATTTCGTCGCTCTTTGTGACTGAACCAGCACAGTTAGCTAGCTCGCTCACTATCGTTCGTCAGCTCGGACTGGCGAGTCTCAGCAGGCGAAAGCCGCGTAAGGCAATCGTAAGGCAGCCCGAGTGTCCGCAGGGCTCCAGGCGAGTTAGAGTCCGAGGCTAGCCCGTATCGCCGCCGCCTCTCGAACTGGTCTGGAGCCTTCGTGTCGGCTACTTGCACCGTTGTTATTGGCGCCGGGCCGGCTGGCTTAACGGCCGCGTACGAGCTCGTGAAGGCCGGTCAGGGTGTCGTGGTCCTGGAGGAGAGTGACACGGTCGGCGGGCTGAGCCAGACGGTGGAGCGGGACGGCTGGCGATTTGACATTGGCGGGCACCGCTTCTTTACGAAGGTGCCTGAAGTGGAGGCACTGTGGCACGACATTCTCCCCCCCGAGGATTTCCTGATGCGGCCGAGGATGAGCCGAATCTACTATAACGGCGCGTTTTTCGACTACCCACTCAAGGCGATGAACGCTCTTCGAGGACTTGGCGTCGCCGAGGCCGCGCGATGCGTGCTGTCCTACGCCATAACCCGTATCCACCCCCCGAAAGATCAGACGACTTTCGAGGGGTGGGTTGCGGCACGTTTTGGCTGGCGGCTGTACCGAATTTTTTTCAAGACCTATACCGAGAAGGTCTGGGGCATGGAGGCGACCGAGATCCAAGCAGACTGGGCGGCGCAGCGGATTAAGAACCTCAACTTGATGACGGCGGCCAGGAGGGCTGTTCTTCCGCGCCGGAACCGCAAGGACGTGGCTAGCTTGATCGAGGAGTTCCAGTACCCGAAGTACGGACCGGGGCTGATGTGGGAACATTGCCGTAGCCGAGTTGAGGAGCTTGGCGGCGAGGTTCGGATGAGAACCGCGGTCAGTGCGGTGCGTCACCAGGAGGGGCGCGCCATCGGAGTGACGGCCACCACGGAAGGAGGTATGAGGGTATATGAGGCCGACCACGTGGTGTCTTCGATGCCGCTGAGCACGCTAGCGAAGGTGATGGATCCGCCGGCGCCGACGCATGTTCAGGAGGCGGCGGACGGCCTGCGCTACCGAGACTTCCTCACGGTGGCTCTGGTGGTTCCCCAGCGCTTCAGCTTTCCCGACAACTGGATCTACATCCATTCCCCCAGCGTAAAGGTCGGTCGCATCCAGAACTTCGGCTCCTGGTCGCCGTACCTGGTGAAGAACGACCGAACGTGCCTCGGCCTCGAGTACTTCGTCAACGAGGGCGACGAGCTGTGGAACGACAGTGACGACGAGCTTATAGCGCTCGCCAAGCGCGAGCTTGGGGCGCTGGGGCTGGTGCAGCCAGACGCGGTCGAGGCAGGTTACGTGGTGAGGATGCCCAAGGCCTACCCGGTCTACGACGCTGACTACAAGGGTCACGTCGAGGCGATTCGCGCGTGGCTCGCGGAGGTGGCGCCCAACGTTCACCCCGTGGGACGCAACGGCATGCACAAGTACAACAACCAAGACCACAGCATGCTCACCGCCATGCTGACCGTGCAGAACATCCTCGGCAATGGCCGCCACGACATCTGGAGGGTCAACGTGGAGGACGATTACCACGAGGAGCAGACCGGCAAGGCGGCGGCCGGCGGATCGGCGCGCGAGGGCGCGGGCCGGGAAGCGCCGCTGCATCCCCGGCGCCAGACGGCGGCGTGAACGTCGCTTCCCGCCACCATGCCTCCCGTGGAACCGGTGCCCACCGCAGCGCCGGCTGGCCACGGCGAACCGCATGGGTAGCGGTGCCGGTGGTGGCTGGTACCGCCGTGGCCGCCGCCGCCGTCCTGGCCCCGGCCCTGGGCGTGCTGCAACCGGACAAGCCCTTGCCTGCGGCCGGCGTGCAGACCAGCGCCGGAATCCCGGTGCCGGCCGTGGCACAGCCATGCCCCAATCAGGCTCTGGCCGGTCCGGGAGGTGAACGGTGGTGTCTCCCGCCCGACGTTACGGCAGCGGCCCTTGAGGACTGGTACGCCATGACGCTCCCGCCCCACCAGGACGCGCCCGGGTTGCGATGGTGCGTCCAGCAGGTGCAGGCGGACGGCTCCCACCGGTCGATCTGGTCTGACGGGTCGGCGCGGCTCGGCTACGACCTCCCGACTCGCCTGTCTGGGCGCCCTGGCTCGGTGGCGCCCGGCGAGGAGGGCTTGGTGGTGGAGGTGTTCCGCAACCTCGATCACTCGTGCCCGGCGGCGGCCCGCAGCAGCCGTGGTAAGGAGTGACCGGCATTCAGCGAAGGACCGGTATGAGCCCTGATCTGGTACTGGCGGGATCCGATGTTGAACGGGTCGAGCAGATTCCACCAGCAACGTCATCTCGCTGGGCGCGGCGGTCGACGTGGGCCGCTGTGGCGCTCGTCGTAGCCGCCGGTGTTGTGCTGAGGACGTACACCGCGTCGGCGCTCTGGCTCGACGAGGCAATCAGCGTGAGCATCTCCAGCTTGCCCCTGCCGGACGTCGATGACGCCCTACGCCGCGACGGCGCCCCTCCGCTGTATCCGCTCATCCTATGGGGGTGGGAGCAGTTCTTCGGCGATGGGCAGAATGCGGTGCGCGCCTTGTCCGCCGTTTTCGGGATCGCGGCGCTACCGGTCATCGCGGTCGCCGGGCGACGGCTCGCCGGCGAAGCAGGCGCCATGGCTTCGCTGCTGTTGCTTGCCGTCTCCCCGTTTGCCGTCTACTACTCGACCGAAGCGCGCATGTACAGCCTCGTCGTGCTGCTGGTGCTGTTGGGCTTTCTGGCGCTCGATGGTTACCTTCGGGCACCGGGCCGGGTGCGAGGCATCGCGGTCGCCTTGCTGAGCGGGACACTCGCCTTGACCCACTACTGGGCGCTGTTCCTGCTTAGTACTGTCGCGGGCGCGCTGCTCCTGCGGCGATGGCGCGAGGGTCGACGGACCGACGCACGGGCCGCTGGATGGATGATCACAGGGGGGTTCTTATTCCTGCCCTGGCTCCCATCGTTCCTCTTTCACGTTCGGCACACCGGCACCCCGTGGAGCGAGCCACCGTCGCTGTCTGACCTGCCTGACCTGGTGAAGGTGCCTGTCCGATGGGCCAGCGGCCCGGGCCAGGCGGGCAGCGGGGCGGTGCTGCTCGCACTGGTGCTCCTGCTGCTCGCCGTCCTCGGGTCCACGACCGTCCGGCTCAGCCGGGCAGCTTTCGAGCTGGACCTGCGCGGCAGACCACCCGGGCGAGGTCTGGCGATCATCATCGCGGCGACGCTGGTGCTGGCGCTCGTCATTTCCAGGACCATGGGCGGTGCCTTCGTCGCTCGTTACACCAGCGTGGTTTTCCCGATCTTCATCCTGCTCGCTGCCGTCGGTGCCGCACGGCTGCCCTTTCGGGTCCGGACGCCTGTCCTGATCGTCGCGGCGCTGCTCGGGCTGGCTCTCGCGCTCCCGAACCTGACGAACAGCGGCAAGACACAAGCTCCTGTGCTAGCCGCCGCGCTGCGCGCGGAGGCCATGCCCGGTGACGTGGTCGTGTACTGCCCCGACCAACTCGGGCCGGCGGTCAGTCGACTGCTGCCGGCAGGACTTCATCAAGAGGTCTACCCCGGCGGCGGTGAGCCGGCGCGGGTGGACTGGGTCGACTACCAGGCTAGAAACCTCAACGCGGATCCGGTGCAGTACGCGCGGCGCCTATCGGAACGGGCCGGGGACCGCGTGATCTGGCTGGTGTCCCACGCGGGCTACCGCACCTATGAGGGGCATTGCCAGACACTCGTGCACGAGCTGACCACCCTGCGAGGGCAACCCCTGTGCCTGGTCGAGAGCGACGGCTACTACCTCGAGAGAGCAGACGTTCGAGGATGGGCAACGGCAGCCGAGCCGCGGTCCGCTCTCGCCGAGCGGCCCCAGGACTGCGCTCCAGACCAGGTCCCCTTTGGCGTCGTTGAGCCATAGCGGACCTGCCGACGACTCGAGATCGCCGTCGCCGAGTACATCGACTGGTTCAACCACCGCCAGCTGCACGGCGAGATCGGCCTCGTCCCACCCGCCGAGTACGAGGACACCTATTACCGTCACAACCCCGCCCCGACAGCCGTCGAAGCGTCAGTTCAGAGCCTCCACTGAACCCGGCGCGGGACAGGTCGGGTGACTTCACCGGCCGGGGACGGCTGAGTTCATGCGTGCTGGGTGGGAATCGCCTGCGTGGGTGTGGCCCTGATCTCGTGGCCACCGGAGGTCAAGCAGCGGCCACTGGTGAGGTCGAAGCGCCACCCATGCAGTGCACACGTCAGCACACCGTCCTCGACACGGCCGAACCGACCCAGGTCTGCGTTCAGGTGCGGGCAACGGCGCTGCACCGTCCAGCCGTCGAGCTCGATGTCGTGCACATCGCCGTCGTTCTGCTGGTCGTACCAGTTCTCGACGTAGTCGATCCGCTCTTCGGACAGACACTTGAAGAAGGTGTAGACGTACTCGTTGTACTGCCCGACGCGGCTCGCTCGAAAGCGCAGGGACAGGAAGAGACTGTTGGACCAGTCGACCTCACGGCGGGCGACGTTCGTCGCGACGAGGTCCGCGGACGTGGACAACCGGTAGCGGCACACCTCGCCGGCGCACTCGCGGACCTCCCGGGCGGTGAAGTCGACGACGATGGAGCGCTCCCCGATGTCGAGGCGCACCGGGCCGGCCACCCCGGCGCAGATGTTGTCGGCTCGCTGCAGCAGCGGTTCCCACCACGCCTTGAGTTGTTCCAGCAGGTCGCCGGGCACCGGCGCGCGGCTCTGGCGCTCACACCGAAGTGCCGGCTGAGCCCGGCGCTGATACTCCCGGAGGTACTTGCGCTTCTCCGCAAAGATCCGCCGCACCACGTCATCGGAGGACCGGTGGCTGAGCCGGCAGTCCGCGCCGTCGAGTTCTGCGACGCTGCCCGGCAGGAGCAGATGCGCGGACACCTGCGGCCGGCGCTGCGCGAGCTCCGCCAAGAACTCCACCTGGTCGGTGAAGATGCTTTCACCGTCGACGCCGTGGCCGTTCAGGTCGAAGAGCTCGTCATCGAGGAAACAGGGCGGCCCTGCGGTGGGAAAGACGTGGGAAGCATCGACGGCGTCGATGTAGCGCACCGCCCGGTCGCTCTGGCCTTCCCTCTTACGGCGGGCGAACTCCTTCTTGGCGGCGGGCGGCAGCTCGTACACCATGGGCCACCAAATGGCGCCGGAGAACTGCGTGAAATAGGCGTTCACGGCACCGAACTCCCGCAGCCGCTCGATGTCCAGCGGATGGGCGTCGTTCTGGTTTAGCAGGGTGGTGCGCCCGTCGTCGAGGCTCAGCGCGGAGTCCCCGATGGGGCCGTCGCCGGGCCCCGTCAGCGATGTGATCATGATCCTGAGCCCGTAGCGCACCAGGGGTATGCCGCTCTGGGTGCGGACGAACCGGGTGAAGCCGAGTGCAGCGAGTGCCTGCTCCAGCTCGTCGGTGGGGAAGTCGGGGAGCAGCACCGTCGCGTCCTTGCTGACGAAGCGAGCCAGCAGTTCGGCATCGAAGTGGTCCCGGTGCAGATGCGACACGTACAGGTAGTCGACCTTGCCCAGGGTCTCCCAGTCCAAGTCGCTGTTGTCGGGGAACGGGAACCATGACCCGAAGAAGGCGGGATTGACCCATGGGTCACACAGGACGCTGCCCGCGTGGGTCTCGATGAACAGCCCGGCGTGCCCGACGCCGGTCACCCGCATGCTCTCTCCAGGAGGTCGTCGTCAAAACGGCAGCGCGGCGCGTCCACGACTTGGTGCTGGTGGCCGCCGCCCCGGTCATGTCCAGCTCGAGTCTGGCGGCGGCGAGGCCAGGCTGCGACGGGTCCTGCTCTGACGCTGCTCGTCTCGGACGGACGGCACGGTCAGATAATCGTGTCGATACACAGCGCTCGCGGCCCTGCGCGAAAGGTGAAGGCTTGTTGCTCTTCGTGAACCTGCGCTCCGTGCTCGGCAATCCCGCACCATTTGGGGCAACCTCCCGCCGGCGCTGACCTACCTCTGCCGCCGCCCCATCCGGGACACCGCTGATGCCTGACTTGCTCGCCTGCCTTGCTGACCTGCCTCCGGCGATGCTTCTGCTGGTGCCGGTGCTGCTGATCAGCGCCGAAGCTGCGCTGCTGCTCGGCATCGTGCTGCCCGGCGCCAGCACGTTGCTCACGCTCGGAGTGCTCGCCCACGCCGGCCTGACCCACCCCGTGCTGGCCGCAGCCGTCGCCGCCGTCGCAGCGATGACCGGCACCCAGCTGGCCTACCTCCGCGGCCGCCGAAGCGGCCTGCCCACCCCGGCCCGGCTGGATCCACACCGCCAACGGGCCCTCCGGCTGCTCCGGCGCGGGCCCGTCGCGCTCTGCCTCGCCCAGTGGCTCGTCGGGCTGCGCACCCTGACCCCACGGCTCGCCGGTGCCGCCGGCCTCGGCTACCGCGATTTCACCGCGGCCAGCGCGCCCACCGCCGCTACCTGGGCCGCAACCCTGGTGACCCTCGGCTACCTGACCGCAGCGACCACCAGGCACTGTTCCGCTGGCACGGCCTCGGGATCCCAGCCGGACTGGCGGCAATCCTCCTGCTCCGGTGGAAGCTGCGCCGTGGCTCCCGCCCCAGCGACACGGACGCGGCAGGGAAGCACGGTTCGCCT
The DNA here is from genome assembly GCF_002802985.1 of Geodermatophilus chilensis. Taxonomy (GTDB): domain Bacteria; phylum Actinomycetota; class Actinomycetes; order Mycobacteriales; family Geodermatophilaceae; genus Geodermatophilus; species Geodermatophilus chilensis. The sequence goes on along the minus strand of NZ_NVPT01000051.1, from coordinate 19,613 downwards.
GTTCCATCACCGGCATGGTCGTGTCGATGATCACCGCGGCTCCCCAAAGCATGATCGGTCCGTAAGCGGATCCCCTGGGGGCGTCGAGGTTGTCACCCGCTCGGGTGATCAAGGTCTTGGGAGGCACGCCGGGTGTGTCCGTGGTGATCACCGTCCGCGGGTAGCGGCTGCGGCCGTCGCCGGTGACCGACGCACCGGAGCGCCGGCGTCGGCCTGCCTGTGGAGGTGCGCCATGACGGCGCTGCTGATCGGCTACGCGCGGGTGTCGACCGACGCCCAGGACCTGACCGCCCAACGCGACGGGCTGCTCGCGCTCGGGGTCGATCCGGGCCGCATCTACGTCGATCACGGCCTGACCGGCACCAACCGGGAGCGTCCCGGGCTGCGCGAGGCGTTGGCCGCCTGCCGGGAGGGCGACACCCTGGTGGTGACCAAGCTCGACCGGCTGGCCCGGTCGCTGCCCGACGCCCGGGCGATCGCCGAGGAGCTCACCGTGCGCCAGGTCCGGCTGAGTCTCGGCGGCTCGGTGTACGACCCGCACGATCCGGTTGGGCGGCTGCTGTTCAACGTGCTGGCGATGGTCGCCGAGTTCGAGGCCGACCTGATCCGGCTGCGCACCCGCGAGGGCATGCGGGTGGCCAAGGCCAAGGGCAAGCTGCGGGGTAAGCAGCCCAAGCTCAACCCCCGCCAGGAAGCTCACCTGGTGGACCTCTATCGGCAGGGCGAGCGCAGCACCGCCGAGCTGGCCGACCTGTTCGGCGTCGCCCGCTCCACCGTCTACCGCGCCCTGCAACGAGACCAGACCCGAGGCGTGGCCAGCCGGCGCACAGCAATAGGCAGCGTCAGCATCCCGCAGTGAGTCTTGCTGTCAGCGGTGGCTGGGGTGTCCCGCAGGCCAGACCCCTGCGCGACACCCCGGCCATCCTCCAGTCCGTGACCGTGTGGACCACGGAACGTTCGGTATGTGAGATCTGTTGTGGACAGCGAGGCTGATCAGGCCTGGAGCCGAGCGAGGAGGTCCTGCTCGTCCCAGCTGGAGGAGATGAGCAGGCGGCGCAGGGTGAACAGCGGCCGCTGCGGGTCCAGCGGCTTGTCGCTGAGCTGGAACGCCGTTCGGTAGCCGGCCTCCTGCACGTTCTCCAGCGCCTCGGCGTTCCAGGCTCCGTAGGGGTAGGCGAACAGGTCCAATCCGTGGCCGACGATCTGCTCGAGCTCGGCCTTGGGCTGCTGCAGCTGGATGGCCCAGTCCGCGCCGGTGTACTTGGTGACCGGATGGTGGTCCCAGGTGTGCACCCCGATGGTCATGCCGGCGCGGTCGAGTAGGCGTACCTGGTCTCGGCTGAGCCACTTCGGCTTGTCCAGCACGACGGTCATCACGAAGAAGGTCGCCGACATCGACAGCCGCTGCAGGATCGGCAGGGCGTTGGTGAACTGCCCCTCCGAGGCGTCGTCGAAGGAGATCGTCACCGGCCGCGGGGGCAGCGGCGTCCCGAACTGGACGTGGTCGACCAGTTGCGGGCTGGTGACCGGCTGCATCCCGGCCTCGGTGAGGGCCCGCAGGTGGCGTTCCAAAAGCGTCGGCGGGCAGGTCAGTGACCGGGCTTCGGGACCGTCGTCGGGGGTGAAGTCACGGATCTGGTGGTAGCAGAGCACCGGAACGGTGGCGCGCGCCAGCATCTCCTCCGGCGTCCCGGGAGTCCGCTGCGGTGGCTGTGGAGCGGCGGCCTGGGACGGTGGTACGGGAGCCGCTGTGGAGGTCGTCCCGGCCGCGCTCGCCGCCGGCGTACGGGTCGGCTGGCCGCTGGTGCACCCGGCCAGCGCCAGCCCGCCGGCGGCAGCGATGAGGAAGTCCCGGCGTCGCATGGAGCGCATGGCGCACAGGATGTCATCGCTTCGGCCATGGCCCAGGCACGGCCGTCATGGCGACCTCCACAGCGCCCAGCGCAGCGCACCTGTCGCGTGGCCAGGATGCCTCGCAACTCCGGCACGTGCTCGGCGGTGAGGAACCGACATCACGCGCTCGCCCAACCCGTCCTGATTTTCATCACCTCACCTCACCTCACCGCCACGCCAGGGGATCCTTCACTGCCTCCGGCGTCGCCCGGGGCTCGGCCGTCTGAACCTGAGCGCTGCCCACTCGGGGGGTGGTGAGCTGCTGCACACTGCTGTGGTGGCCATCTGGGACGACGTCCGCCGCCTCGTTGCGGCGCTGCCCGACACGGACGAGCACGCCTCCTACGGTGGGTGTCCGTCATGGCGGGTGCACGGGAAGGCGTTCATGTGGGACCGCCCGCTGCGGTCGGCCGATCGCCGAGCTCTCGCCGAGGCAGCGCCGGATGAGACCGAGCCGCTGCTCGGCATCCGCGTGGCGGACGAGGGGGTCAAGGCCGCGCTGATCGCCGGTGGCCCCGACGTCTTCCTCACCACCCCGCACTTCGACGGCTACCCCGTCGTGCTGGCCCGGCTCGGGCGGATCCCCGTGGACGAACTCGCGGAACTGGTCGAGGACGCGTGGAGGTTTCGGGCGCCCAAGCGGCTGCTGGCCGCGTTCGACAGCCGCCGAGGCGCGTGAACGTCCGAGCCGCGTCGCAACCGCGGCCGGTCAGCGATCGGCCAACGAGACGGGGGTGAGGGCTCTGACGTAGCTCAGCGTGCGAGGCGGATGTCGACTTCGCGTTCCACGTAGTCCCACTCCGGGGTCGCGCGGAGCCGGGACACCAGCTCCTCGAACGCAGGCGCGTCTCGGGGGACGTACTCGAACCAGGTGAGGAAGTCGAAGGGCTCGTCCAGATCCCGGCCGTGGTAGAGCCGGCGGGCCACCGCAGGCAGGTCGAAGATGCCCAGCCGGATCCACTCGTCCCGGCGGCGGCGCATGGTGGTGGCCGAGCAGGCGGCGTCGGCGATCCGCTCGTACCCGGCGCCGAAGACCAGCCCCTCGACGAGTTTGTCCAAGACCACCGCATCGTCGATGCGGGGCCGGTGACAGCCCAGCGGATGCTCATCGACGTGCGGCGGCAGCAGCGCGAGGAACTGCTCGCGCAGCGGGTCAAGGATGCAGGATGGGACGGCAGGCACCAGCGGTCCACAGCTCACGGAGCGTTAGCACCTTCGCGAGCGTGGCCCTCGTGCCTGCCCTCGACGCTCAGCCACGCCGAACGCCGCAGCTGTGCCTACTGGCGGGGGCTCTTACTGGTCGGTCCGACTGGAGGGGCGACTCGAGCAGGACGTCGCATGGAGTTATCCGGAGCCGGCGCACGACGCCGAGGCGGTCGGCGGGTTGGTGTGCTTCTTCGACGACCGCGTCGATCTGGCGGTCGACCAGGCCCCGTCCCTGGACGACCTGGGGTCGTGATCGTCCTTGCCGGCTACGCCAAAGCGTCGTACACGGCCCCGGTGACCGCGGCGTAGATGCCCTTGTGCAGGACGTCAGTGGCCAACTCGTCCCCGCCCCAGCGCCACGGCACGTCGGCGATCCCGAGGGCGCGGTACAGCGCTGCGTCGCCGCTCCACAGGAGTGCGAAGTGGGCGGCGCTGGCGGCCGGGCCGCGCAGCCCCATGCCATCCAGGGCACCGCGCAGGGCGCCCATGCTGATGCCGTGGGCCCAGTGGACGGGGCCGTTGAGCCGGGCCACATGCGTCCTGGGATTTGCGCCGGGGATCAGGTGTGCCCCGACCTGCCCGGGGACCGTGCTGGGTGCCCGTCCCGAGATGGCCATCTCGAGGCGTTGGGTCAGGGTCATGGCGGCGGTGCCGATCGCGCCGGCGATTAACCCGCGAACGGCGTCCTGCTGTGGCATGGCGCGCTTCCTCGCTCTCGAGGTTGGTTCGAGCGGCTACGCGCCCTGGCCGAGGTTGATCATCAGTCCGCCGTCCATCACGTAGGAGGCGCCGGTGACGTAGTCGGCGTCGGCAGACGCGAGGAAGACCGCGAGCCGGGCGATCTCCTCCGGCTGGGCCGCCCGCTTCCACGGGATGCTCTGCACCTGCTCCTCCAGCACCGCAGGGTCGTCGATCGCCGGCTGGTTGAACGGGGTCAGGACCATGCCCGGCGCGAGGCTGTTGACGTTGATCCTGTGCGGTGCGAGCTCGAGCGCCAGGGTGCGGGTGAGCATCCGGATCGCGCCCTTGGAGCAGTCGTAGTCCGATCCGCCGGCGTTGGGATTGTCCGCGTGCACGGACGACACGTTGACGATCTTGCCGCCACCGCCGGCGGCCAGCCGTTCCTGCACGAAGCGCCGGCAGCAGAAGAAGTAGCCGTAGACGTTGGTGCGGATCGCCCGGTCCCACACCTCGGTGGCGAGCTCCGCGACGGGGGTGCCGGATGCGTCGACGCCGGCGTTGTTCATGAGGATGTCTAGGGTGCCGAACTCGGCCAGGGCGGCGTCGAACATGCGGCCGACCTCGTTCTCGTCCCGGACGTCGGCCTGGGTGACCAGGGCTCGCCGCCCGGCGGCCTCGACGCCGGCCCTGGTTCGCTCCGCACCGTCGGCGTCGTGCAGGTAGTGGACGACGACGTCGGCGCCCTCGCGGGCGAATTCGATGGCGGTCGCTTGCCCGATGCCGGAGTCCGAGCCGGTGATGAGCGCGACCCTGTCCGTAAGCCGTCCGTTGGTCATGCCGGTTCCTCCAGTGGATCTCGGTTCATCGGTCGGGGGTCGACGGGTGGGCGAGGCGCCACGCGGCGTTGATCAGCCCGATGTGGGAGAACGCCTGCGGCATGTTGCCGAGCAGCTCACCGGTGGCCCCGTCGGCCTCCTCGGCGAGCAGGCCCAGGTCGTTGGCGTAGGCGGTGGCGCGGCGGAACCACCGATCGGCGTCCTCGGGCCGCCCGGCGAGTGCCAGGCACTCGACCAGCCAGTAGGTGCAGATCAGGAAGCCGCTGCGGTCCTCGGACCACCGGCGCACGAGTCCGTCGCCGCCCAACTGTCGCTCGATGGCGTCGACCGTCGCCGCCATGCGTACGTCGCTCGCGGGCAGGAAGCCGACGAGGGGCAGGACGAGCACGGACGCGTCGAGCTCGTCCGAACCGAACGCTCCGGTGTAGGCGCCGGCCTGCTCGCTCCACGCCTGGGTGAGCACGGCGTCGCGTACCGCATCGCGAGCGGCGGTCCAGCGCGCCGCGTCGGCGCGGTCCCCCAGCCGGGGCGCCAGGTCGATCGCGCGGTCGAGTGCCACCCAGCACATCACCTTCGAGGATGTGTAGTGGCGTTCGGTGTCGCGGGCCTCCCACATGCCGGCGTCCGCGCTCGACCAGTCGTCGGCGGCCCGGTCGGCAAGGGTCACCAGCATGTCCTGCACCGGACCGTTGAGATCTCCGAGGTGGTCGCGCAGGATGTGCGCGGCTTCGATGACCTCCCCGAGGACGTCGAGCTGCTTCTGCCGCCACGCGTCATTGCCCACCCGCACCGGTCGGCTGCCGCGGTAACCGTCCAGGTGGTCGAGGGTGCGCTCGGTCAGGTCACGTTCCCCCTCGACGCCGTACATGATCTGTACGAGTTCTCCACCGTTGCGGCCAGCGGCGGTGGCGAACCAGTCGAACAGTCGCCGAGGCTCGTGCGGGCAGGCGGCGATCCACAGCGACCGGACCGTGAGGCTGAGGTCGCGCAGCCACGCGAACCGGTAGTCGAAGTTGAGGTCGCCACCCAGCTCTTCGGGCAGCGACGTCGTCGCGGCGGCCACCACCGCTCCGGAGGGCTGGTAGGTCAGGCCCTGCAGCACGATCGAACTGCGGCGGACCTCCTCGGGATAGGCGCCGTCGTAGCCCGTATGCTCTGCCACCCACGACCGCCACGCCTCCGCCGTGTCCGCCACCGTCGGCTGCCCGCAGGAAGGCTCGGTCGACGCGCTGGAACCGAAAGCGGGGAGGTATCGGAGCCGAAACTCCAGCGTGTCGCCCGCCGATACGGCGAAGGAGGCTCGGGCGGCGCCGTCCTGACAGCTCCAGTCGACCGGTCCGGTGCACAGCAGCCGCACAGGACCGCCCCGGGCCTCGACCCGGTGTAAGCCGGCCATGAAGTGCGGTTCAGTCCGCCCGTACTCCATCCGCGGCGCCAGCTCGCTCCCCATGTCGACCACGCCTGACACGCCGATCACACGGCGCAGCAGGGCGTGCGGACTCGCGAAACCGATGTCGTGCCCGCGGGCTCCCGGCGCGAGCGCCAAGGCGTCATCGACTGTCACCAGGCCCGTGTCGTGCGGAACACCGTGCGCAGCACCAGCGAGTCCCCGACGTACTCCCGCGAGGACGTGAACGACCCGACGGGGGCCAACGTCCAGTGCCCGGCAGCGGGGTCGAGCAGGCGGCCGAAGACCGACGGCGAGTCGAATCGCGGCGCGCACCACCAGTCGATGGAGCCATCGCGGTCGACCAGCGCCGCGGACGTGCAATCAGAGAGAACCCGTAGTCGCCGATGGGCGGCTCCTGACGCCCGCGCGGACCTCCGGTCACAACGCGGCCGCCTCGGGCACCGCCCCGCGCGACCCGGAGGACCGGGACAGTTCGGCGTGCAGGCGGGCGAAGCGGGTCGTCGGCGCGAACCTGGCGACCTGGACCGCGTCATCGGCGACGTCCACGTCGCGAAGCAGGGGGAGCCGCGCGATGGAGAGGCCTGCGGTGACGAGGCGGTGCAGCTGCGCCCGACCGGTGGTGGGCAACGAGCACGGCACCCCGAGGAGCAGGCCGGGGTCGGGGCGCCGGAGGCCCAGCCCCCACCAGCCGCCGTCCACCGCGAGCCCGAGGCAGGCGTCGCGCCCGGACAGAGCATCGCCCGCATCCGCCAGGTGCCGCGGCGTCAGCTGGGGCGTGTCCATCCCCACGAGGAACGCTGGCGCTCCGGACACGGCGGCGAAGGCGGCGGCGAGGCGGACGTCGAGGGTTCCGGTGCCCTGCGGCAGCAGGTCGAGGCCGCGGGCGTCGACCAGCCCGGGGTCGCCGTCGAGGACGAGCACCCGCCGCGCCGCGGGTGCGGCGCGCACGGCATCGAGCACGTCGGCGAGCGACGCGGCGGCCAGCCGGGCTGCCTCCTGCGGCTGGTACGGGGGGGAGAGCCGGGTCTTCACGCGCCCGGGCGCCGGCGCCTTGGCGAGCACCACGAGCTGCAGGCCCGGGGTCACGGGGCCGTCGCCAGCACTCGGCGCATGTCCCGGATCGCGGCGAGGGTGCCGCGCATTGTGCCGGTGACCTTCGACCTCCCGATCCGGGGCGCGTAGGGAACCGGGACCTCGACGATCCTCAGCCCGGCGGCGGCTGCCGCGAGGACCATTTCCAGCGGATAGCCGGAGCGTCGGTCGGTGAGTCCGAGCGCCAGCAGGACGTCCCGGTGGACGGCTCGGGCGGGGCCGAGGTCGGTCAGCCGCACCCCGGTGCGGCGGCGCAGTCGGTGGGCGAGGACCCGGTTGGCCAGCCGCGCGTGCGGCGGCCACGCCCGGCGAGACACCGGTACCCGGGCGCCTAGGGCCAGGTCGGCCTCGCCGGCGAGGACGGGCGCCGCCACCGTCGGGAGGTCGCGCGGGTCCAGGGAGGCGTCGGCGTCGAGAAAGCACACGACGCCGTCGTCCGGGTCGCTGCTCAGCAGCCCGGCGGAGCAGGCCGCGCCGAAGCCGCGCTGGGGCACGGGCACGACGCGCGCGCCGTGCCGCCGGGCGACATCGGCGCTGCCGTCGGTCGACCCGTTGTCCGCCACGATCGGGAAGAAACCGGGCGGCATGCGGGTCAGCACCCACGGCAGCGCCGCGGCCTCGTCGAGGCACGGGAGAACGACGTCGGGCACGTCTGCGGACGCTAGGTGGCATCGTGGGCGCTGGACATCCCCCGCGGCATTGCGAAGTCCTTACGCCGTTCGCGGACGCGTCCCGGCCGGAACGCGGCAGCCCTACCGTCCGAGCGTGGACTCCACCGCGGTTCCGACGCGCTCGGCACCCGGTCGGACACCGCCGTCGCGCGCCGCGGCGCTGGCGCTGGGCTCATGGGGCGCGGCACTCGTCACCGTGGTCCTCATCGGACGTGGACTGGACGCCCGCGGTGAGCTCCACCTCGGCGCCGCACCGCTGAGCGGCCAGGTCCGGGACGACGTTCCGTGGGCCGGTCTACTGCTGCCCGCGGGAGCGGCGGCCGTGCTCGTGGTACTGGGGGCGCGAATCGCCCCCCGCCTGGGTCCGGTCGCGCTCCCGTGCGCCACGGCGGCGGCCGCGGCCGCGTGGACCCTCGCGCTGGCGCTCGTCGACGGGCCGGCGTCGCTCGCCGCTCCACTGACCAGTCCGCACGACTATCTGGCCGACGTCCCCCGGGTGGATGGCGCTTGGTCGTTGCTGCCCTCCTTCGCCGACCAGGTGGTAGCGCGTGCCGGCGCCGAGGCATGGACCACTCACGTGGCCGGACACCCTCCGGGCGCGCTGCTGATGTTCTGGTGGGCCGACCGCGTCGGGCTGGGAGGCCCGGCCTGGGCGGCCGCACTGCTGATCGTGGTGGGCTCGTCGGCGGCTGCGGCGGTCGCGGTGGCGGTCCGCGCGCTCGCCGGTCCCGCGGCGGCCGCGGCGTCCTCGCCGCTGCTCGCCCTGGCCCCGTACGCGCTGTGGGTGGCGACCAGCGCCGACGCGGCCTTCCTGGCCGTGAGCGCGTGGGGCGCCGCCCTGCTGGCTGTCGCGGTCACCCGTCCACCGGACAGGAGGGCCACGGCTTCGGCGCTCGGCGGCGGGGGCCTGCTCGGCAGCGGGCTGTACCTGAGCTACGGCCTGGTGCCGTTCGGCGTCGTCGCGGCAGGGCTGCTGCTGGCCGGTGGCCGCGCGCGGGCACTGCGAGCCGCCGCTCTGGCCGCCGCGGGTGTCCTCGTCGTCGTCACCGCCTACACCGCGGCCGGTTTCTGGTGGCCCGACGGTTTCGCCGCGACCAGAACGCGCTGGGCTCAGGGCTGGGGGAGTCAGCGCTCCTTCGGCTACACGGCGGTGGGCAACCTCGCGGTGGCGGGCCTGGCCGCCGGCCCCGCCGTCGTCGCCGCCCTGCCGCGGCTGCAGGCCCTGCCGGGTCGCCTGGCCCACCCGTCGGTCGGCGCGCTCGTCGCCGTCCTGCTCGCCGACGCGTCGGGGATGTCCCGCGGCGAGGTGGAGCGCATCTGGCTGCCGTTCCTGCCCTGGCTGCTCCTCGTGGCCCTGGCATTCGATCGCGGGAAGTCGGTGCCGCGCGGATGGCTGCTCGGCCAGGCCGGGACGGCGCTCGCGGTTACCGCACTGGTGCGGACGACCTGGTGATGGACGCAGTGAGCGGGCACGTTCTCGTCGTCGACGACGACCGTACGGTGACCGACGTCGTGCGGCGCTACCTCGAGCGGGCGGGCTACGTCGTGCGCATCGCGTCCGACGGCGGCACCGGGCTGGCCGACGCGCTCGCCGACCCCCCGGCGCTGCTGGTGCTCGACCTGATGCTCCCGGTGCTCGACGGCCTGGAGGTGTTCCGCCGGCTTCGCGCCGAGCATCCCGTTCCCGTGGTCATGTTGACCGCGCGCGGTGACGAGGCCGACCGGATCGCCGGGCTCGAACTGGGCGCCGACGACTATCTGACCAAGCCGTTTTCGCCGCGCGAGCTGGTGCTCCGGGTCACCGCGGTGCTGCGACGCGGGGCTCCTCCGCCCGCGCGAGGCCTGCTGCGCGACGGCGACCTCGTCGTCGACCTCGCCGCCCGCGAGGCCCGCCGCGGTGGGCGCCCCTTGGCCCTGACGGTTCGCGAGTTCGACCTGCTGGCCTTCCTGATGCAGCATCCGCGCGAGGCCTTCGACCGGACCGCACTGCTCTCCCAGGTCTGGGCGTGGTCGTTCGGAGACGCCTCCACGGTGACCGTGCACGTACGACGGCTGCGCGAGAAGGTCGAGGCCGACCCCTCCAGACCCCGCCGGGTGGTCACCGTCTTCGGCATCGGCTACCGCTACGAGCCCGAGGAGGATCCAGCGTGATTTCGCCCGCCGACCTCGTCGCTGTCCTCGCTATCGCCGGTGCCGTGGCCCTCGCGGTGGCCCTCGCCGGCGCCGTGGCGCTGGCCGCGGTCCGGCGTCGGCCGATCGCCGCCGGGCTCGCGGTGCTGGTGCTCACCGTCGTCGGAGCCGGGGCAGCGGCCACCGTTGCCACGGGCCTGGCCATGTTCCTGTCGGCGCACGACCTGCGCGTCCTGCTCGTCGTCGTGGTGGTCGCGGCGGCCGTGGGGACGGCAGGCGCGGCGCTGCTGGCCCGTCGGCTGGTCGCAGCGGTCCGGGACGTCGCCGCCGTGGCGCGATCGCTGGCCGACGAGGAGCCCGTCGCCGTTCCCGCCGGACCGCTGCCCGCCGAGCTCCGCGCCCTGGCGGGCGACCTGGTGACAGCGGCCGACCGGCTGGCGGCCGCGCGGGAACGGGAACGGGCTCTCGAGGGCAGCCGCCGGGAACTGGTCGGCTGGGTCAGTCACGACCTGCGCACTCCCCTCGCCGGCCTGCGCGCAATGGCCGAGGCGCTCGAGGACGGCGTGGTCGCCGAGCCCTCGGAGGTGGCCGACTACCACCGCCGGATACGGGTGGAGACCGACCGGCTCACCGCGATGGTCGACGACCTCTTCGAGCTGTCCCGGCTGCACGCCGGGACGCTGCGGCTCACGCCGGTGCCGACCGTCCTCTCCGATGTGGTCAGCGACGCGGTCGCCGCAGCACGGCCGGTCGCCCGGGCCCGAGGGGTGCACCTCGTCGGCCGGATCGAGGACGACGCCGCCCGGCTGCTGTCGGCCGCGTCGCTGTCGCGGGTGCTCTCGAACCTGGTGAGCAACGCCGTCCGGCACACCCAGGCCGGCGGCACGGTGACGGTCGAGGGCGGTGCCGCGGAGAGCTGGGTGTGGGTCGCCGTCAGCGACGAGTGCGGGGGGATCCCGGAGGCCGACCTGCCGAGGGTCTTCGAAGTGGGCTTCCGCGGCAACCGCGCCCGCAGCCCGGGCGACGGCGGGGGAGGCGGGCTCGGACTGTCCATCGCCCGCGGGCTGGTCGAGGCCGCCGGTGGCAGCGTCGAGGTGGCCAACGTCGACAACGGGTGCCGCTTCACCGTCCGCCTGGCCGCGCCCGCTGCCGCTGCCGTCGCGCTGGCCCCGGCAGCCGACTGACGGCGCCCTCCCAGGCTGGCGCCCTCGCTGCGCCGGTCGGCCGCAGCGGCGCCGTCGCGAACTCCCGCACGCCCTCCGAGAAGCCGATCCGCGCGTGGAAGCCGAGCAGCCGCGCGGCCCGGCTCGGGTCGGCGACGACGTGCCGCACGTCGCCGAGCCGGTACTGGCCCGTGACGACGGGAGCTGGGCCGGCCGTCGCCGCGGCCAGGCTGGCGGCGAGTTCGCCGACGGTGTGCGGGGTGCCGGAGGCGATATTGCAGGTGGTCATGCCTTCGACCCGTCCCGTGGCCACCGCCTCCACCGCCGCCACACCGGCTGCGGCGACGTCTCCGACGTGCACGAAGTCGCGGCGCTGTCGCCCGTCTTCGTACACCCGCGGCGCCTCCCCGCGTTCCAGCGCCGACCGGAAGAGCGAGGCGACGCCCGCGTACGGGGTGTCGTGTGGCATCCGCGGGCCGTACACGTTGTGGTAGCGCAGCGCGATCGCGCTTCCCCCGCCGCCGACGACCCATGCGCGGGCGAGGTGCTCCTGCGCCGCCTTCGACGCGGCGTACGCATTGCGAGGGTCGAGCGGCGCGTCCTCCGGAACGGTCCCGGGCGCCAGCGGGCGGCCACAGAGCGGGCAGCTCGGCTCGAAGCATCCAGCGGCGAGGTCGTGCTCCCGCCGTGGCCCCGGCCGCACGACGCCGTGCTCGCCGCACGTGTAGCAGCCTTCGCCGTACACGACCATGGAGCTGGCGAGAACCAGGGCCCGCACGCCGGCGGCGGCCATCCCGGCGAGCAGCACCGCGGTGCCGAGCTCGTTGTGCGCCGTGTAGGCCGGCAGGTCCTGCAGGTCCACCCCGAGGCCGACGAGGGCGGCCTGATGAGCCACGACCTCGACCCCGGCCAGCGCGTGCGTGACCGTGTCGGGGTTCCGCACGTCGCCGAGAACCCACTCGGCTCGCGGGTCGACCTCCGGCTGCGGTGCGACCCCGTGCGCGCGGTCCAGCAGGGAATCCAGGATCCGCACCTGATGACCGGCGGCGAGGAGCGCCTCGACGAGGTGCCCGCCGATGAAGCCCGCGCCACCGGTGACGAGGACCTTCACCGCCGGGACCGCCCGCCGGTGGCCGGCTGTGCTACGGCCGGACCAGGGCGGCGAACCATCGGCCGGCCTCCTTCCAGAATCCGGCTGGGCGCAGCCCGGCCTCGTGGGCGACCGGCGGGACGTCGTCCACGGCCAGCAGTGCCCAGGGGAACTCCTCGCTGGTGCCCAGGTCATCTTCCAGGCACAGCCGCACCGGCCCGGACGGCGAGCCGGGAGCACCCGTCTCGACGAGCAGCGCACCCTCCACGCCCAGCAGGTCGCGGGCCCGGGACAGCAGTCGGACCGGGTCGCCGCCGATCCCGACGTTGCCGTCGGCGAGGAGCACGGTCACCCACCGCCGTTCGCCGGGAAGCCGCTCGTACACCGACCGTGCGAGCGCGGTTGCCCCCTCAACCGTGCCAGCGCCACGGCCGAGGGCGCGATGTCGACACCGAGTGCAGGGACGCCCCGCGCCATCAAGGCGGCGGCGAGGCCCCCGGCCCGCACCCCACATCGAGCACCGGGCCGCGGCAGCGGGCGAGGAGTCCTGCATCACCGGGTGCCTCCTCCGAGGTCCACACGTGCACGGGGAGCGGGGTGACCGAACCAGAGTCGTCGCGCTGGCGCAGCAGGCCCCCGTCCGACAACGCGCGGCCGTACACCTCGAAAGCGCTGCGCATGTCGGTGACGCTATGGGTCGAAGAAATGCCGGGGAACCCTCGAGCGCCTTTCCATGTTCTTACGCTCCATTGCTGGCGCGGGGTGCGGCTCTGTTATCGGCGTCCGTCATCGCACCGTAAGATCTGTCGGGCGGCATCGACGGCACGATTAATGGTGTGCGAACGTCTGCCGGACTTCCCAAGGCCCCGCCCAGCTTCTGGCCGACGGGGGTCTCGCTGAAAGCCACCACCGAGTCGCGCGTGGTGCAATGGGCGCCACCGGAGGCAGCGGCCGGCCGAGGGGGGCGCGGAGATCTGGGTCACCGGATCGTCCAAGGAATGGCGCCTGTGGTTCGGTTCCAGCCACCCCGGACCCAGCTCGCCCCGCGCTGGCGGGGGTCGGGAAGCGCCCCCGGTGCACCGGTTGCGGCCCGGGCCGTGCTCCCGCCCGTCGCCGCCCCGGGCCTCCGGCGCATCGCCGGAAACAGCCCCGTGCCGGCCGACTCCCGGGCGGTCGTCGCGGCCTTGGGTAGCCCCCCGGAGCCGATGCCGCTGCCTCTGGCATCGCCGCGTCGGGTGCCGGGGTCAGACGGGAGGACCCGCGAGGTGCCCGGCTCCGTCCCCGAGGCGAAGGGGGCAAGGCGATGAACGTCCCCGACAACGGTAGGGACGGGCGGATCGCAGTGCACGTGACAGCCGGCGAAGCCCAGGCCCTTCCTCCACACCGGCCCGGCGCCGGCCGGCTCCACGGGCGCCGGCGGCCGGCCATGCCTCCCTGGTCCGGGGCTGCTGGGGTGGCCGACCTCTACGCTGGCGCGCTCCTGTCCCGGCATGCCGGGCGGGATGGCCGGCGCCGGAGTTGGCGGGTGCGGACCGAGGCGGGGCGGGTGCACGGCCTGGACGAGGCGCTCGACCGTTGGCTGGGCCCGTGCGACGCCGCCGACCGCACGGTGCTGGAGCGGTGCGAGGGGCCCGTGCTCGACGTCGGCTGCGGGCCCGGTCGCCTGGTTGCAGCGCTGCACAGGGCCGGCGTGGTGGCGCTGGGCATCGACGTCAGCGACGTTGCCGTGGACCTGACCCGGCGCAACGGTGGACAGGCTCTGCACCGAGACGTGTTCGCGCCCGTGCCGGCAGAGGGGCGGTGGCGCAGCGTCCTGCTGATCGACGGCAACATCGGCATCGGCGGGGACCCCGGGCGTCTGCTGCGCCGCTGCGCGGGGCTGGCGGCGCCGGGGGCCCAGCTGCTCGTCGAGCTCGCGGCACCCGGCCGCTCCGGCGGCACTGTGCGGCTGCGGCTGGAAGGCGGCGCTGAGGTGGGGCCCTGGTTCTCCTGGGGGCGCCTGCCGGTGGACGACGTCGAAGGCTGTGCCCGCAGCGCCTCGCTGCGGGTCCACGAGGTCTGGTCGGAGGGAACCCGATGGTTCGCGACCCTGGTGACATGAGTTCTGGCCAGGGGTCCGGCGAGTGGGAGGGGCGCGAGCGCAACGCCGGTCCCGCGCCGCTGCGCCGGGCCGTCGGCGTCCTCGAGGACCACCCGCCGCCCGGACCGTTCCGCCCAGCCTTCTGGCGCAGCCCGCTGCGGGGGCCGTGGCTGACCGCGGTCTTCGCGCTGGTGCTGCTGGTGGGGATCACCGTGGTGTTCCTCACCGGGCTGGTCTCCTACGCCGCCTACAACCCGGACCTGCCCGGTAACGACACCAAGCCGGACAAGGGCCTGCTGGGCTTCTACCTGTTCGCCTGGCCCACCCGCCCGGTGTGGCTGTATCGGCTCAACCAGGGCGTGCACGTAACGTTGGGCCTGGTGCTCATCCCGGTGCTGTTGGGCAAGCTGTGGTCGGTGCTGCCCAAGCTGTTCACCTGGCCGCCGCTGCGCTCCCCCGCGCAGGCACTGGAGCGGGTGTCGCTGCTGCTGCTGGTCGGGGGGGCGCTGTTCACGTTCGTCACCGGCGTCCTGAACACCCAGTACTGGTATGTCTTCCCCGGCTCCTTCTACACGCTGCACTTCTATGGCGCGTGGGTGTTCATGGCGGCCTTCGCCCTGCACGTGGGGCTGAAGTTCGGCCGCATGCGCCAAGCGCTGCGTTCCCGGCGGTTGCGCGACGAGCTGCGGACCGACACCGCCGCGACGGTGCCCGAGCCGCCTGACCCGGACGGCCTGGTCAGCCCCGCCCCCGACCGCCCCAGCATGTCCCGGCGGGGGGCGCTGGGGTTGGTCGGCGCCGGAGCGCTGACGATGCTGGCGGTCACCGTCGGGCAGAGCATCGGCGGCCCGCTGCGGAAGACCGCGCTGCTCGCCCCCCGCGGCCAGGACCCCGGTCCCGGTCCCAACGGCTTCCAGGTGAACAAGACCGCCGCCGCCGCCGGCGTCGAGCCGCAGCAGACCGGCGACGGTTGGCGGCTGGAGCTCTCGGGCGGCGCGGGGGCCAGATCGCTCAGCCGGGAGGACCTGCTGGGCATGCCGCAGCACACCGCCCACCTGCCGATCGCCTGCGTGGAGGGCTGGTCCACGGCGAACCAGGCCTGGACCGGCGTGCGGCTGCGCGACCTGGCCGGGTTGGCCGGCGTGCCGGAGGCGTCGAGCGTCTTCGTGGAATCGCTGGAGGAGGGGGGCGCGTTCGGGCAGGCGCGGCTGCGCGGCAACCAGGTAGCCGACGGCGATTCCCTGCTGGCGCTGCGGGTGAACGGGGCCGACCTCTCGCTGGATCACGGCTATCCGGCGCGCGTCATCGTCCCGGCCAATCCCGGGGTGCACAACACCAAGTGGGTCACCCGGATGACCTTCCAGGCCTGATCCTCATGCGGCGCTTCCTCCGCCTCTACGGTGAGCACCCTCTGCACCTGGTCGGTCTACTGGCCAGCTTCGTCGTCGCCGGGTACGCCGCCTGGCGGCTGTTCGGCTCCCGGCCGGCCGCCGTCGTCCTGTGGTTCGTCGGCGCTGCCGTGCTCAACGACCTGGTACTGGTTCCGCTGTACGCCTTGATCGACCGGTCCGGGCGACGTCGGGGATCGTTCCCGCCGTGGTGGAACCACGTCCGTTTCCCGGCGGCGATCTCGCTGCTCCTGCTGCTTGTCTGGTTCCCGCAGATCGCCCGGCTCAGCGAGGTCTACCCGATCACCACCGGCCTGAGCTCCTCGGTGTACCTCGGGCGTTGGCTGCTGGTCACCGGAGCGCTGTTCGCCGTGTCCGCGCTCGCCTTCCTCGTCGGTCGTCTGCGCCGCCGATCCGACAGGTCAGGCCGGCGGCACGCGGTCGGCCGCAGCTGACCCAGCGACTCGATCGCCCTCCAGCCGTCGCCCCAGCCGGCGCAGCACCGTGACCCCCACCCCCAGAACCAGCGTCGCGAGGTAGGCGCCCTGGGACGCGGGCACGTGGGGTCCGCCGAGCATCGCGGTCAGGTAGACGACGTACTCGGCGACGATCAGGCCCAGCCACTGCCAGCAACCGGTGAGCACCACGAGCACGACGAGGATCAGCTCATACCAAGGCTCCCCGGGGGTCGCCACCAGCAGGAGGGTGACGAACACCGTGAGCGCAGCGGGCAGCGGCGGTCCCAGCCGGCGCAGGACCGCCAGCATCCCGACGGCGCCGACGATCGCCCAGGCCACCACCCGCACCGGCGTCCCGGTCAACCCGGTCAACGACAGCAACAGGAACCGGTCCCCGTCGTCGTAGCCCTGCTCCTGCAGATAGCCGGAGAGATAGCCGGCCACCCCACCGCCGACCGAGACGACGAACGGAAGGTAGGCCAATGCCGCGACGATGACCGCGGCCGTCCACGCCGATGGACGACAACGCTGCACCAACGCCGGCAGCAGGACGAACGGATACAGCTTGACCAGCCCCGCCCCGGCCACCAGGACCGCTGCACCCACCTGGCGACCCCGGCCACCGCAGGCGGACCACCGCGGCGCCAGCAGCAGCACGGCGCAGGCCACGGCCACGAGCAGCGCGGCGACGACGTCCACGTGGGCGTTCTGTACAGCCTCCAGCGGAACGACCGGGCAACACGCCCACAGCACCACCCACCGCGGATCGCGCCCGGTGCGCCAGAGGAGCCACGCCAGCAGCGCCCCGACCGCCAGGCTCACGCCAAGGCCCAACAACTCGTAGCCGAGGTCGCGGCTGCCCGTGGGGAGAACGGCGTGCGCGAGCCGAAACCACAGCTGCGCGGCCGGCGGGTAGATGGTGGGCACGCCCGAGCGGTTGATCCGCGTGCACGGTATGTCCTTGCCGCGTGCGGCGCACTCCTGGGCCGATGGCCACAGCCAGTCCTCCCGCAGCGGTGTGAGCCGTGGATCGTCCGGGGCATATCGGTAGGGATTGATCCCGGCGGCCTGTACGCGGCCGTCCCAGGCGTACCGATAGAGGTCGTCGGAGAGCACTGCGGTGTGCACGAGGGACACCGCCGACGCCGCCGCGCCGAGCCCGAGCGCCACCACGACGGCCGGCCACCGCGGCGCTCGCAGCAGCGCGCAAGCCGTCACCGCGAACAGCGCCCACCACCATCCCAGGTTCCACCCCGCCGACTGCAAAGCGTCCGCTCGGGCGCCGGTCGCCCAGTAGTCGCGAGCGATGGGCGGGACGGACGTCAGATAGTGCGCCGGGACCAGTGCCGCCAAGCCCGCCAGCACGCCAACGCAGAGCCACCCCCACGACCGACGCACCCGGGCCACGCTAGTCCTGACCACAAAGGCTGCCGGTGAAGGCCACCCTGGGGGTGGGGCTGAACGGATGAGGGCCCGACGCCTGTCGGATGAGAAGGGGCGGCGGCTGATCGCGCGTCCAGAGCAGGGTCACGCTCCTGACGCGAACCCCAGACACAAAACGATCTTGCTTGTCTCGCGGCCCGTCGTCATGCCAGTGCCGCCACAGCCTGCCGACGTGGTCACTTAGAGCGCCCGCCAGTAGGTCATCTGACGCGGGGTGATCTTGGTCGGGTGTCCCAGCGGTAGAGGTACCAGGCGGCCCGCCGTAGAGCACGGACGGTGACGATGGTCGCGGCCAGGGCCAGGTAGGCGTCGACGCAGGCGCGGCGGCGTTCGGTGCAGCGGCGCAGGCGGCCGAAGTCATTGAGCCAGGAGTTGGCCCGCTCCACGACCCAGCGCTTGCCGACCTGGATCGGTGCGGGTGTGCCGCGGGCGGCGATGTGGCCGCGCAGGCCGCGCTCGTCGAGTGCTTCTCGGCAGGGCCGGTAGTCATAGCCGGCGTCCAGGTGCACGGTCACCTCGGCCGGCAGGGGGGCGAAGTCCTTGAGCGCGTCCAACGTCTCTGGCAGGAGGACGTGATCGACGGTGTTGGCCGGCGCGGACACCGTGGCCATCGGCACGCCGGCGCCGTCGGACAGCTGGGACCGCTTCATGCCGCCCTTGCCGCGGTCCACCGGGCTGCGGCCAGCGCACTGCCCGCCGCAGGGGGCCTTGGTCGTGCAGCCGTCCACCGCCACGTCGGCCAGGTCCAGGCCGATCATCTTGTCGTAGGCGTCGAGGGCGGCCAGCCGCAGAGCATCGAAGATGCCCAGCCGGATCCACTCGTCCCGGCGGCGGCGCATAGTCGTGGCCGAGCAGGCGGCGTCGGCGATCCGCTCGTATCCGGCGCCGAAGACCAACGCCTCGACGAGCTTGTCGAAGATCACCGCATCATCGATCCGGGGCCGGTGACAGCCCAGCGGATGCTCATCGACGTGCGGCGGCAACAGCGCGAGGAACTGCTCGCGCAGCGGGTCAAGGATGCAGGATGGGACGGCAGGCACCAGCGGTCCACAACTCACGGAGCGTTAGCACCTTCGCGAGCGTGGCCCTCGTGCCTGCCCTCGACGCTCAGCCACGCCGAACGCCGCAGCTGTGCCTACTGGCGGGGCTCTTAAGCGAGGACCCCATCGCCCACGGACGGGCGAAGGTTGGCAGCCGCGGCACTAGCCGCAGGTTGTTCGGGTCCCGGCTCGGCCCGTCGATGTGGTCGATCTCCGCGCCGGGCGCGCCGCACAACACACATCGACCGTCGTCACGCTGCCAGATCTCGTCCCGCTCCTGGGGGGACAGACGCCGTGCGCTGGCGTCATAACCTTCGCCCAGGGCGAACATCGACTTCGTCTTGATGGCGTCGCGGATCTCGGGGGGAGGGCCCGCAGCGCCAGCATGCGAGGCAGGTGACTCACGCGGAGCTCGGCTCGGTAGCGACGCTCATACCGCACCAGGTCCGCCTGATCGTGACAGCGCGGGCTGCAGTAGACCTTGGGTCGGTTGGCAATGAACGTCTCGTCGCAGTTGGGGCAGCGGTAGGCGAGCGGGAACCTGTGCGCCCGGCGCTTCACAAGCGGCCGGATCGGCTCGTCGCACTCGACGGCCTGATCAGCCAGGCTGCGCAGGAAGTCAACGTCCACGTGCTGCGCTCCTCCGTGAGAGGTCCTCGAAGGCTACTGTCACCAGGCCGACTGGAGTAGCACGCAAGGTCGCGCCCGGCGGTGGCAGCCGCCACCAGCGCCTCGCGGCTGTCCCACTACGACGTCCCGGACGGGGATCGGGCTGCGGGACAGCTGCGTCCATCCCAAGCCGCCCTTCCCCTGGGACTGGGAGCCTGAGCAAGCTAGGGCGTGTCTCATAGATCGTGGTCGGCGGGGTGGCGGAGCCAGATCTTGATCGAGGCGACGTCGATCGTGCCGCGGAAGACGAACTCGCGTTTGTCGGTGCGCATTGCGACCGCCCGGAAGTCCTTGAGCTTGTTGATCGCGCGCTCGACGGTGTTTCGCTGCTTGTAGGACTCCACGTCGAAGGCCGGTGGCCG